>CAZCDY010000186.1:0-6715 GCA_964497145.1 uncultured Gammaproteobacteria bacterium
AAAACTAGTATTCTTGTCGTGGGTGCGCAAGGTGCCGGATTTTGCGCAGGCGACAAAATGAACGCTGTGCGAGATGCGCCCCAAACCAACAACAACAGATTATCGCTCCCGGCGGCAACCGATTGGCCCGGCAGTCATTCTGCCAAGGGCCGCAGTAAAGAGGGAAAGGAGAAACCCATGAAGCGCTCCACTTTGTTATCAGTTTTCAATTCGCGCCTGTCCGGGCTGGGGGTCATGATGCTTGCCCTTGCGCTGCCCGGCCAGGTATTCGCGCAGACCGTGTTGTACACCTGCAACTCGAACCTCGACATGCAGACCGTCAACCCGGGTCCGTTTTACATCAATGAAGAAATCCCGATCCGCATGACGCTGGAGGCCTCACAGGTCACGGCGAACGACGTCGACGGCGTGCTCTTTATCCAAAGCTTTGACTACAAGCCGGATTGCGATGGCGGTGACTTCTTTTCCTGCGCCGCGGCCGGAAATGATGTGAGCATCACGACGGCGGGCAACGCCGTGGGCGGCAGCTGTGATCCAAACACTGAGTACACGATCACGCAGCCGGACGGCGTGACGTATCGCTTTACCCCGGATTCGCCGATAGCGCTCGTGTCCGGGGACAGTTGCACGGTTGAGTTCAATGTCATGGTGAACAGCGTGGCGCCGGGCACCGCGGAAATCTTCGAGACGGGCGGATGGGCCCGGTCCCAGACACAGTGCACCGGGCCATCGCCTGACTTCACACCTTATCCGCCGGGTTCAGACGGTGCAGCCGCAACAGGGTCCCTCAGCCTGGAGCTGTCCACCCTGCGCACCTCCTTCCGCGTGACCAAGGACTTCACGGATGACAGCGATGCCGAGGCGGAAGTGTTCCTTCGCTGCAACTCCGGGCTGCCCCTCGAACAGAGCTTTACGCTCGGGGACGAGGAATGGGTCGAGTTCGTCGTCAGGGACTTCGTTACCGGCTCTACCAATTGCACGGTTTCGGAAGAGCCCGTGCCGGCGGGATACGAGGCTGATTACACGGCCGGCTTCGAGCCGGGCGCGATCTTTGACACCGTCACGGACGATGATGACGGTTGCTACTACAATGGCCTGACCGGGGGTGCTTTCACCTGCGATATCACGAACCTCATCGAGGAAGTGGAGATCGAAGTCATCAAGGAATGGCTGGTATCGAGCAATTCGACCACGGATATCGATTTCGTGGCCGACGCCGAGTACACCTGCTATGACGTCTACCCCTCGGCGGCGGGCGGTACCCTGGAAGATATTTCTGGCACCCTGTCTTTCAGCGGCCAGGTTGACGAACAGACCATCGACGGCCTGTATCCGGCCGGTGACGGCTCCTCGTACTGCACCGTCAGCGAACCGGATCTGCCTGACTACGTCGAAGCCGACGTCAGCGACTGCGCTGAAGTGCCGGTTGAAGACGAGGCGTCCTGCACGCTGTACAACTCGGTCTTCTTTGAAGGCATTCCGACGCTCAGCCAGTACGGCCTGGCGCTGCTTTCGCTGCTCATGCTCGGCATGGGTATGATTGCCGTGCGGCGCTTTGCCTGAGCAAGCTCGGGAAAGACCGGGGTCAGAGTAGCTGAGCAAAAAAAGACCGGGGTCAAAGTAGCTCAGCTACTCTGACCCCAGATAAAAACCGCGGCTTGAAGCCGCGGTTTTTTTTGACCCCCTTCTTTTCGATTACAAAATCAGATCTTGCCGATTTCCAGCTTGACGGTGTTGGAGCAGCGGCCGCTTTCGATCTCACAGACGTTGTAACTGACCGTCGGCCCGTGGCCCTTGAGTGCGTTGTCGGAGTAGCTGCCGCTGGCGGCAACGGCGGCGATCAACTGGCCGTCGCGGTAGAGTTCCAGCCCGCTCTCGGCGCCGGACCAGCTCAGGTCTATCACAGGAATCATCTTGGATGCATTGTGTGACGCAGCCAGGGTCAGTTCCGGCGGCGCTTCAAGGCTGACGCGTACCGTGCGCCGGGTGGTGGCGGAACCGTTCTCGTCCGTCACCTTCAGCGTGACCGTGTACAGACCGTCTTCGGCGTACTCGTGCGTGACTGTGCCGCCCGTTCCGGTCGTCCCGTCGCCGAACGCCCAATCGTAGGTCGGGGCCGGGTTTTCACTGGCGGTGCTGGCGCCCGCGTCCAGTGCGCAGCTCAGGTCTTCGCAGGAAACCGTGAATCGCGCAACGGGTGCAGCCGGTTCCGTTTCGACCCTGACCTCGCGCTCGTAGCTGTCGCTCAGGCCTTTGTCGTCGGTAACGACCAGGCGCACCGTGTAGTCGCCATCCTTCGAGTAGTCGTGTTCGATCGAACTTCCGCTGGCCTGGCTGCCGTCGCCCAGGTCCCAGGCCCACTCGACAATCTCACCGTCCGGATCGCTGCTCAGGCTGCCGTCGAAGGTGCAGGACAACTCGTCGCAGGAACGGCTGAATTCAGCCTGCGGCCTCTCGTTGGCGGCCGTTTTCGAAACCGTGACATCGCGGTCGTACTGATCGCTGGCCTGCTGGTCGTCCGTGACGGTCAGCACGACGGTATAACTTCCATCCTCGGAATAGGTGTGCTGCACCGACTCGCCAGCGGCCGTGGAGCCGTCGCCGAAATCCCAGGACCAGTCGACGATTTCGCCGTCCGGATCACCGCTGGAGCCTGCGTTGAAACTGCAGGACAGGTTATTGCAGGAACGGCTGAAGTAGGCCAGCGGTTTCTCATTGGGCGGGTTTTCCGTGACCGTTACATTTCGATCAAACTGATCGCTGGCCTGGTCGTCGTCGATGACGCTCAGAACCACCGTGTAGTCGCCGTCTTTCGAATAGCTGTGCTGAACCGTTTCGCCCGACGCGGTGGAGCCGTCGCCAAGGTCCCAGTTCCACTCGACGATCTCGCCGTCGGCATCGCTGCTGGCGCCGGCGTCCAGCGAGCAGGAAAGTTCGCTGCAGGAGACCGAGAACATGGCTGCCGGCTTGTCGTTGGGCAGCGTGACCGAAACGGTGTAGTCGGCTTCGTCGCTGGCTTCTCCGTCGTCAAGCACGGTCAGCGTGACCTTGTAGCTGCCCTCGGCATCGTATTCGTGATCGACCGACTCGCCCGAGGCCTTCGCGCCGTCACCGAAATTCCAGTTCCACTCGACGATTTCACCGTCCGGATCCGAGCTGCCCGATGCATTGAAACTGCAGTCGTTTTCGACGCAGGAGGTGGAGAACTTTGCACTCGGTTCCTGGTTCGGGCCGCTTACAGAAATCATCTCGTCAACGATGTCCGTGGCGCCTTCGTTGTCCATCACGGCGAGGGTTACTTCATACTCGCCGCTCTTGGAGAATTCGTAGCTGACCATGGGGCCGGAAAGCATGGCTTCGCCGATCATCCATTCGAAATTTTCTATCGAGCCATCGCTGTCGCTGCTCTCGCTGGCATCAAATTCGCAGCTCAGCCCGTCACAGCTCGCGGATATGCGCGCCTCCGGCAGTTCATTCGGGTCCAGCCATTCTTTTCCTGAACCGCCGGTCGGAACGCCGTCAAAGTAAGAGTCGATCAACGGCCAGATGCGCGCCATCTTGGTGCCGGTATTCATGCATCCGCCTGCATGGTGAAGCGCAATGACGCGGCCGGTATCTGCGGCAAGGACAGGCGACCCTGAGCTGCTCGTGACAGTGTCGCAGAAGTAGCCGATATCCGATCCCGCTGAATACCTGTCGACATCGTTGTCATCGATCTGGCAAAGGCCGTCGTTCATGTCGCTTTCGATCGCGAGCTGCGTCGGCTTGCCGAGTCCGTGCTGAGGGATGTAGATATTTTCACCGATTTCGCCGTCTCTCAGGTCGAGACCGAGATTTCCGAATGCACCGATGCGGGGAAAGTCATCGACCGTGAACAGCGCATAGTCAAGATAGTAGTCTTCGGAAAGCAGGGTGCCGCCTGAGACTTTCACCGTCTCGTTGGTGCCGCTGGCGCCGCAAACGCTCGCCTGGTAGTCGAACCAGATTTCGGCTCCATCCAGTTGGGACTGCTCGGAAATGCAATGCTGGGCCGTGAGCATTCGATTATCGTCGCCGACGCGCCATGCCGTGCATTTTTTGCCGGTTGACGTGATGAGCAGTGCAACACGTTTCGACTTCTTGTATGCCGAGGAATGAGTCTCTGCATAGCAGATCGCATCGACCCGCTCGCTGCTGCCGCAGGTGGACTGCACGGCAGATCCCGCTTCGCCTGATTTGATCTTGCTTGAGTATTCATCGATACGCGGCACATCGGCGTAATGAGCGTCAATTTCGTAACCGTGATGAGCCGGGTCGAAACGCGACAGCCGGCCGGTGAGCCGCACGATCGCCGTATCGCCGGTGATGGACATGGCCCAGAAGGAATTGATGCCGTCATCTTCCAGTGATGCGTCCAGGGTGTAAGCGTCGCGGTCGTTGCTGGAATAGCGCCAGGTTTCGGTGCCGTCGGGATTACTGATTTCGACGTACACGCCTTCCGGCAGCTGCAGGCGACTGAAATGAAGTTTTACGTAGGTCGCATCGGCTACATGGTAGGTCCGGGGTTTGAATATCGCGGCTTCGGCGATGCGGTCGTATTTTTGCTTGCTTACTTCAAAAGTAAGAATCGAACGACTGTTCCGGACCGTATCCGGTTCGTCGATATACTGTGCGGAGGCGCTGGTGGCCGTAAATGCCACAGCGACGGCGAGCATCACGCGTCTGTGCAGTCCTTGCATCTTGATGACGTCCTTGTCGTGGCGTCACTCCCTGTGACGCGTTGTAGGGGCAGACAGCCTCGTTTGCTGTCAACCGGGCCGCGGTGTCATTCCCTGGCGCATCCTGCGCCGACCACCCCGGCTCTCCCCGGTCGGCCAGGCCGCTTTGTCTGAAATCGGCCTAACCGCGCCCTATTTATACCGCAACGGGAAGCGGGTCACCATCGACGGGGCTACCGTTTGGCGGTCGAGAACGTCCGTTTGTCGAAAACGGCTTCTCGGCCATGCTTTTTGCAGGGAAATGTCCTATATTGGTTGCGCAAAGGGGGGAAACTCCAATGCTTTTGGTGCCCGGCCGGATGGAAATCGACCCGCACCAACAAGCGTAAGGGACTACAGATTTACTACCAAGACAGGGACGTTCGCTCCACGGGAGCGCGTGCCTGTTTTTTTGTATGGGAAACAGTTCAGTTTTTAGAGGAAGGAGAGAATACAAGTCACTGAATGACATAGCGTTTCGCGAATTCGGCGTTCCTTACGGGGGCTTGATTGGGCAAAAGCTGGGACACCGGAACGGTCAAGGGATTTCTCGGGCACGGATGCAGTCCAGAGAGGCAGTCTTGTTGTGTGTGGAAATCCAAGACCCGTTGCGGATTTTTGCGGGTGTTTTCAAGGAGAACGCAAATGCGTTACGCGAAGTGGAAAAGCATTCTGACGATCTTTATGGCCATGTTGTTCATGGCTCCGTTCGTTGCGAGTGCGCAGGACAGGTGCAATGCAGCCCTGAAAATTACCGGCATTGATGGGCCGGGGACGATCTTTGAGGGTGATACCGTCACCTTGAAGGTTAGCCTTGGCGCGGGGAGCATCGTGGATGGAGACAACCCGGATCCCTATATCGACATGACGGGTTTCGGCTTCGGTCTCGACTGCGGCGGCGGAGAAATGGACGCCCTGGGCGAGTGCACGGCAGCCGGCCACAGTATTATCTGGAATGGCGTGACCTATACCGATTGCGTGACGCCGACCGGCGATCCGGCATTCGATATCCTGGAATCCGACAACATCGTCGCGGTGCCGGTGATCGGCTTCCCACCCGACAATGTCCTGCGTCATGCCGTTGGTGAAAGCTGTGAAGTTCACCTCGAGTACGAGCTGGATACATTGTCCGATACAACGAATTGGGTGGACCAGGCGGTCGGTATTCCTTACGGGGCAATGGAGGGTACCTGCAGCAATGGCTTGATGGCTTCGTCCTACGGTACTGCCTCTTACGAGGTCTCGACCTGCGACATCGATGTCGTCAAGGAAGTGAGCAAGGACGGCGATACCTGGTTTGACGCCAAAACCGAGCAAGCGGCCCTGCTGGTCGGTGAAGCGGAAATCCTCTACTACCGCGTCAAGGTGATCAATGACGGCACGGCGCCCCTGGTGGGTGACGTCCGGGTCAGCGACAGTGAACTGGGCATCAATGGTGACTATGCGCTGGGCGATGACATGATCATTGAGCTCGGCAGCTTTAACATCGCCTCCAAGTGCGAAGAACTCTTCGGTCAAGGTGAGACCCTGTTCACGAACGAGGCCAGCGTGGAAGGCTTCTGCCGCCTGGAGGGAGGCGGTTTCTCAGCGGTTTCCGATACGGCAACCGACATTGCGAACGTGCTTTGCCCGACGCCGGAACCGCAAATCGAGCTGACGGCAGATGATTTTTGCGTCAACGACGTGCCGTGGGTCGAGTACAGCTTCGACGTGTTCGGAATCCCGGGTTTCCAGCCCAGTGAAGTGACCTACACCTGGATCAACGTCACAGACACACCGGGCTCGGAGATCGTTGTGCAAGAACCTTTGCCGTTCGAAACGAAAGAAGGCTACCTGCTCTGGCCGGGTTCGTCCTACGACGGTTCGGCGCCGGCGGCCCCGCCAATCGGTCCGGTCGATCCGGACTGGCCGGTCGGTGACGGATGGCCGGGTTGGACGCAGAACCCGGATGGTTCCTGGACCGAGTCCGATACGCCCGC
>CAZCDY010000187.1:0-6602 GCA_964497145.1 uncultured Gammaproteobacteria bacterium
CGGTTGCCGCGACCGATCTGATGCGCCACGTCTTCACCGACATCGATCTGCCTGTCGTGCCGCTTGCGGCTGTTGGCGTGGCTGAAATCGACCATAAGATTGGGCTTCAGGCCCGCCTTGCGCATCGCCTCGGCCGCTTCTTCCACCGATTCCCTGTCGTAATTCGGGCGTTCGCCGCCGCGCAGGATGACGTGGGTGTCGTGATTGCCGCGGGTGTTGAATATCGCCGATTGGCCCGCCTTGGTCAGGGACAGGAATACGTGCGGGCGTTCAGCCGCGCGCATGGCATCGACCGCGATACCCATGGTGCCGTCGGTGCCATTCTTGAACCCGACCGGGCAGGACAGACCGGAGGCAAGCTCACGGTGGCCCTGGCTCTCTGTGGTGCGCGCGCCGATCGCGCCCCAGCTGATCAGGTCCGCCACGTACTGTGGGCTGATCAGGTCGAGGAACTCGGTGCCTGCCGGAAGGCCCATGTTGTTGATCTGCAGCAGCAGTGCGCGGGCCAGGTTCAGGCCCTTGTTGATCTGGTAGCTTTCGTCGAGATCCGGATCGTTGATCAGGCCCTTCCAGCCGACCGTGGTGCGCGGCTTTTCAAAGTAGACGCGCATCACGATCAGCAGATCGTCTTTGAGGCGGTCGCGTACCGGGATCAGTCTGTTGGCGTACTCTATCGCCGCCTTGGGATCATGCACCGAGCAGGGGCCGATCACCACCAGCAGGCGGTCGTCTTCACCACTGAGAATGTGGTGTATGGCTGCGCGCGTCTCGTAGACCGTTCGTGCGGCCTTATCGGTGATTGGATGGCGTTCGTGCACCGCGGCGGGTGCCTCGGCCTCGTAGATCTTCTCGATGCGCAGGTCGTCTGTCTGTTGCATTTTCTGGCTCGGGTTCTGGCAATGGCCGCGATTATACCGGCCGCCGCGGTGTGCGGCATTCGTCGTTTCAAAACGCGCCGATAGCCTGGGACTATTTGGTCTTTTTCGCCCGCCGGATCAGCCATACGCAGAGGCCCTGGGCATTCAGTTCGATGTCGGACTCGAATATGTGGCGAACCTGTTCCGCAGGCAGTTCGCTGTGGGCGCAGCCGGCATCGACCAGCAGCCGGTCCACCGCCGCCCTCAGCCGTGCCTCGCGACCCTCGGGATCGCGGCCTTCCTCTTCCAGCGCGAGGTCGACATGCGTCTGTATGCTCTCGCGCAGCATGTCCACCCGATCCGCCGGTCGGTCGATCTTGCCGAAATGGGTCAGGCAGCAGGCCTGCGGATCAAGGGCCATCATCCGGTCCAGGCTGTCGAACCAGGCGTCGGGGTCGAATGCGACCGGGGTGGTGGTTGCCACCACGAGCGCCGAGCCATTGTGGCGGAACTGCCTGTAGGCCAGACCAAAGGTGTCGCCGGTAAACAGATAACCGCTCTGGTGATCGAAGATGCAGCCGTGGTGGTTCGCGTGTCCGGGGGTGTGCAGGAACTGCAGCTTGCGGCTGCCGAGTTCAAAGCTTTGCAGGTCCGGTGCGGCGATGGTGCGTTCCTCAGGGACCGGTATGAGTGTACCGAAATCACGCTGGAAGGCCACTTCACCGTATACGGCGGTGGCACCCGCCTGAAGCTTGCTGGGGTCGATCATGTGCGGCAGGCCTTTCGGGTGGACCACCAGGGTGGCGTTCGGACAGCTCTGCATCAGCTGACCCGCGCCGCCGGCATGATCGAGATGTACGTGCGTGGGCATCACATAGCGCACCTGGTCGGGTGTGGCGCCCAGCGCGCTGATGGCGTCCAGGACCTGGGGCAGGGAGTGCTGGGTCCCGGTATCGATGATGGCAAGTTCACCGCTGTCTTCCAACAGATAGCAGGCACCGTGTTCGGGCCCGTAGAGCCCGGTATCGATCAGGTGGCTGTTGTTGCCGAGTGCCTCTGCCATGCCGTTGTCCTCAACTGTGCGATCGTGGCGGCCGAGTATAGATACATCGGAATCACGCCAGCATTGGTTAGCTTCAGTCTTTGTATTGTGGGGCTTCGCGCTGCGCCCTACGCGGGTGGCGAGCGCAAGGGTTTCGCCTGTTCGACCTTGGTTTTCAGGTCCTTGAGTCCTTTGTCGTAGGAGGCCCCTATCATGCTGTCGAGCATCAGGCCGACATAACGCCCGAACAGGTCCCAACCGAACAGGGTGCTGAACTGCCAGCGAACACGGGTTGCTGCACCCTCGGGTTCCAGCAGGAAGGTGGCTTTGCCATCGCCTTTCTCTCCGAATTCGAGTTGCAGCTCTACCCGTCGGTCCGGCACGCTGTCGATGATCTCCTGGCTGCCCTGGCCGACCTGATTGTTGCCGCTCTCCCAGCTCATGCGCGACCCGGTACCCCGTTCGGGCCCCGCGAACTGGTATTCGGTCCCGGGGTCGATGTCGGACCAGGGTGACCAGGCGTGAAAGGCACGCATGCTGTTGAGGTGGGGAAAAATCTCGGCTGCCGGTGCGTCGATCAGGATACTGCGCTCGACCCGGGCTGAGGAGGGCAGCAGCAGGCCGATGACCGCCAACAGGATCAGCAGGGTCAGGAGTACCCGAAAAAGCAGGCGTACGAAGGGCATGTTCCGTTCTCCGTGCGAAGGATTTGATACGCAGGTTCCCGCAGCGGGGGATGCATCGACAACCGCGGCAGTTTACAGGCTCGGTCGCCAGTTGTGTGCGACCAGCCTGAGGCCGTGTCTGTCTTTTGAAAAACGCGTTATGGCGGCATTGTCCACTGCCGTGCGGTACCAGTTGACCGCCGGAGCCTGGGTGACATGCCCGAGGGCTGCGCGGATCACGCCGGCGTGGGCTACGATCAGCAGGTGTTCGCCCGGATAGGTTCCAAGCAGGTGGTCGATCACGGCGTTTACCCTGGCGCTGAAGGCATCCAGAGATTCGGCCCCCGGTGGCCGTTTGCCGACCGGGTCCTGGTAGAAGGCGTCGTATTCCGCACGCCGCTCCTGCCGGAGTTGGGCGCGGGTTATGCCTTCCCATTCCCCGAATCCGACCTCCCGGAGCGCTGTCTGGGTTTCCAGTGGCAGCCCGCGCTGTTCAGCGAACCAATGCGCGAATTCAGCGCATCGACGCATGGGGGATGTGATGATGCGCTGCCAGCCCCCGAGCGCCGATGTGGTATCGCGCACCTGTTGCCATCCATGGTCCGACAGCGGGTCGTCGATGCCGCTTCCACGATAACGGCTGCCGCCTACGGGCTGTCCATGACGGAGGAAGTCGAGCAGGGTGAGCTTGTCGTTTGGCATGACGGGTCGGCGCAGCAGGGTGGTTTGATATGATGATGCAAATACTCACTCATATAAGCAATCACCGGATGAATCAGAAAAAGTATATAGGTATCGACAAGGATCCACACGGCGCGATGAACCCCACTGGGAATATCATTCGCGATGCCTGGTTGTTTGGTCTGATACCGGAAACCGAGACCTGTGAGGGTTGGACCCGGCAGCGCGTCGACGCCTTATATGACCAGGTCACCAAGGAATGGGAAGCCTACGGGCACCTGGCATCCAATCTGCCCCCGGAATTGGCAAGGAAACATCGTGAAGTCTATGACGCCGCGGTTGCGCGTGCGCGGGATCTTGGCTGGGACCCCGAACTGGGTGATAACGACTGAACCGCCGGGCGGGAGCGGTGCTTGAGCAAACCGCTCAGCGAGACCTTTTACCGACCCGATAAGGCGCTGGGCTCGATGGAACAGCGCCAGAAGCCCTTGCCATTTTGCGGCAAAAGCTTATCACGATAACGCGTGGTGGGGCCGGCCAGGTCCAGGCATAGAGTTTGGTCTATCTATACGTTTTGAAATATTGATTGGATAGCGGAGAAGGTTCTGGCGAAACTGGCTGGCCTCAAGTGTTGATCCAGGGGCGAGTGGTCTTGTACGCATTCTTCTCCCGGCTGTTGCCGTTTTTGCGCTGGTTCCCGATGTCGCGCGCCGGTCTCCGCACCGATCTGATCGCCGGGATCACCGTGGCCCTGGTCCTGGTGCCACAGAGCATGGCGTATGCGCAGTTGGCCGGGTTGCCCGTCGTGTATGGCCTCTATGCGTCCTTTGTCCCGGTAATAATCGCCTCACTCTGGGGTTCGTCGAGCCAGCTGCACACCGGCCCCGTCGCGATGCTCTCGCTGATGTCCGCGGCTGCACTGATCCCGTTTGCGAGCCCGGGCTCGGAAATATTCATCGAACTGTCGGTAATGCTGGCGTTGATGGTTGGTGTACTGCGGTTGACGCTTGGTTTGCTTAGCCTGGGGGCCGTCGTGAACCTGCTGTCGAGTCCGGTGATCGTCGGCTTCACCAACGCCGCGGCACTGATCATCGGCCTGTCACAGCTCAGCAAGGTGCTGGGTGTGCCTTTCCCGCGCACCGAGTCCTACCTGGTGGACCTGTGGCGTGTCATCCGTCAGGTGCCGGATTCCCACCTGCCGACGGTCGCCTTCGCGCTGGGGGCCTGGCTGCTGATTGACTGGCTTCGCCGGCACCAGCCGCGTCTGCCCGGGGTGTTGTTCGCGGTGCTGGCGGCGACGATCGTGAGCGCACTGATCGGCTTCGAGCACAAGATTACCGTGAAGACGGCGCAGATTGCCGATGCAGGCGTCGTCGCCAAGCTCGAGCAACTCGATGGCGCGCAGAATCGCATGGCGGAGATCACCACCGAGCTGGCCGGTATCAGCCGTTTCGCGGATGAGCTGGAGCGTGACGGTGACCTGGATGCGGTCGCCGGGGCGGCCGGGGTGCGCTCCGCGGTACCGATGCTGGAGTTCGAACAGGCGGCGGGCGAACGCGACGTGACGCGCCTGCGGGTCGAGTTGCACCACGTGAATTTCCAGGGTGTCGAACAGGCGGACGGGCAGTTGTTGTTCTACGTCGATAGCGCGGCGCCGGAGGCCGCTGCGACGGATGGTCGGCGCTGGCGGCTGCAGGGAGTGCGTGACGGTCAGGTGACCCTGTCGGCCGGCGGTGATGTGGTCGGTGTCATCCCCGAGGGGCTGCCGAGCCTCGAGGTGCCGGTAGTGCACTGGGATCTGGCCCTCGCTTTGCTGCCCGCGGCGCTGGTGATGGCGTTGATCGGCTTCATGGAGGCCACCTCGATCTCCAAGGCGATCGCCACCAGCACCGGCGAGCGAGTCGATGCCAACAAGGAGCTGATCGGCCAGGGTCTGGCAAATATAGCCGGCAGTTTCTTCAGTGCCTTCACGGTCAGCGGTTCGTTCTCGCGATCGGCGGTGGCGGCGCGAAGCGGCGCAAAGACCGGGCTGTTTGCCATCATCAGCGCCTTCGCCGTGGTGCTGGTGCTGCTGTTCTTCACAAAGTACCTGTACCACCTGCCGCAGGCGGTACTCGCGGTGATCGTGATGATGGCGGTGTTCAGCCTTATCCGTGTCAAGCCCCTGGTACAGGCCTGGAAGATCGACCGGGTAGGCGCACTGATCGGTGTGGTCACCTTCCTGGCCACGCTGGTGATGGCACCGGCGATCGCCAACGGCATCCTGCTGGGCGTCTCGCTGACCGTGTTGCACTTCCTGATCCGGACGATGCAGCCACGCGCAGAGATTGTCGCCCGCAAGCCGGATGGCACGCTCGGTGGCATACGCGCGAACCGTCTGACGCCGATGAGCGAGCGCTTCGTGCCGGTGCGTTTCGACGGTTCACTGACCTTCGTCAATGTCGCTTATTTTGAAGACGTTATCCTTGAGGCCATATCCGATTTTCCCAAAGCGAAAGTGATCCTTGTAGTCGGCAGTGGTATCAACGACATCGACGCATCCGGCGAAGAAAAGATCCGTGAGGTAGCCGACCGGCTGCACAAGGTGGGCGTGTGGCTGATGTTCAGCGGCCTCAAGCACCAGGTGCGCCGCCTGCTTGAAAGCGGTGGGGTGGTCGAGCAGATCGGCAAGGACGCGTTCTTCCCTGACAAGGAGACGGCGCTGCGGGTCCTGCTACAGAGGTATGGAGACACCGTGGACCAGGAACAGGACAGGACGACCGACGGTGCGCACGCCTGACGATGCGATGTTTTCGATGGCGGCAAGCGTCAATGGCAGCCTGTGCGGTTTGACATTCCCGGTTGTGGCTATACCATCACCGGCCCGACAGGGGCCGGCGGGTAGTCGTACTGTCCTGTGGCAGCAGGATCGCGCGATGGCGCGGCCATTTCACAGAGGGTGCACCCGTGGCACGGCTCGTACCGAGCGGCTGCAGGTGTTGGTCCGCTGTATGCGGGCCTGTTTCACAGTTTTCAACGCGTTGTGCGTTCTGAAGGAGAGGGTGTGCAAGGCCCGTCGATGGGTTTGTCGCTCTTTCTATATTGTTCGCCAGCGATACATAGATGTAGATCTATGGGTTTTGAAGATAGGATCTATTGGAAATGAGGTTAGGCGAGATCCTATGCTTCGGCACCATATCGAAGGATCTATTCCCGGCTCGAATCAACCAGCGATAGCGCAGGAGTTAAACCATGGCCAAGGCATATGATGCAGGCGTAAAAGAATACCGTGACATGTACTGGACCCCGGACTATGTTCCGCTGGACACTGACCTGCTGGCTTGCTTCAAGTGTACTGGCCAGTCGGGCGTTCCCAAT
>CAZCDY010000188.1:0-6549 GCA_964497145.1 uncultured Gammaproteobacteria bacterium
TCGGTCTATTGGGTGGCCTGACCGGCTGCGATAAACCCAAACAGAAACAAACCGAGAGACCCCCACCCAACGTGGTCGTCTCCGACGTCAAACAAAAAGCCGTGCCCATCATTATGGAAATGGCCGGTACAGTGCAGCCGGTCAAAACTGTCAAGATCGTACCCCGTGTGTCCGGCTATATCTTCGAGCGAAACTTCACCGAAGGCAGCAACGTGACTGAAGGCGATCCGCTGTATTTGATCGATCCTCGTCCCTACCAGTCAAAACTCGATTCACTCAAGGCAAAACTCGAGCAACACCAGGCAAGTTTGAAATTCTGGACCAGTGAAGCGGAACGATATAACAAGCTGGCCAAGAAAGGCTCCGTTTCAGTGGAAAAAAGGGATGAGGCCGATTCCAAGAAAGCCGAGGCCAAGGCGTTGGTCGATGAAGACAAGGCCGAGATTGAAAATGCCGAGCTGGACCTGAGTTTCACCAAGATCACTGCACCGTTCAGCGGCCGGATCGAGGAGACACTGACCCACGTCGGCGAGCTGGTGCAAAAACAGCAAACCGAATTGACCACGGTGGTACAGGTCGACCCGATTTACGTCATATCCAATATCAGTCGCGAGCAGGTATATCGGGTACAGCAGCTGCAGCAACAGGGCCTGGCCCCGACAACAGCGACTGAGTTCACTGCCCAGCTGGTGATGCCGGATGGCAGCATCTATTCAAACCTCGGCAAATTGAATTACATCAGCGCCCTGATCGACCCCGCAACCGATACAACCCAGGTACGCTTTTCGTTTTCAAACCCGAGAAAGGGCACGCAGCTTTCACTGATTCCCGGACAGTACATTCCGTTGCGGATGATCGCCGGAAATCAACCCGATGCATTGCTGATTCCCGAATCCGCCTTGCTGCAGACCCAGGAGGGGACATACGTATACGTTGTCGGTAAAGACAACAAGGTCGAGAAACGCATGGTGACGACAGGCGCCTCTCATGAACATCAGTGGATCATCAAAAAGGGGCTGAAAAAGGGCGAGCAAGTCATCGCTCAAGGCCTGCAAAAGGTTCGTCCGGGCATGGAAGTCAAGATCGCGGACACGGCGGCTCCCAAATCCCCCTCCTGATCAGGCAGACTCTCGCCCGCCGCCCATGGCCGTTTTTCGCGTGAGACCGCTTCACGCCGAGCCTTCTGGCAGGATGGGGGTTGAGCGATTCGGTCGGTTATTTACGATCAAGGCGCAAACCATCCTGAACAGTCGATCGGTTGAATCCGCAGCCAAGAGCGCAGTTGCTGCAGGGCGGTGGTTTTTCTGAGTGCGATTCAGAAGTAGCACCTGGATTCCCCTTCAGGATAGTATCTGCCCTCCAGTTTCATCCTACCTAGGAAAGCAGACATGACGCTAAATCTTCGCAACATACTGTTCACCCTGACCCTGCTTCTGCCGGCAACTGCGGCACTGGCCGACGACTATTCCGACACCAGGAAATTGTTCGAGAACGCAGGTGCCTCCAATATGTTCACGAGCGCCTATGGATACGCGCTATTCCCCACCATCGGCAAGGCCGGCTTCGTTGTCGGTGGCGCTTACGGTGAGGGTCGCGTCTACGAACAAGGCAAGCACATTGGTGATACCTCCATGACCCAGGCGACAATCGGCTTTCAGCTCGGCGGCGCGGGCTTCAGCCAGGTCATCTTCTTCGAGGACAAGCGCGCCCTGGATGAATTCACCAAAGGCAACTTCGAGTTCGGCGCCGACGCAAGCGCTGTTGCGTTGACGGCCGCAGCCGGTGCTTCCGCCAATACCTCCGGCAATTCAGCCGGCGCAAGTGGCGGCAAGAAGGATGCGACTACAATCGGCGGATACCATAAGGGCATGGCCACCTTCACGATCACCAAGGGTGGCCTGATGTACGAGGCCAGCGTCGGTGGGCAGAAATTCAGCTACAAGGCTATCTGATCGGCCGCTGATCCCGAAAAGAACACTGAGGGATGCAAACGGCGAACGCTTGTTCATCCGGAGACGACGAGGGCTGGTTCTCCAGCCCTCGCCCCGTTGGAGTTTCTTTCTCCCGGATCGGGATCTGGACTAGGCTACCCGGCGGCTTGCACGGCAGCGCGTGCGCCACGGCCACTTTTCCGCATTCGCCGAAAACCCCGCCGCGCCGTCGAAAGCTGTCATTCAGCAGGATAAAGGTGGACAGCGGCGATAAACGTCTTGCCTTGGCCGAGCGATTCCGGGCGATTGTTGGACGCTTAACGGCAGACAATACGGCGCGACGAGTGACGAAACCTTTTACAGTCCCGCATCCGCTTTGCGTCAGGATCACGGTAAACCATTGATTTTCTGACCATGGTGCGGAAATTGCTTGGCTCTCCACCACAGCCACCAGCGAGAAACCTGGAGAGACCCATGTCGAAAATGCTTCATAAAGAGCCCTGGTATTCCGATTACAACCCGGTCATCAGAAAAGTGGACGACTGGGTATGTCGTCGACGGCTGCAAACGCATGTCGGCTATGAGTCTGACTGGCTGGGCTGGGACGGCTGGGTACGTACCGAAAGTGGACCCTCGGGCGGCGCCGCAATCCGGCATGAGGAAATGCGTGATTGATCCGGCCATATCGCCACAGGACAAGACGGCTTGAGCCCCTATTATGCGGGCATTGAGTCGACCCCTGAGTTTACCGAATAAGTGTATCCAACTGGATACTTTTGAGACTCCAGGATCACATCGATAAAGCGATTTTTGCACAGCTGAACTCCCATCCGCAGTCACTTGATCTTGCCGAGGACTGCATACCAGCAGTTCCTGCGGATCGGTGGGCGCCACGCGGCCTGCGGCATCAAAACCCTGTCCGACGATCGTATCTGCGGGTGCCCGAAAACAGGTGCTTCACCCATGCAGTCCAGGTCCACCTCGACTGTTTGAGGCTTCTTCACTAACATAACCACAGCATTTGCTTCCTATTCCGCCTGACATCGGGACACCATCGGAATGCTTCAATTTTATTACAAGATTCGCTGGGCATCGGCTCGTGTCATTTTCGTCTTATACATCGGCTTTTCGGTGGTCAGCCTGGTCGGCGGTTTCCTAAGCGCTCCGATAATGACCTGGTATTTTTTCGGCGACTGGCGCTTTTGGCGACATTGGTCTGCCGGGCTCAAAATGCTTCCACATTCCTTGCGAATGCTTAAGCTGATGCTGAAGCAAAATCGAGGATTTATGTTTTCGGTCCCTCTGACCAGCCCTCCACGTTCCATTCCCGACCCGGCTCTGGCAGCCCTGCAACCGAACTGGCCTCGCGGCACATCATGTGGCGATTGTTCCAACTGCTGCCGCGCTGGAGGCTATGTTTGCCCCTTGCTTGACGAGACCAATGGACTCTGCCGCGGCCACGAAAGCTTTTACTGGCGCTATTTCAACTGCGGTCGCTTCCCGACCACCAACGCGGAAATCGACTACTATGGTTGCCGCAAATGGGTTGTGGCCCCGATTGACTTGACCGGCTACCGGCCCAGCGATTCGGGCCTTTCCCTTCCCCCGGCCGATGCCAGTTGATTGCCAGAACATGGTCTGCCGTTTGGCTTGTGCGAAACATCCTGATCCACGGGAACGCCGCCCTCTCAGCAACTTGAAGCATTGGCTTCTGCATGAAAGGCGACGAATAGGCTTCAATAATCTCAGGGGTATCTTTCGTCCATCGCCCCAAACAAGGGAGCCATGTCCGGCAATGAAAAAATATCTGCCAACAGCTGTGGCTGTGATCAGTCTGCTCTCGCCTCTCTCGGTTGCTGCTATCGACAAATCCGAAGTCAGAAAGAAATGGCATACACCATTCGACCTCTACCTCAGCGCCAGAGAAGCGTATGAAATGAAGACCGGCAATCCTGATAAGGTGATTTTTATCGATGTGCGGACACGCCCCGAGATTCACTACATCGGCATGGCAGATCAGGTTGACGCGAATATCCCCTACCACTTCGACAGCACCGAATGGCGCACCAAATCAGATGGCGTCCATGGCTACTTCCGCAAGAAACGAAATCCGGACTTTGAAGCCGCAATGGAGAATGCACTTTCGTCCCGAGGTCTGGAAAAGACCAGCCCTGTCATCATCATGTGCACTTCTGGAAGCAGGGCACCCTATGCGGCCCGTGCATTGCACAAAGCCGGATTCACAAAAGTCTATACACAGGTTGAGGGCTTCGAGGGGATAAAGGCCACGTCGGGCGAACACAAGGGAAAACGCCTGGTTGCAGGCTGGAAATTCGAGGGCTTGCCATGGAGTTACGATTTCGTCGCGACAAAGATGTATTTCAATTTCGATCCGAAGGTGTTCCGTGCTACAGAACATGCCGTGGACCCAAGCAACTGACGAAAGATAAACCCGACTTTCGCAGCTGGCCCGATCGACGCAAGAGCGGGTAACCGCGATGCAGGCATGTTTTTACCGTCTTAACGGAGGATTGGATCTGTGCGACCGCCTCTTCGCCAAGGAATCCGACAAGCACGCCTCGTGCGTTGCAACAGTGGAAGATTTAAACCCCGGCTGCGCCTCTGATATGTCGAGGCCCGCGCCCAGTTCGCGAGACTGAACCTGGATCGCCGGCAACGAAACAAGTGTTTCCTTTTTTTACATGACGCGCCTCGCATGAAACAGAGGGGTTTTCAAGCTGTTGATAATCATGATCGTTTCCACATAGGCACGGAATATGCGTGACCAAGAACAAAGGAAACAAGTACCAGATTGGTACCTGATGTAACCTCGAAGTCGAGGCTGAGACGATGCAAACGAGCAGCAAATTCCATACCACGCATTTCATGCGCCTGTGCTACGAAGGGTCAATCCTGTTTTTTTACATGCTGGGTCTGGTCTTGACCGTGGCATTCGGCGCCTACGGGCTGGAGATGCTCTCTTCTGCGCTCTAGCCGGCAGGGGGTTATCGGGGCAATTGAACCGCTGTTGCCTCCGCCTCTGCCCAGCCCGGGCCTCGAGACGCTCGCCCGCCATGACGGGTCTGGGGCCGCCGGCTGTCGGGCGATCCCGAACGATATCTTCTCATCCTATTCTTCCTGATCGACCTTCGGGCCAGTCACCCGGAGACCGCGTCCCCTCCCCACGATAAAATACGAAACCGCAGGCCCGCCCATTGGTATCGGATAGGCTCCATTTGCCAACTCCATGCCGAAGTTAAAATCTGGCCAACTTCAAATGTATAATTCGGCCATATCACAAATCTCAAACAATGATGTGGCCCAAACATGAACCTTCCCGGCACGATGTTGACACGCCTGATCCTGATTCTAGGACTCGCTCTTTCCTTCGGCACGCAGGCAGACGCCCTCGATGACATACTTGACCGTGGCAAGATCCGCGTCGGCGTATCGCTGTTCGCGCCCTGGGCAATGAAGGATAAGGCGGGGGAGCTCACCGGATTCGATATCGAGGTCGCGAAAAGGCTTGCCGAGGAGATAGGCGTCGAGCCCGAGTTCAAGATCTACGCCTGGATTGACATCATTCCGGCACTGAACAGGGGTGAGATCGACGTGATTGTGGCCGGCATGTCGATCACGCCCAAGCGTGCGCTGCAAATGAATTTCACCCTGCCGTACGCGGAATCCGGCGTATCCCTGGTGACCAACACCGAGAAGACCAAAGAAATCAATGATCTGCGAGGCCTAAACAGGCCACAGGTCATCGTCACCGCCGCGGCCAAGTCGCTGGGGTCCGATGTGGCCAAACTGGTCTTCGACCAGGCCGACCTGCGCATCATGGCGAACCATGAAGATGCAAAAAAGGCACTCCTGGAAGGCAAGGTTCACGCCTACGTGGCGGACTCGACCCAAGCCAACTTCCTCGCACTCGAGCATGCGGACAGCGTTGACATGCCGCTGGCCAAGCCCCTTTTGGTGTCGGTCTCCGGCATGGGCGTCAAGAAGGGAGAACAGGAACTGCTGAATTTTCTCAACGCCTGGATTACCGCCCGCACGGCGGACAAATGGCTGTCGGCGACGCAGAAATACTGGTTCAATAGCCTGAAGTGGCGCGAAGTCGTAGGCGGGTGATTTCGATGCATGCCATCCCGTTGACAGATCCTGCGCTGACACGGTGGCTGATCGCCTCTGCGGTTTTGCTGGTTTCGGCATTCGTGCTGGCCGAAGGCACTAAGCGTCTGGAAGCCCCGCCTTTCTATGGCCAGGTCCTTTCCGATGACATCTACGAACGTGCCGAGGGATGGCGTGAGCCGCCGATCGCCGAGGACGAATTGCGTGCCCCGAAAATGGAACCGAAGAGCCGGATAAAATTTGGTTACGATTCGACATACGAGGAATTGCGCGCGCGCGACGAAACCCGTTATTCCAGCAAACCGATCAATCAGGGCGACGTGCAGCCCTCCACCCAGATCAAATTCGGGTTTTAAACCGAAAGCCCGACCGGCTGATGCGTGACCGAGCCGGCATATCAGGATGATGCCGACACGACTCGTGTTCATGATATTGCTGCTGCCTGCGTTTTCGGCGGCCGCGGAAAGGCGATACGACGCCACTCTCG
>CAZCDY010000189.1:0-767 GCA_964497145.1 uncultured Gammaproteobacteria bacterium
CACAGCAATGCCAAAGCAGTCATCGCCGCGATGGAAGACCAAGTGCGTTCAACCTGGTATGAAACAGCCCGGCGCGCCGGTGTGTCAGAACGTGACTGTGCCAAGATCGCGGGCGCTTTTGCCTATCCGGGGTTTCGGCTGCCGCTTGGCGATCACGAGTGAGCAATCCACCCGCGTCATTAAGCGCATACTAATCACTCGCTTATCTAGCGCGTCCGTTGCAAACCGACACTGCTGAGCATACCGATAAGAACTCACTCACACAAAATCCACACGCACCCACAGCACACCTCACCATAGGGCTATAACTGGGCATCCACCCGCCTGGAGGACAGCCCATGCCGCGCCGCCAAAAGAAGAAAGAACCGGAATACACGTCCGTCGTCGCCACGATTGACGACTGCGATGTCGAGACCCGCGCCAGCATCAACAACTATATGGATGCGGCCTTCCGGGAATTCGTCGATGACGAGGAGCCGGTCTTCGCATTCGAGACCGACCTGACGATCCGCGCCACCTGCACCGAACCGACCGTCCGCAAAGGCCACGCGATCGAGCTGACGCTGCTCCCCCCTGCCCACCAGTCCCGGCGGCTGCGCTACCGGATCAAACAGTTCCGATAAACAGATGACGACAGCACGCCCGTCTACAAGAAATGCCGCGACGGCAAATTCCCTGTTTACGAAAAGCCGCCCGGTATCGCCCGCATCGATAAGGTCCGCGGTGCCGACGCGTGGACAATCTGGATGCAGGTCGCGCCCCAGATG
>CAZCDY010000189.1:777-6547 GCA_964497145.1 uncultured Gammaproteobacteria bacterium
CTTGCGCTTTCCAGCGGCAAACCGGTCTGGTTGTCGTTTCAGGAGAAGAAAGAAGACCGCCAGCGATGGGCGGCGTACCTATCGGTGCAAACAAGGGACCCGGCCGAGGAATGAGATTCTGCGTGAATCAACGGCGATCGCTCCACCGGTTTTCCACAGCACTTATACACAAGATATTGTGCTTTATCGCCAGTGTTGTTCATATATAATGTGTTTACTGGAGGTTTCGCCTATAGAGGAAGGGCTGTTAACCCCAACCAGGTTTCTTGAAGGGGACCTTTGATGTCTACGCCAACCAAGCAGCAGATTTCCGCCAGCCGCGCGCTGTATCAATGTCCCTATGCCCATCTCGACGGCGACGGCAATTTCGATGCCGCGCCGCGCGTCGTCGAAGCGAACGCGGAACAGGTCTCTGCCGATCGTTTGAGACTGAAGAACCAGTACGCTCATCTCGACGGTGCTGGCAACCTTCGCGCCCAGCCAGCACCGCCGCCCACGGCAAAGGAACGGCAGGACGGACCAGCCCAAAATACGCCCTCCCCGCGCAAGGGTGTGGGCATCGCCTGGATCGAACAGGCGGCCAGGAAACTTCAGCGGGATATTTGGCAGCGACGCCACGAGCTTTGGCCCAACAGCGTTCCGAGCGATCCGGCAAAGTTGCTCGACCCGGAAGTTGCCTTTCGTCTGATTGGCTTTCAATACGAGCTCGCCGAAACCCTCGGCCAGTATTCGAATGAAAGCGGCACCTTCGAGGTCGCAGGCATCATCGACCGCCCGTCAAGGCGCGTCCGAAACTCGCGGCAGCTTCCCTTTGAAACGAGGGCCTTCACGGCGGCCCACGAGCTTGGCCATGCACTGCTGCACGAGGGCATGCGCATGCACAGGGACCGCCCGCTCGACGGCTCGCAGCAAGACCGCGGGCGGCGCGATCGCGCCGAGTACGAAGCTGACAAGTTCGCCAGCTTCTTCCTGATGCCCGAAAATCTGCTTCGAAACCGTTTCCGGCAACTGTTCCTGTGCGACAGGTTCGGCATCGACGAGGCAACGGCCTTCGCCCTTGACCCCGCGGACAAACACCGCCTGCTCGCCGAAAAGAAAACGCCGCGCGATCTGTCGCGCATCCTGGTCAGCGCGGCGAGCTACAACGGACGGCAATTCCCTCCGCTGGCCAAGCAGTTCAACGTCTCGGTCGAAGCGATGGCCATTCGGCTCGAAGAGCTGGACTCACTTGACGTCTGACCGGGCCCGTGGCACCAGTAATGTCATGTTTGAGGAACTACTGCGCGAACTGGACCGCCTGAGCGGTACGCACACGGTTTCGATCAAAGTGCCGTCGGATACGGATGGCTACTTTGACCGCGAATGCCCATCCGTCGAATGCACGTTCCAGTTCAAAGTCCACGAACACGACTGGCGCCATAAAGTCCGCGACGAAGAGGTGTTCTGTCCGTTCTGCGGACATGCCGCCGGATCGGATTCGTGGTGGACGCAGCAGCAGCTCAAGCATGCAGAAGAAGCCGCACTCGCGCAGATCGAAGGCCGGTTATCCGGGGCAATGAACCGCGATGCGCAGCGCTGGAACCGCAACCAGCCCAAAAACAGCTTCATCAGCATGTCGATGAAGGTCGATAGCCGCCCGCAGCATGTCCTACTCCCCCCGGCGGCGGCAGAGCCGATGGAACTGCGCATCACCTGCCCGGAGTGCGCCTGTCGCTATGCGGTGATCGGTACTGCGTATTTCTGTCCAGCCTGCGGCCACAATGCAGCCGACCTGATGTTCACCCAGTCGATCGAAGGCATTCGCAAGACACTCGATGCGATCGCCAGCATTACGGCGGCAGTCTCCGACCGCGACACGGCGAAGAACATGAAGCGCCTCATCATCGAACATGGCCTGCAGAATGCGGTAACTGCGTTCCAGCGTTACGCCGAAGCGCTCTATAGCCGGTTCCCGGAATTGCACGCACCGCGGCGCAACGCGTTTCAGAATCTGACTGAGGGCAGTGACCTTTGGCAAAAGGCCACCGGCAAGCGGTACAAAGACTATCTGAGCGCCAACGTGTTGAAGACCTTGGAGCGATACTTTCAGCAGCGCCACCTTCTCGCACACCGGCAGGTCTGGTCGATGCGGATTACATCAAAAATACCGGCGACACGACTTACCGCGAAGGACAACGCATTGTGGTGAAAGAACGCGTTGTACGGGAATGCTTGGTGTTGATTCAGAAACTGACAACATCGATGACGACGGACTTACCGACATCGCAATGATCTGACGCCAAAGCACGAAGATGAACGCCATGAAGTACTGTAGGGTCTAGAACTGGGAGGTCTACGATATCGTAAAAGGCAATACGGATAGGCCAATCACGACACTATGTCGGACTGGTGCCCGCAGTGTCGCAGCGGCAAACATCCTTGCAGATCCTGTCGCTGCAGGCATTGACGATGGAATACCCTTTACCAATGTGCGTAATATTTGGGAAGGTTTCGTTGGCCAGCCGAAATATGCTTATGATGGCGGAGATATTGTATTACCACCGGTTAAGCTAGACCTCGATAATGATGGCTATATAAGCAGTGATACAGCCGACGTTTACGCCCATACGACGGATGCCAACCCTGATAAGGATGGCTGGCGTAATTTTCAACAGTTGCCTTGGTCTACCAAGATTCGCAAACCCCTCGCGTATCAGCAAGACCGGAAACAATATGATTGCTGGCAAACAGATGCAGGTTGTGAATCGAATTAAGCATCGCACTAAACGTTGAATAGACCTATTTCGAAGGCCCAATTCGTTGGGCCTTTTTTTATTGAGAGCGACTGACCGACAGTCATTTCGTATTTACTCCACGACCACATGCAGTTGACTAGCTGCTACTTGTCAACGGCAACCGAAAACTGACCCACTTATGCGATTTTCTGCAATCGAAAATTGACCCACCCGGTTAGTTGTTGCGTGTTGTCGTTGGCTGCACGATGCCTGCCTTGCGCTTGTCCTTCAGCCGGTAGCTGTCGCCCTTGATCTGGATGACGTGGGCATGATGCAGGATGCGGTCGAGCATCGCCGCTGTGAGTGCCGTGTTATCAGCAAAGGTCTCATCCCACTGCCCGAAGGACAGGTTTGAGGTCAGGATGACCGAGCCTTTCTCGTAGCGCTGCGCGATGACCTGGAAAAACAGGTTGGCCTGATCGCGGCTCATCGGCAGGTAGCCGATCTCGTCGATGATCAGCAGGCTCGGTCCGCGGACACTACGCTGCATGGTCTGTTTCAGGCGTCCCTGGCGCTGTGCCGTGTCGAGCTGCAGCAACAGGTCAGCGGCGGTCATGAAGCGTGCCTTCAGCCCAGCCTGTGTGGCCCGTTAGCCCAGGGCGATAGCCAGGTGGGTCTTGCCGACGCCGCTGGGGCCGAGGAGCACGACGTTTTGCTTGCGCTCGATGAAGGCCAGCGATGCCAGTTCCTGGATCTGCTTCTTCGGTGCGCCGACAGCAAAACGGAAGTCATAGTCATCCAGCAGTTTGATGGCCGGGAAACCGGCCATCTTCACCAGTACCGAGCGACTGCGTGCCTGACGCGTCTGCTGCTCCGCCTTCAGGCATTGCTCCAGGAAGTCGGTGAAGCTGGCTTCATCACGCGCTGCAGTCTGAGACAGTGCGGCATACTGCTGCGCGATGCCGGCCAGGCCCAGGCCATCACACAGGCTGTCGATCCGTTCGGCCTGCAGGCTCATGAGCGGCCTCCTTGCAGCAGGTCGTCATAGACCGACAGCGGGTGCTGTAATGGCTCGGGTACAAAACGCTGCGGTTGACGGAGATCGGCCAGCGGTAACGGTGTCACCGTTGCCATCGGTGATTGTGGCTGTAGTGCTTCGACCTCTTGCTGCCAGCGTTCCGCGGGGACCGCCTGGATCGTCTGGTGGCAGCGGGTATTGGCCACATCACGCAGCCACTTCAATACCTCGACGTTGGCCGTCTCGACATCCAGTGTCAGACCAGCCTGCTTGAGCTGTGCGACCAAGGGGACGTAGAAGCTGTAACGCAGGTACTTGATGAAGCGTTCCACCTTGCCCTTGGTCTTTGCCCGATACGGCCGGCAAAGGCGTGGCTGGAAGCCATGCTGCTTGGCCAGATTCCATAGGCCAGGGTGAAACCGGTGCTGATCATCGCCATAGGCATGGCGCTGCTGCACGACGGTACGCATGTTGTCGTACAGCACTTGCTTCGGCACACCCTGGAAATAGGCGAAGGCATTCTCGTGGCAGCGTTTGAGGGTTTCGAACCGCTCGTTGGTAACAAACTCAACGTAGGTATACCGGCTCCAGCCCAGCGTGCTCACGAACGCCGATAGTGGCGCCTTGCCCCGGCGGAAAACACCCCAGTCCACCTGCATCTGCTGCCCCGGTTCAGTCTCAAACCGTACCACCGGGTCCGGCCGTGGTTGCGGCCGCAGCTCGGCCATAAAGTAGCGCAGGGTGCGAATGCTGCCACGGTAGCCACGCTCGCGGATCTCCCGGTCGATGACAGTGGCCGGAATCCAGTCCGGGTGAGCCGCGGTCAGGCGCTCACGCACGTAGTCCTTGTACGAATCGAGCTTGCCAGGCTTCGGCGGCCTTGGCGAATAGCCAGGCTCCTTACCTGTCCGAAGGTACTCGCGTACCGTGTTGCGGGAGATACCCAGCCGTCTGGCGATCTCTCGAATGCTTTGGCCCTGCCGGTGCAATATCTTGATCTCCAATGATCCTTCCTTCGTCAGCATCTCGTCTCCCGCCGGTTTCAACGGGTCCGAGGTTAGTGAAGGGTGGGTCAATTTTCAGTTGCACAGGTGGGTCAGTTTTGCACTGCCGCTAACAGCTACTGGCCGGTTGCACGCATTTGGCGTCATCCCAGAAAGCGGCCATTGGAACCAATGGAAGCTCGGCGAAGGTCAGCTATGCGGAACCTATCCCCAAAGGCAGCCACCGGCCAGGAGCGGAAGTCCAGACCTGGACTGTAAAGCTGCCGGTGCGCTACTACGATATGCTCCAATATTGACTGCGTGAGCTCATATCAGGACGAAGCATGAATTTCAGAATTCTCGATAAAAATAGCAAGGAAGAAGTTACAAACCTTTTCACCTCGGTATTTTCGTCATCTGAAGGGGAGCAAGAAGGGAAGCTGATTGGCAGCCTTGCTTCCGCCCTGGCTGCACGCACCGACGATCAGGAAATCATCTGCATTGGTGCTTATGAAGATGGGTCAATGATTGGAGCGATCTTCTTTACCCGACTTCGATTCGATGAGCCCATCGTAGCTTACATGCTTGCTCCAGTTGCAGTTAGCACTGCACGTCAGGGAGGGGGCGTTGGGCAGGCATTGATCAGTTTTGGACTGCGCGAGCTGAAAAATCGCTCTGCAGCGGTGGCTGTTACATATGGCGATCCTGCCTTCTACTCCAAGGTGGGTTTTCAGGCGTTATCGGAAGGTGTCATCCAGGCTCCGCTACAACTCTCGATGCCGGAAGGCTGGCTTGGCCAGTCATTGTCGGAAGAGTCAATTCCTATCTTGAGGAGCCGCCCAGCGTGCGTTCAGGAATTCGATAATCCTGATTACTGGTAAATCCATGGGCATCGTTGTTGCCTCATGGCGCAACGACTGCTTTCGCCTTCTTGCTACTTCTGCTTCGTGTCGTTAAGAGACTACCGCGCCGCAACAAAGAGGAAGCCGCAGTGAGCGCAGGGAGCGGCAACGGCAGACTCTCTGGCGCAGGCTGTCAGTATTGCGGTAGCGCCT
>CAZCDY010000190.1:0-2970 GCA_964497145.1 uncultured Gammaproteobacteria bacterium
CGAAAGACGCCGCCTTGTTGGGCGGCTGGGTGGCTGTCATCTCAAACGCGTAATGACGCCATCCGGCGTGATCGCCGCAATGCCGTCCGGCGTCTTTCGCGATAGCGACAAGCCATCGGCCGACATGATGGCTTCCACGAACTCAGACTGATGCAGGAAACTTCCATCGGCCTCGATGTAGGTCTTCTGATCATGGGCTTCCCTGACGATTGATCCATCAGCCCGGATCATGATCTCTAGAGCGCCGACCTTGACTGTGATCTGATCGGGCTCGACAGCGACGATCTGCCAGCCGACTTCAGGTCGGGGCCGGAAGATACCGATGCAGTTAGCAGCGCAACTGATGCTGACATCATCCGACCCATTTGCCGATGATCCCCGCACAGTGAGGATGACATCCTGTTTGTCCGGATCACCAAGCAGGCTCGCCGAGGCGTCCTTCGGTGCCCAGGCTTTCGGCTGTTCGCGCAGCTTGCCGTTGCCGAACGTCTTGAACATGATCCTGAGGTCAACGGACTTCCAGAACCTGCAGATGCGGCCGGGCAGGGCGGTCATGATCTCACCCCGGTATCTGTGCAATCCCGGTACGGCCGGGCCAGACCAAAACGGATTCCGTCCTGCGAGAAGTGACCGGTCCACCCGAGGAACCACGCGCGATGGATCTGGGTTCTTGCCACCATCCGACGGATTGATCTGGGGCAATGCCAACCCCCGTATCCGAGCAGGTAGACGCGATGGAGAATTGCCGTCGTGAGGCGTCTACTCAGGCCCATAGATCGCCTCCATCCCCGACGCGAAATTGGTCCGCGTTATGGTGGCCCGATTACCGGCATATCCGTGGTAGACGGACCGGCCATTTGCGAGGGGTAAACCGGCCCAGACAGCGGCCAGCCGATCCATCATTTCTGACCGCGTGATCTGGCCTGCCTCAAAGGCGCGATATCCGGCCTCGTAGATGAGCACCTTGGCAAGTCGCGACTGCAGGGCAGGGGAGAAACGGTCACGCTCTGAGACGCCCTCTGAGGCGACCAGACGGGCGAGGGTGGAGGGGATGAACTGGTACCGTCCGATGGCATGGGGCTGGCGTGGTGTCGCTTCGATCCACGCGAAGATTTCTCCAACGGTCATCTGGGTCGGCAGGGCAGGGGGCTTAATACGCGCGCCGGTGTGCACTGCGTCATATCCGGCGCGACCTGCTTCCGCCGTGGCGATCAGATCGAGCAGCCGGTCCAGTTGACTTGCATCCGAACGGAGGGTGAAGGGAGGGGCTTGTTCAGGCGGCAGGGCAGGGGACCCGCGCTCGATTGCATCCATGTTTGACCACCGATCTATGTTCGGTGCCCAAGCCACGGCTGAGGTAAAACTCCCCGACAGTCGGAACTGCCCGGAGGTGCCCCAGCCGTCCGATGTCTGCGCATGCCCTGTGGTCATGCCGCAGCAAAGGACCCCGGCAAGGCCCAGTCTTTGCCAGCGAGATCGTGGTGACGATCTCGCTGGAAGACCGGTCCGGTTTGCCGGGGGAAGGTTGTTTCCAAGAGGGAACTCGGTCCTTTGGACCTCGTAAGGGTTCACACGCCACGCATGTCGATGCACGGCGCGTTCGGCCCATATTTTTATGGCCCGAACAGAGGTTTTTGCCCATTCTTGCGTGAATAAAAAAGAATGACTCAATTTCAATGAGTTATGATTGTTCTGCCAGTGATTGCCAGCACAATGGCAGCAACTGGCAGGTGCTCTGCCAGTGATTGCCACCTGATTGGCAGCAAGTGGCAGCACGGGAATAGAGACAGTCGGCACAGTCGTTGGGCTCAATTTGAACGTGGGAGGGGCCATAGGACTATCGCTCGTCCTCAAGCTCCGGATCCTCGTATCCACGATCCATCTCGACGCGCTCACGGAGGATATCGATAGCGTTCAGCCGCTTCTCTTCGGGTATCCCAAGCGCGGTCAACTGCGCTTGCGTTCGGTCTACAAAAGCATCGTTAGCGCGATCAATTTCGCGCACCATCAGCTCTTCGTCGGGGGCATTCAGCGCGACGATCATGTAGCGCAAATGCATGATGTCAGAGGCCAGTACTTCGATTGCAGTCACAAGCGAAGTGACCGTCGCCTCCAGTTTCCGAATGTCTGCTGTTGGTGCGTGCCCTGATGGGGTCGTAGTCGCTTTCGCCTGTAGGGCTGCAATGCCTTCGTCGAGATGTTGCCGCGTTGGCGTGGTGCCTTGGGCGACTTCTCGTACCAAGTCGGTCGCAATGGGGCCAAGCGTGAAGCGGGGGTTGTCCTGTTTCTCTGTCATCGTTCAAAGTCTCCTCTTTCCTTGTTGAAGATGCGATCCCAACGCCCGAAGTCTTCGGGGTCATCGTCGCGGGTTCTGTCGTCCTTTTCGGGGGTCGATCTGGTGGAGTGCGTGCGTTCCGGATCGTCGGTTTCCGGGCGCTCTTTTTGGGGTCCGTCCTCGCGCGATTTTTCAGTCTCCCGGTCAGCTTCTTTGGCCGCGTCGGAGGCGGCCATTTCGCGCTCGGTGATGGTGGCGACATAGGCTTCCAGTGCGGTGATCTTTTGACCGGTCTGGGCCTCCAGTCGGGCGGCCAGACGCTCGGGGTCATCGGTGACCAAAGTGATGTCGTCGCGGGCGCGGCTGACGGCCACGTAGAACGCCTTCTGATCGGCCATGGTCTCGGTCGATGACATGGCCACAATGATCTTGTTGACGGTCGCGCCCTGGAAGTCGTGGGCGGTCAGCGCGTAGCCGTGATCCAGACCGGTTGCTGCAAGGCTGCCTCTGGCGATGTCCTTGGTGACGCCCTCTTTGGTGGTCACTGTGATGGTCTCATCATCGAGCCTGGTGATGCGTCCGGTGTCGCCGTTGGCAATGTCGTTCTGTTTGTCAGCGATCCGGAACTTGATCTCGTCGCCTTGGGCAAAGTCGCGGGTGCCGTCTTCGTAGACACTGACGGCCCCGGCAGCTTT
>CAZCDY010000190.1:2980-6510 GCA_964497145.1 uncultured Gammaproteobacteria bacterium
CCCGTATACGCGCGCATCCGGACGCTGTCCTGCCTCGCCAGCTTCCTGCCGCGCCCGGTGCACCACTGTCTCCGGGACGGGTTCAACCGCCGCCCGGGCAGCGGTCGGGACCGCTCCTCCGGCGTCACCGGCGGCGGGGTCTCCGCCTGCGCGGTCACGGATCATGAGATGCTTTTGACCTGATCCGATCTCGACGACCTCGTACTGGTGACCTTTTTGCAGCCCTGCGGCTTTGACGCTTTGGTGGGCGAGGATCACGTCCCCGATCTCATAGGACCGTGGGTCTGCGATCTGTGCCCGCGACAGCCTGAGCGGCGTCAGGACGTTGAGCGTGGTGTCTTGCAGGGGCAGGGCCCCTTCGCCCTTGAGACCTTCGCGTATCGTGGCGTTGATCGCCTGACGGGCTGCGTTGGACGGTGTGACAAGCCCGGTGCCTTCACGTTCAGTTGCAGAGAGCGCAAGATAGGCTTGTGCCGCGCCTTGGGTGACGCCGGCCTCATGGGTCCGCACGTCCTTGAGACGCTCAAAGGCCGCCTGCACATCACCGGCAATGGCGTGGTTCACGACGGCAAGGGCGTCATCGTTCCGTTGACGCTGGATGTCCGCCATGACGGCGGTGCGCATGCCGAGGCGCTGCATGAGGGCGAAGGGCGTGCCTGCGCCAACCCCATCGAGCTGCTGGACATCGCCGACCAGCACAACACGCGCAATCTTCTGGTCATGCGCCTGCTGAAGCAGTGATCGCATCTGGCTGTTGGAGACCATGGAGGTCTCATCCACGACGAGGATCGTCTTCTGCGGATCGAGCTCCCTGTCCTTGTTGCCACCGCGCATGAGGCGGGCTTGCAGGGTCTCGCTGTCGGGAATGGCATCCTGAAGCTGGGTGACGGCCTGTGCCGAGGGTGCGACCCCCTCGACATGGTACCCCGCACGTTCCGCCTCTTTGACGACATAGCTGAGCGCAAAGGTCTTGCCTGTCCCGGCATAGCCCTGAATGCCCACCACACGGCCTGCGCCGGTCATGACGGTCGTGACAGCGTCTTTCTGGCCATCTGTGAGGGTTGACGATGAGAGGCGTCGGTTCAGCGCCGTCTCCGGCCGCTCCATGATCTCCCTGCCTTGCATTGGATAGGAATGCGCCTTCAGGGCGATCACCTTACTGTCCTGGCGATAGAGCTTGGCGATATCGCGTTCGTGTTGCAGCGAGTCCTTGTCGGTGAACTGCGGTTCCTTGAGCCCCGGAACAATCACGTTAATCAGCTCGCCGGATTTTGTGGCTGTCTGGATGGCCCGCTGCATCTCGGAGAGACCGGAGGACTTTGCGAAGGTGAGACCATAGGTGAGCAGGTCTTTCTCCCCATAGTGGACGTTGTAATCCGAGAGATGCGCGATGGCCTGCGTCAGCGCCTGTGCAGCATCGGTTGAGGGCATCTGGTCGCGGGTCACACCGGGGATATGGAACTTCGCGCGCTCTTTGGTCTGATCGACAATCGCCTGCATCGCGGCCCGATCGATCCCGAGATCCTTGGCTTCCTTGGTCCAGGCTGCATGCAGCGCCTCTCGGTCCACTTCACGGTTCTTGGTCGCACGTGTGCCAAGGGCTGCCAATTCTGCATTGCGGGCGTTGTCTGCCATACCCTGTCCTTCGAGGGCTTGTTCGATCTCGTTGCGTCGCTTGGAGAACTGCTCGACAAGTTGACTTGGCACATTCTTGATTTCGACAAGCTGGTCGCGTCCCCGCCGCTCGACCTCGTAGCCAAGGGCCCTGACTTCGTTGGCCAGCGCATTACGGTAGATCTCTGACCCCAACTTCTGTGTTTGAAATACCAGATCATTGTGCAGCGCCGTATACTTGCCGTCGTCATTGCGGATCATGTTCGCGATAACGGCATGTGTGTGGAGCTGTGGGTCCATGGCGCGGGACGTGTCATGGCGGAAGAGCCCTGCGATCACCTTCCCGCCATCGATGACGTTAATCTCGCCATTCACGGAACGCCGTGTCTGCACGAGATCTGTCTCGACATAGTGCATTGCGGTCCTGACCGCTTTGTCGTGCGCGGCGACCAGCCGCTCGTCATCAAAGACAAGTGCCGCGACCGACAGCGATTTTGGGGCCGAGAAGGTCAGATCGAGGCCCGGTCGGACCTTGCGTTCACCGTCCACCATACGGCCCATCTGACGGCCTTCCTGAAGGCCACTGATACCCTTCTCGTAGGTCTGACCTTCCAGCATGGACGTGAAGAGCGCGTCATCGACCTGCCCTTTGAGGCCCAGCTCTTCAGCGGCTTTGCCAAACCACTGTGAGGCTGCAGCGGCTTCTTCGCTGTCTGCTGCATAGTAGCCCTCCGCACGGTAGTACCCGCTACTGGCGGCACCCCCGCTAACGACTGTCGCGGACATCATGGCTTTGGCTCACTCAGGAAGTTTGCCAGCGATCCGGCGCGATCAAATTTGGAGGTGGTGACGCGGCGTTTCCTACCACCAGTGGCTCCTTTGTGCAGTGCGGCTTTCTTCTTCGCGTCAGCTTGCAAGCAATCAACACCTGCCGATGGCGCATCACCGCGCGGCGCTTGGACTTCGTCTACCGCCGTGCCGGGCGGAGTTGTGTCTACAGGCAACTCATTGCCGCCAAAGACTTCAGCCACATCAGCATCACTGACTTCGTCGGTGCGGATTCCACCGTATTGATCCTCATCTGCCGCCTCATCTTCGAGAATGGCAGCCGCGAGGGAGGGCAGGGGACCTGGATCGAACCCCTCGCTAAACTCATAGCCCGTGCCATCAAGCATACGCCCGAAGTACATGGGAGGCGGCCCGATTTCTGCGCCCTTGCGGCCTCTCATCCGCTCATGGGCAAAGAACTTCCAGTCCAGCGCGTGATCGACATCACGGCCCTCCATGTATGGCATCTTCGCGGCAAGGATCCGGTTCCACCAGGTTTCGAACTCGTGCAGCTGTTGCGCTTTGCTCCGTCGCAGGAAGGGGACATCGGCAGCATTGCCCCCGGCTGCGATGATGTCTTTCGCCGAGCGTTGCTCCATGCTGCCCTTCGCAATCGCAGAGCCGGAGTAGGGCATGAACTTCGGGGCTTTGGGTTCCGTCTCGAAGGGCTGGAAGCGGACAAAGGCTGTGGGCGCGTCATAGGCAAAACGGACGTAGCCTTCGAACTGGGGCAGGGACTGGATCTGGGAGGCGGTCACGATCCGCCGCTCGGTGCGCTGGCTCATGAAGCCCACCCCATCGCGGGTCTCGTGGGCACCGACCGTGATACTTTCGCGGCGCTCTTCCACGTCTTCCGAGCCAAGTGCCTTGGAGAAGCGCTCAGCGGTATCGGCATCAGGCGTGTTGAAAATGATCCGGTTGTTGAGGTTGCCGACAATCGTCTGCGCCGCCTTGTCACCGTAAATGTCTTCCAGCTGGGAATAGACCTGATAGCCGACCACGAAGGCCCCGCCGAACTGCCGGATCTCTGCCAGGGACTTGGGCAGGAAGGGCATCCGGTTCAGGGTGGGGACCTCATCCATGATGAA
>CAZCDY010000191.1:0-6508 GCA_964497145.1 uncultured Gammaproteobacteria bacterium
GCTGTCGCTGGCGGAGGCAAGGGAAGGATCGAATTCACTGCATGAGCAGCAGGGCCAGGTAGGGCACCAGATTGAATACCAGGAAAAGCAATTTGAACAGGCCGAGGAAAGCATACATGACCGCGTTATAGGTCTCGCGGTGGATGGGAAACAAACTGTTCTGTATTCGATAAACCCGGTCCGGTGCGAAGACCAAGAACAGGGTCCACAGGATCAGGAGGCTGCCGTCGATGATGGTGCACCACATGAAAAATGTGGTGAGTGCCTGGATATCCATAGATTCTCCCTGTGTCTACCGGCCTGTCGCGGCGAACCCCGGGTCCGTCGACTCCATTACAGGCATGCGCCTACCGTGCACGAGCCCTCGGCATGGGGCGGGGCCTTGGTCGCGACGGCAACTGCGTGGGCCGCCCTCCCGGGGGGCGGTGGCCGGGGGGGCGATGGCCGGGAGGGCGTTGTCCCGGAGGCGGCCGGCTGCCGGGCGGACGATGTCCGGGCCGCGGCGGGGTCACGACAATGGTGTCGCCGCGACAGCAGGGGTAACGGTAATAGGGGTCGTTCCAATAACTGCCCGAATAGTAGCCGTAGCTGGTGTGGGTGGAGCCGGAGGAACCGCAACCGAATGCAAGCAGCAGCCAGGCGCCTGCCAGCATGGCTTTCATTGCTTTGAAGAGATGTCGGCTCATGGCTTTCTCTCCACCCGGCTTTCTTCGCCGTATTCCCATTGCAGCAGTCCGATGCTCGCGCCTGTCGGGTCGGTGATGATAGCCAGGCTGCCATCAGCAATATCCGCCCTTGGTTCGAGCACGATCTTTCCGCCTTGGGCCGACACGCGCTTCAGGGCCACATCGATATCCTTCACCCGCACGTAGCCGAGCCAGGTCGGGGCCGTGTCAGAATCCGGTGGCAGGGAGCCGATGCCGGCACGCAGGTAGCCCTGGCTTGTGAGCAGGTAGTCCAAGATCTCTGACAGCGCTTCATCCTTTTCCGACTCATAGCCGAACAGGCCGGTATAGAAGCGAATGGCCTTCCTCAGGTCGCGAGTGAACAACTCGTGCCAGATCCATTCTCCGGGCTCGGCACGGTAGTCACCCGGGTCACCGCTTGAGGAGCGCATGACGCCGAAGGGTGCGCTTTCGAGGTCGCTGAGAATGGCGAAATCCCCCCGTTCCTCGAACGAGCGGTGTTTCAAAAGGCTGCTTCCGCCACGTTGTTCAACTGCAATTTCGGTCGCGCCGACATTGGCGACGGAGATGTAGTGAACCCATCGGCCGTAGATACTGCCGCCATCCGGTGCCTCCCGATGCGCCAGTCCAGCTACCGGGAGGCCGTCGAGATAAAATATTCCATAGGGTTGCGGCGGCGGCTTGATCTCTTGCCATTCCCATCCGAACACCTGCTCGTAGAACCTGCGCGACTTTTCTACATCGCTGCTGAACAGGTCAGCCCAGACAAATTTACCCGGCAGGTGCTCCCCGGTCGGGGGCGCGCTAATCGGCGGTAGCGGCGGCATGGTGCCCTGCTGTGCAAGGCCCGCGGTGCTCAGCGCCAGTTGCGCCAGCAAAATCCATCCTAAGAGTCGCATACGGTGGGAGACCTCTGTTTGCTGATGCAAAATCGTGCTCGCAGCATCATCCCCCAAAACATGAAGCCATGCCAGGCGGTGCGTGGCGTCTCGCGGACGAAGGCTTTCTTGTGCGGCAGCGAAGTCCGAAGCCTTGCCGACACTGCATTCAGTCCGACAGAAACTGATCGGCGCGAATGATCACGAGCCGCCCGGGCCTGCCGTCGATCTTGTGTCGCAACCATTCGAGCATATCCTGCCAATCGTCGGTGCCGGCTTTGTTCAGGAGGTCCAGTTGCAGTCCAAGGTAGGCACCCTCGCTGTTCAACACGAGGTAGGGGTGTCTGGTGCCGGGGCGTGATTTCAACAGTTGCGCCCAGTCTATGGCATAGGCTCGGCTTGCGGTCTGTTGCAACGCGGCGGCGAGTTGCAACAGTTCGCCGCTCAGGCGCTTGCAGACATCGGCCTTGCGGTCTCGCTCGTCCAGCGTCGCAAACTCGCAGCGCAGATCGCTGCCGATCTGGTAGGCGGGGCGTGATCGCTGGCTCAGAACCCAGAGACCCGGGAGATCCAGTTCCGGCCTTGTCTCCTGCTCCGGTGAGGTGCGCAGGATGCTGCAGTCATTGTAGGCGCAGAACTGCGCCAGGACAGGGGCCGAAATCCGGTCATCCGCCGATGCGTGCGGTCCCGAGACCACAACGGTCTGCCCCTCCACGATGATCAGGATCTGATGTCTGGGATCCACGTAGAGACTGAACCGGCCACCCTGTGCAAGCCTGAGCCGTGCGATTTCTATCTGGTCGATCAGGCCCCGGGTGGCTCGCTGCCATCGTGCCAGTTTTTTGCGGCGTGCCGCCGTGCTGGCCTTTTCCGCTGCCGAGTTCTGCAGCTCGGTGTTATAGACATCTAGCAGGACGTCCAGGGTGATGGCGGCGAATTCCCATTGTTCATCATGTTCTGCCATCGCCAGTTGTCTCGCAAGCACAGAGAGCCGCGGAGGCTGTACCGGAGTCGGCGTTGTTATTCTGGGACCGCTCGGCGGCTGCACCGCCCATGCCGGCAGCGGCGTGAGCGCTGCGGCAAGCAGAAGACTTCGGCAAATCTTAATCGGCTGACGCATGACCGGGACTGTGCGGTAGATTTTGTTCGCCCATAGTACCCCGAGCCGGCAGATGTCGGGCCGGGAGCCGCCGAGGTCCCCTGTCTGTCTCGCGATTGGTGCGCAGACGACGGAGTGAGTCTTTGATTGCATTGCTGACGGCGGTGCTATGCTCAGCTGAGAAGAATTTCGTCACTTGCAGAAACCCGACGTGGAGAGATCCTGCATTGAGCATCAAACCGCATGCCTTCGTGGCCATGCCTTTCGGCACCAAGCCGGGGCCGGATGGTCAGCCCTTGGATTTCAATCGCGTCTATGCGGAGTTGATTCGGCCTGCACTCGAGGCCGCTGGGCTGACCGCCTTTCGGGCCGATGAAGAGACCCGCCCGGGCGATATCCGGGTCGACATGTTTCAGGAGCTCCTGATCGCCGACCTGGTGGTCGTCGACCTGACCATAGACAATCCCAATGTCTGGTACGAACTGGGCGTGCGTCATGCCTTGCGCGCACGCGGCGTTGTGCTCATATCCGGCGGCCAGTCGACAAAGGCATTTGACGTCTATACCGACCGCAAGCTGCGCTACAGCATCCGTGACGGCGGTCCTGACACTGACACTCTCGATCAGGACCGAGAGCGCCTGCGCGAGATGATCGCGGCCACCATGGAGTCCTGGCACGGGCGCAAGGTGAGTCCGGTTTACCAGCTGATCCCCAATCTTGTTGAGCCCGACTGGCGGACGCTGCGGGTCGGCAATTTTCGCGAGTTCTGGGAATCCTATGACGAGTGGGAGCAACGCATAAGCCAGGCGCGGCGGCAGGATCGCGTCGGCGATATGCTGGTACTTGCAGACGAGGCGCCGGTGGCGGCGTTCCGGTCCAGTGCCTGGATCCGGGCGGGCATCGCCCTACGCAGGGCCGGACACTACGAGTTTGCACTCGAACAGCTCGACAAGGGGCTGGCGATCGAACCGCTCGATCTTCAGGGCCTGCGGGAAAAGGGTATGTGCCTGCAGCGGCTGGCAGCGGCGGGCCGGCGCGGTTTTCATCTGGAAGATGCCCGCGGTCACTACAACGCGATCCTCAAGTATGCCCCCGACGACGTGGAGACCTGGGCCCTGCTCGGTCGCGTCGAGAAAGACGCGTGGGTGTCCTGTTGGTTTCTGCCCGATGCCTCAGCGGAACAGAGAATCGAGGAGGCAAGATACGAGGATGCCCTGCTCAAGGCGGCGATCGAGTCTTACGAAACGGCATTTCGCGGCGATCCCAAGCATTATTATTCCGGCATCAATGCGCTTGCCCTGATGCACCTTTACGAGCACTTGACGGCCAAGGATTCCTATCGCCATGTGATGCAGGTCATGGCGGGGGCGGTGCGCTTTGCGGCGGAGTGCGAAGACAAGCGAGACAAGGAAAAGCTCTACTGGGCACGTGCAACGCTGGGCGACCTGGAGGTGCTGATCGGCACACCGGAGTCGACGGAGGCCGCCTACAAGGATGCGGTTGCCACCAACCGGGGCAATCGGTTCGCCCTGAATTCAAGTCGCGATCAGTTGCTGTTGCTGCAGCAACTCGAATTTTCGCCAGACAATGTGGCCTCGGGCATCGCCGTTTTCGATCGTGCCCTGCGCCGCCTGCCTTCACCAGGCCAGAAATGGGAGCCAAGACGGGTGTTGCTGTTCAGTGGGCACATGGTCGATGCCCCAGACCGCGAAACACCACGTTTCAGCGAAGGCATGGTGGGCCTCGCCGCTCAGAAGATTGTTGAGGTACTGGCCGAACTCGATGCAGGGGCGGATGACCTGGCCCTTACCCAAGGGGCCTGTGGTGGAGACCTGCTGTTTACAGAGGCCTGTCAGGCACGCGATGTGAGGATATCCTGGCTGCAACCGTTCGAAGAGCCGGAATTCGTGCGCCGCTCGGTGGTTCAATGTGGCGAACACTGGCGGTCACGCTATCTGGCCGCGGCACAGGGTGTTGGGCAATCGATTTACGCGGCGCCCAAGCTGCTGGGAGAACCGCCGACCTATGCCGAGGCGGGCTATCCCTACGAACGCTGCAACCGCTGGCTGCTGAATACCGCACTGGCCTGGGGCGTGGATAAAGTCCATTTCATCTGTCTGTGGAACGGTGGCGGCGGCGATGGTCCCGGAGGGACTGCGCATATGTACGAAGAGGTGGCAAAACGTACCGGGCAGGTTCACTGGATAGACACCCGCCAGCTCTGATCCGAGAATGCCGGCCATCATCGGTTAGCCGGTTACTTCCACTGCCGGGACCCACACACCCAAGGAGCGTTTGATGCAAAACAAGCTACGTGAACGAATCAAGGCGCCTGGGCCGAAAAAGATTCTCGCCTGCGACGGCGGTGGAATCCTCGGCCTGATGTCGGTAGAGATACTGGCGAAGATCGAACAGGATCTGCGTGACCGGACCGGAACCCCGGACCTGGTCCTGGCGGACTGGTTTGATGTTACCTGCGGTACCAGCACGGGTGCGATCATCGCCGCCTGTATCTCATGCGGCATGTCGGTGGACGAGATTCGCACCTTCTATGTCGACAGCGGCCAGGAGATGTTCGACAAGGCCTCATTGCTCAAGCGTCTGCGCTACAGCTACAACGACGAGCCGCTGGCCAAGAAGCTGCAACAGGAACTCGATCGCGCACTCGGCTATCCCACGCCGACCGGACGACGCAAGCCGAAGGCCCGGCTTGGTGACGACAAGCTCAGGACCTTGCTGATGATGGTGATGCGCAACCACACCACCGATTCGCCCTGGCCCATCAGTAACAACCCGTTTGGCAAGTACAACGACAGGGATCGCCCGGATTGCAACCTGGATCTGCCGCTTTGGCAGCTGGTGCGTGCCAGCACCGCGGCGCCAACCTTCTTCCCGCCCGAGGCCGTCACGCTCGGCGAGCGCAGCGGCAAGCCATACGAGTTCGTGTTTGTCGACGGCGGTGTCACGACCTACAACAACCAGGCCTACCTTGCATATCAGATGGTTACCGCATCTCCTTATGGCATCAACTGGAAGACCGGTGTCGACGATATGCTGATCGTCTCGGTCGGTACCGGGCGCGCCCCGAACGCGCGCCCAAATCTGGCCGAGGGCGACCTGTGGTTGCTCGATCATGCCAAGAACATTCCGTCGGCTTTGATGAACGCGGCCGCCGATGGCTGGGACATGAGCTGCAGGGTCACCGGCGAGTGCCGCTTCGGCGCCGAGATCGACCGCGAGTTTGGCAGCATGCAGGTGAAGAAGTCGGACTGGGGCAAGGACCCGAGTCGGCACTTCTCCTACGTTCGTTACAATCCCGACGTGACCCAGGCCGGCCTGCGGCAGCTGAAGCTCGGAAAGCTAAGCGCGGAGAAGATGCAAAAGATGGACAGCACGGATCACATCGCCGATATCCAGAAGGTCGGGGCGGTCTATGCGGGAAAGTTCGTCAACGCCGGCAGGCAGTTCGACGGCTTTTTTGATTGACCGTGTGGGGTGCTGCTGAAACTGCCACACATTATCTATCCGGGGCAGAAGATCCGGTTGCCGCCGAAGATCTCGCAAAGCGCTTCAGCCAGCCGGAATGTCGGGGCGCTCACCTCGGTGGTGACCTTTTTTTTGTCTGCCCGTTGTCATCGTGCGGGACAAAGGCCTCGACCCAATAGGGTTCGGCCTCGCAGGAGCAGCAGTCACACCAGACCTCCACACCGTCGTGCATGCTCAGGCTCATGCCGGTAGCTCCCTTTTTTTCGCCCGGCGATTGGAGCACAGGTTTCGCAGGCCCTGTTGCCTGTCTGCTGACTCGGGATCTGCTACGCATAGCCCATCATCCAAAACAAGACGTA
>CAZCDY010000192.1:0-690 GCA_964497145.1 uncultured Gammaproteobacteria bacterium
AAAAGGCAGCACGCCAGCTTGCCGGTGCCGGGGTGACGCCGGCCTACATGGGCGAGCCGTACGCGGTGACGCCCGGCGGACGGGAAGAGGCACTTTGCGTTGTCGATCGTGCTGCAGCGGCCTATTTCGGTGTGAGGTCTTTTGGGCAGCATCTCAACGGTTTCGTGCGCAGGCGGGATGGTTTACACATGTGGATCGGGCGCCGTGCGCGCGACCGCCTGCTGTTCCCCGGGGCCCTGGACAACATGGTGGCCGGCGGCCTGCCGCATTCGCTCGGTCTGGAAGAGAATCTGATCAAGGAATGTCGAGAGGAGGCCGGTGTGCCGCGGGATCTGGCGAGGAAGGCGGTTCCGGTCGGCGCAGTTTCATACAATCGGGTGGCCAAACGCGGGTTTCGCCGTGACGTGCTCTATTGTTACGACCTGGAATTGCCGGACGGGTTTGTGCCGGTCAACACCGATGGTGAGGTGGAGGAATTCATGCTTCTGCCGCTGACTGAGGTGGCCGCACTTGTGCGGGAAACCGATGAGTTCAAGCTGAACTGCAACCTGGTGGTCATCGATTTTCTGATCCGGCATGGCTGGTTGGAACCGCAGTCAGCGGAATACCTGGCCCTGGTTCAGGGCTTGCGGCAGCCGCTGGCGGCGATGGATGACAGCCTAATCTGTACGGATTAGGGGGTTTTAGGGC
>CAZCDY010000192.1:828-6477 GCA_964497145.1 uncultured Gammaproteobacteria bacterium
TTTTGGGTGCGGCACTGCCGTGCTATGAGGTGCGTTATATGAAACTCCGCCTGTTGAGTGTGTCGCTTCTGCTTGGCTGCCTGTTGGCAGGTGCCGTCCTGGCCAAGCCCGCCATCGTTTCTGTGGATGAACTGCATGCCAACGAGCAGCAGCGCCAGGCTGCGTTGATCATTACGCAGGTGATGGAAAAGTTTCACTACCGCAAGCCACGTCTCAACGACGATCTGTCGGCCGCGGTCTACGAGCGTTATCTCGAAGCCCTGGATGCCAATCGCAGCTTTTTCAGCGCCGAGGATATTGCCAAGTTCGAACGCTATCGTGATGAACTGGACGACAGTCTGCGTACCGGCAAACTCGATCCGGCTTTTCTGATCTTCCGTCGCTTCCGCGAACTCGTTGAGCAGCGAGTCGCCTACGCGCAGAAGCTTCTGCAGGCGAACAGGTTCGATTTCGAACTCGATGAGTCCTACCAGTTCGATCGCAGTGAGGCCGACTGGCTGCCCGATGAGGCGTCTATCGATGACCTGTGGCGGCAGCGGGTGAAGAACGACATCCTTTCGCTGCGTCTTGCAGGCAAGGATGAGGCAGAGATTACCGAGACCTTGAGCAAGCGTTACCAGGGGATCGCGCGCCGGGTGGCGCAGATGGCGCCGGAGGATGTATTTCAGGCCTTCATCAACGCGTTTACCCTCAGCGTCGAGCCGCACACCAGTTATATGTCGCCGCGTCTTTCCGAGAACTTTGATATCGGCATGCGCCTGTCGCTTCAGGGTATAGGTGCCGTGCTGCGCAGCGAGAACGAGTTTACCGAGGTACAGAGTACAGTGCCCGGGGGGCCGGCCGAGAAGTCCGGTGAAATCAAGGGTGGCGACCGCATCGTCGGCGTGGCTCAGGACACCGACGGTGATATGGAAGACGTGATCGGGTGGCGCCTGCAGGATGTGGTCGATCTGATCCGCGGACCCAAGGACAGTATCGTGCGTCTCAGCATCCTGCCGAAAAACGAGGGCGTGGGGGGCCGCGCGCGTGAAGTCGTGCTGGTACGTGACGAGATAAAACTGGAAGACAAGGCGGCGAAGAGCGAGGTGATCGAGGCCTCGGGCGGGGTTCGGCTTGGTGTGATCGAGATCCCGGCTTTTTACCGCGATTTCGGTGCACAGGCTGCGGGCGAAGAGAATTTTCGAAGCACCACACGCGACGTGCGCACCCTGCTGGACGAGCTGCAGGCGCAAAAGGTCGACGGTATCATCATCGACCTGCGTCGCAACGGTGGTGGCTCATTGTCGGAGGCAACCGAACTCACCGGGCTGTTCATCGAGAAGGGACCGGTGGTCCAGGTGAAGGATTCTTCCGGCAGGATCGAGGTGGAACGCGACCCGGATCCCGAACAGGTCTATGCCGGACCGCTTGCAGTGCTGGTGGACCGCAACAGTGCCTCCGCCTCGGAGATCTTTGCCGGCGCCATTCAGGACTACCACCGTGGCCTGATCCTGGGTGAACCTACCTTCGGCAAGGGCACGGTCCAGACTCTCGTGGACCTTGGCCGTTTTCTGCGTTCACGCGAGGACATAGGCCGCCTGCGGCTGACAATGGCGCAGTTCTTCCGCGTGGAGGGTGGCAGTACGCAACACCGCGGCGTGATGCCGGATATCGTTTATCCGACGGCCAAGGGTGCGGCTGATCATGGCGAGCGGGCACTCGACAACGCCTTGCCCTGGGCGTCGATAAAACCTGCTGAGCATCAGCTGCTTGGCACGGCCCCGTTGTCGAGTCTGCGCGATGCCTCGCAACAGCGTATCGCCGGCAACGAGGGCTTCAGGTTCCTGCTCGAGGAGGAGGAAGACCTGATCGAACTGGACAAGAAAACGACCGTCTCATTGCGTGAGTCTGTGCGTCGCGCAGAGTGGGACCAGCGCGAAAAGGATCGACTGGAACGGCGCAACCGCCTGCGTGCGTTCCGCGACCTGCCTCCGCTCGCCAGCCTCGATCAGGAGGATGATGAGGCGTCGGCCGAGGATGAAAAGGACCTTGAAGGTATCCAGCGCATCATGCTTGAGGAGTCGGCCAACATCCTGGCCGAGCAGATTCTTGCCATGCGCCCGCGTACCGCTTTGGTGAACTGAACCGCGGTCTTGCATCTGTAGCCGCAAAGCAATCCACCGGGGGCCGATACTTGGTGATTCAGGTGTTGGGACTGTCTGCCGGCGCTACCTGCGCGCTTTGCTGCAGCTTGGTGCCGATCCCTTTCTCTACCCATTTGCGCACCCGGTTGGCGTCGCCGAAAGGCGTCAGCTTGCCGAATGAATTTAGCAGGACCATCACGGTCGGGGTGCCGTTGAGCTGGGTGTGCATCACCAGGCAGCGTCCTGACTCGTTGATGTAGCCGGTCTTGCTGATCTGGATGTCCCATTTGCCGTTACGCAGCAGGCGATTGGTATTCACGTAACGCAGCGGGCCGCGCTTTCTGAACGGCCTGACCTCGATCTTGGAACGCGTGGTCGCCTCCTGGATGGCCGGGTACTGCATGGCAGCGAGCACCAGGCGGGCCAGGTCATTCGCAGTGGCGACATTGTCGGCATCCAGGCCCGCCGCATCGGCAAACCTGCTTTGACTCATCCCCAGCTCGACCGCCTTGCGGTTCATTGCCTGCACGAAGGCTTTGGTTCCGCCGGGGTAGGTGCGTCCGAGCGCGGCTGCGGCACGGTTCTCGGAAGACATCAGGGCAAGCGTGAGGAGTTCGCCGCGGCTCAGTCTGGCGCCGACCCTCAGGCGTGAGCCGGTAAGCCGCCGCAGATCGCGATCTGCCTTGGTGATCTCGATCCGTTCGTCGGTGGGCAGACCGGCGTCCAGGATCACCATCGCGGTCATGAGCTTGGTTACCGATGCGATGGGCATCTGTTGGTCGGGCATGCGCTCGAACAGGGTGTTGCCGAAATGGTCGACGATCAGGGCAGACTTTGAGCGCAGCTTGAGCTTGCGCGTGTCCAGTTGCTCCCAAAGACGCAGGACCCGGTCGCTTGAAGCGGGTTCTGCCAGGCTTTTGCCCGCCGACAGCAACAGCAGCGGGCAGATCAGGGTGAAGAGGAGAAGTAGACGATTATGCATGGCGGTGAATGATCGCTCAGTTGTCTGTTGATCGCAAACACGGGCATCTGTAAGGCGCCAAGGCAGGTTATAATTACCGGCTTTTAGACTTGAATGGATGGCTGGGTCCGGCCAGGGGAACTTAACAACACTGCTCCCGAGGCCGATATCGATGCACGCCGTCCTTTATGCCTATCGGCTGCCTGTGACGGATGTTGAGCGTGAAGTGCCCGACGACCATGCAGGCTCAAATTCTTCCGGGGGTTCCCCTTGCTCGATTCTGTCCAGGGCCGGCTTGCACGGCTCGCCAGTGAAGCCGATATCCGCCTGCTTCGCGATGCACGCTTCGGCCTTGAGAAGGAGAGCCTCAGGGTGTCGGCGACAGGGGGTATGGCACTGACGCCGCATCCGCAGGTGCTCGGTTCAGCCTTGACCCACCCCGATATCACCACCGATTACGCCGAGTCCCTGATCGAGTTCATCACGCCGCCGCTACCGGGTGTGGCGGAGGCCCTCGACTATCTGGCCGATCTGCAGGCATACGTCTATCGCCGCCTGGACAATGAGATCCTGTGGGCGACCAGTATGCCCTGCGTGCTGTCGGGTGATAAAAATATTCCGGTGGCGCAGTACGGCACGTCGAACGCCGGGCGGATGAAACATCTGTACCGGGTTGGTCTGGGGCATCGCTATGGCCGGGTCATGCAGGTGATAGCCGGGGTCCATTTCAACTGGTCGTTTTCGGACGCCCTGTGGCCTGCTTACCGCCTGATCGAGGGGCGTGTGTGCGGCCTTCGCGATTTTCGTGATCAGCGTTACATGGCCCAGATCCGTAATCTGCAGCGCTACGGTTGGCTGATACCCTATCTTTTCGGCGCCTCCCCGGCGGTGTGCAAATCGTTTTTCCAGGGCCAGGCGACCAATCTGCCGTCGTTTGACGAAACCACCTATTACGCGCCGCATGCCACTTCTCTACGCATGGGCGATATCGGTTACCAGAACAGTCGCGAGGAAGGGCTGGGTATCAAGGCCTGCTACGACGACGTGCAGTCCTACGCCGACAGTCTGCTCAGGGCCACCATGCAGCCGGCCGCCGCCTGGGAGGGCCTGGGGGTGCGCGATGGGGACGAATATCGCCAACTCAATGCAAACATCCTGCAGATCGAGAACGAGTACTACAGCACGGTGCGACCGAAGCAACTGCTCGAGGGGTTGGAGAAGTCGAGCCTGGCCTTGAAGAAACGCGGAATCCGATACATCGAACTGCGGTCGCTCGATGTCAATGCCTATCACCCGCTGGGTCTGGATGAAACCCAGGGCCGTTTCCTGGAGGTCTTCCTGTTGTTCTGTCTTTTGGCAGACAGCCCGTTGATCGATGACTGTGAACGGCGCGAGATCGACCGCAACCTTCTGGATGTCGCTCACCGCGGCCGCGAGCCGAGATTGATGCTGCAGCACCGCGGGGTCCGACTGCCGATGCGTGCCTGGGCACTGGAGATTCTCGAATCGATGCTGCCGGTCTGCGAGCGGCTCGACGCGATTGAGGGTGGGGCCTGGTTCGAGGATGCAATGGATGAGCAGATCGTCAAGGTGCGTGCCCCGGATCTCACCCCCTCGGCCAAGATGTTGGCAGAGATGCGCGATAAGGGTGAAGGTTTCTACCAGTTTGCCCGCCGCCTGTCGCATCAGCACCAGCGGTATTTCCTCGAGCGCAGCTTGTCGCCTGAGGTCATTGCGGAACTGGATGCCAAGGGGGTGCAGTCCCTGGCAGAGCAGCAACGACTGGAGGCCGAGCCCCAGATCGATTTCGATGCTTTTCTCGCGGATTATTTCGCCCAGGCCTGAGTCCGTCTGCCGGGTAGATCCAGGCGTGCCTTAGCGGTCGAATCCGCGGGGTTTCCAGGACAATGTCGCTATCGGAGATGAGGTCAGCTTGAGCGTCTGGGCTATCATCCAGACGTCAAAGCTGCCGGGGAACCACGATGAGATATCTATTTGCAATTGCTTTAGCCGCTGTTGCGCTCATTGGTTGTCAGAAAAGCTCGACCGTTCGCGAGTCTGCTGCAAGTGATGTTTACAAACAGCTGGAGGGTGCGAGCCTGGTGCTCAATCAAGAGATCACCGTAACCTCCGGCAAGGCGCGTGTGTTTGTCCAGAATGGCGCGGTGCGTTATGGCTTTGACAGCTACAAGCCGCATTGCGCCTTCGAGATCAACAGCATCAACCACGATGGCTACGCGATCGAGGCGGATACCTTTGCGATTACCAGGGTCCAAAGATCGATGCAGGAGGTCGTGAGCACCGGGCCTGCGCGGTTTGCGGCCCTGCAATTGGCTAGCGGGATGGGTGGCGGGGGGGGCGGTAGCGCGTCTTATTTCGACGGGTACCATTTCTGGTTGTCTTCTGTGCAACAGCCGGGGGTGAGGCGGATGAGCTGCTTCGGCGTCTTTGCGCAGCCTTACGAACTGTACCCGCCGACCGTGGAGGATATCCGCCAGGTCCTTGGTTCACTTGCAGAGATTCGTTGACAGGGGCGCAAACAAACCCATGGCAGCGCCGCTGGGC
>CAZCDY010000193.1:0-1270 GCA_964497145.1 uncultured Gammaproteobacteria bacterium
GGCCGACCTGTTGGCCGAGCGCCTGCTGCGCACCACCCATACGCTCGAGGCGGTCCTGGGCTGAGGCCTTTACGCCAGACCTCAATCGCAGCCATCGTCTTCCGTCTCGGTCTCCCCTTGCGGCGTCTCGACCTTGGTTCTGACAAACATCATGTTGTCCACCCGATCGAACTGCGTTTCCATCGCGAGTTTGACGTCGGAATCGTACAGGCCATCGTAGATGTACACCCTGCCCTGTTCTTCCACCTTCAGTTGTGCGGTTGACGGGCGATGAATCATCGTGAGCTGCCAATCCCCATCCGGGTCGGACAAAGCGGCGGTCGCCCACATCTGACAAATCACCGAGATGGCTATGATGGTGTTCCTGGTCTTCATGACAGTGTCTCCGCCCTCATTGATTTTGTATCCGACAAACTGTGTGTCGTGCTTGTAGAGAAGGATAGGATCGGCGTGCCTGCAACAGGGGTAGATCCTGCTCAGCAATAATGTGACAAATTCACACTCCGGGATTTCGCATACGCGGAAAGATCAGGCAAAAAGCGAGGGCTAGGGTGAGATGGGCTACGGCCGTATCGCACCGCCGTTCCGGGTCAATCCACTACCAACGGGCTGGAAGATTACGCCTCAGGACAATACGCTTGCCTTCAAGTGATATATAACCACCTGACTTTAACTCTTTGAATATGCGACTAATCATCTCTCTGGACGCCCCCACCAGATTGGCCAGTTCCTGCTGGGTTATGGGTCCCGTGATCAGACAGCCGTCGACCAAGTCAGCACGCTCGTTCAGGACGCCGACGAGGCGTCCGTAGACGTCCTGCAGGGCCAGGCGTTCAACATCCTGGGTCAGCTCCTGCACTTTGTCTGCCAGATGGTTGATCATGCGCGGCGCCGCATCCGGCGTCGTTGCCAGAAACTCCGTGAACTCTGTTTTGGATACGGCCAACAGGCGCGAATCCGCCGTTGTCATCGCGGACGCACAGCGAGGCTTGTCCGTAATCAATGCAAGTTCGCCGAAATATTCTCCGGCGCCCAATTCATTCAGCGTGATCTCCTTGTCTTCGTCTCCCTGCGCAAAGATTCGCACCCTTCCATCCAGAATGACGTACAGGGCATTGGCCGCATCGCCTTTCTCGATGACGACCGTTCGCGCCTTGTAACGGCGCACAGGGGCAAACTCCACCAGCTTTTCGAGATGCTCTGCACCCAGGCCGCAAAACAGGGTGGTCGCGGCCAGCGGGCGCTCAAGCTCGTCCGGCAGGTGTTCGAG
>CAZCDY010000193.1:1344-1898 GCA_964497145.1 uncultured Gammaproteobacteria bacterium
ATATTTCCCGCAGACCCGCCTGCCACCCAAACAGTATTCAATAATCGTAGCGGAAGGCGGTGTAGATATTGGTGTTGTCACTGAGTTGTCCGAAAAAGGTATCGTCATCTTCACCGAAAAACACGTTGGCGCCCAGTTCCACGCTGCGGTGATCGTCCAGCCTGTAATGAAGCTGCGGCCGCAGGTAACCATCCTCGTCCGAGGGCGACACGAAGGCGAACAGAGACAGACGAAGGTCCTGGTTCATCAGCAGCTTGCTCAGGCGCGCCGTCACCACATGCCTGTTGCGGTCGCGGTCCGGCGAACCCGGCAACCGGTCATCCTGGTAGTCGCCGTAGTCCTCGATATGTGTCAGGTAGTACTGCAGGCCGAGATTCAACTCGCGTGCCAGTTCCCGTTGGTAACCCAACAGCAGACGCTGTTCGCTCGGCGGTGCGTAATCGTTACCGTCCAGCCCCGCATCCTTCGAATCATAGTAGCCGTATTCAACATTGAAAATACCCCCCGCCAGGGGGCCGCGTGCGCTCCCTCCGTACACGGCCAGCTTGGGAAAC
>CAZCDY010000193.1:1908-4807 GCA_964497145.1 uncultured Gammaproteobacteria bacterium
ATAGACCTGCCGGTCGGTGTCGAATCCTTCCGGCCCCTTCCAGAAACCGTCGTAACCGTACAGGGCGAGTTCCCATGAGCCGAAACGCCGGTTGGCTCGCAGGTAGATCTCGTCGTCCGAAAACCAGTCATCGGGCATATCGACCGACAGCGTCGTGTCACCCGGACTGCCGAAGAACGACAGCCTCTCCGGATCGAGGTACAGGTTCGAATCGAAGCGCGGGGCATAGACCAGGTCAACATTGAACAAATCAAAATAGGCGGAGACCCTGAGCGCATCCACCGGGCTCTTCAAATATTCCTCGGAACGCCCGATGAAGAAAGAGTTGAAGTCCTTTGGGAAGAGGTCATTGACGAAGATCAGGTCACCTGTCCCCCAGGTGAGTACCTGGCGGCCGAGTGCCATATCCACCGTCGAGTGAGGTTGCAGGTCGAGCTTGACCTCGCGCAGCTGCAGCCAGCCTTCGCGCCGCTCGATGTCGATACCGCGATCATCGGCCAGTGCGTCTAACAGCAAGTCGCTCTTCAGGACGAATTCCGCCCGTTCCCATTGGTGCAGATATTCGAGTCGCAACCGGGTCTCCGCCAGGGTGAAATCGTCTTCCACGAGGTCGTCGTCCTGCGTCCTGAGGCCCGCGCGCATGTCCCAGAAGCGCACCAGCCCTGGCTCGCCCGCAGTGTCATCGGAAACACCACCCTCCCCGATCGCGGACGTGGGCTCCCCGCCCAGACCAGACGGCAGCGCCGGTTCACCCGTTTCGGCCGGTGCCAGCCCCGCCGGAAGCGGTGGCCCGGCAGTAACCTGTGCCGGCAAAAGCACCGCGCAGGCCGTAACAAGCACGGCGGCAAGATCAACGACGCGGGACAGCCTGTTCAACGCAGCAGGTCACGCGGCGGATTGCGCAGAAAGCGCTCATCGAAAATTTCATCACCGATATCCAGATCGTACTGCACACGACTGAATTTCAGCGTCGTATTGCCGCCACGCACCAGGTCCTCCATCTTCGATTCCACGACAGTGGGCAGGCCCTGCACCGTCTCTACCTTGGTGGCCTGGTAGACGCGGTACATACGATCCTGGGCATCGAAGAACTCAACCTTTACCGGGACAAAGGTCCCACGGTGGATCCATATCACGTAATGTTTGAACTCCACGGAATCCGGATCCGCAGGCCTGCCCTTGAGAACGAAATAGTTCGCGCTGGCCTCGACAAGCTCGTGCTCATCCTCGGTGATATTGCGCCCCGATATATCCTCGTAGAAAAAATGCGAGCCAACAAAGCTCGTGCGCTTGTCGCCGGCGGCGATGCGGTTGACGAGATCCAGCGCAGGCAGATAAAGCCAGCGGTCATCATCCTTCCCGGCGTGCTTCCATACGGTGAACACCGTGCCCCGTACATCGGTCGGCCGTTGAAAGTAGACATAGTATTTCTGATTGCGGCAGGCGGACGGCTCCTCCTCGCCCGCCATTGCGTCGCGGCGCAGGATGGTCATCCGGCGTGAACGCGTGCGTCCCTGCTGATCGGTGATCGTCATGGACACCTGGGCCCGGCCGTCCCGTCCGGCATAGTAGGCCACGCAATTGGTCCTTTCGACAATGTCCTCGACGGGCGGGACACCCTGCGCCACGGGCGGGACACCCTGCGCCACGGCCGTGCCGGCCGTCATGAGACTTGCCGTTATCGCCAAGATACCGAACATCCGTTTCCCAACAACTCCAGACATCAAAGCACTCCCTTCCGAAACCTTGTTACTTGCGCCGAAACAATGCGCCACGCCCCGCACTGCCGGCCGTCCTGTCACCACCACGCGTCGCGAATAATACCGCGCCCGGCAAGCCTGTCATGAGCAGTATCCACATCAGGACAAGTCCCGCCCCCCCCAGGTGGGGCTGGATGTTCACACCGAGCAGTACAGCCGCCAGCAGGCCGACCACGACCGCGCTGTATGTGCCAAACAGCGTGGTCCGACGGCTGTCGGTGGCCGGAAAGAAAAGTCCCTCCCAGGCACGCAGACAGGCAGGCACGATCAGCAGGGTCGCCACACCTGAGGCACAGAGAATGGTTGCGATCAGCGTGCCGACGGTCTGATAGGGCACCAGCGGCGCCAGCAGCAACGGCAAAAAGCCGATCGCCACCACCAGCACGTTCCTAGAGATAGCGACCGCGGGTTGCCCGAACGCCAGGTCATGGGACCTGAGCGGCGACCTCGTCTGGCTCATGAAGTGACGCATGCGGACCAGGAAATGAATGGTGAAATCAACGGCCAGGCCGATCGACAGCGAGGAAAGCACCGCCACGGGCATATCGTAAGACTTTCCGGCGAGGCCCAGCATGCCGTAGATGAGCAGCAAGGTGGCGCTCAGCGGGATCATGGCAAGCAGCCCCCATGCCGTTGAACGCAACAGAATAATCATCAGCAGAAGAACTGTCAGGAAACTGCCGGCGATCGATCCAAGCATGCCGGTGACCATCTTCTCCTGCCAGATCACGTTGATGTAGGTCAGACCGAACCAGCTTGCGGTCAGCGCAGCCGGCGGCGGGTTGGCCGCCATGAAGGCATCGGCCGCATCGACGACGGCCGTCATATCACGGTTGTCTCCACTGTTGAGCATCAGCCACAAAACGCCCTTGCGGAAATCGGGGGTGACCGAATGCCACAGGTCCTGCGGACGATGGCTGTTCTGATAGGTCAACAGGGTCTGCGCCACACCTTGCGCGGTGTCCGGGACGCGATAGTCCTCGGCCGCCCCGCCGCGCAACTCGCGATTCACGGTCCTCGAAAAGTCCGCGACCGAGACCGCCTTGCCGACGATCCCCGTCTCGACAAGCGCGGCCTGCAGTTCGGCCACGTAGTTCAGTACGGCGGGATCTTTGAACACCTGTTCCACCTGTGCCAGC
>CAZCDY010000193.1:4817-6446 GCA_964497145.1 uncultured Gammaproteobacteria bacterium
CTCGTCGAGACGTACCAGCAATGCGTCCCAGAAGTCGTACTGCCCGTCCGGCGCTTCATCCATCCTGTGCTCGGCATAGCGCTGCAACTCACCCACCAGGTCCGGTCCGGCAGACATGGCTTGTGCGTGCCTGCGCAGTTGGCCGATCAGATCACCGTGGGTTGGGAACTCGGCAGCGAGCTCGGCGAGATGGGTCTTTACCCCGGCCTGTGCCACCCCGGGCGCATCATCCTGCACTGCAGGCTCCAGCGTCAGATAGGCCATGTAGGTGCCGGCGAGATGCTCATTCAGCACCCGGTCGGCAACCCGGATCGGGTGATCCGGGCCGAACCAACGCACCGGGTTGTCGTTGACCTCGATTCGGATGATACCGACGACACAGGCCGCGACCAACATGAATGAAAGCAGCAGGATGCGACGCGGGTAGCGCAGGGTCAGTTGCCGGGTACGCTCCAGCACACCGTCCCTGACGAGGCTCTTGCGAGACGCGGCACGCTCGGCAGCCGCAGCCAGCTTGCTGCGGGTCTTGTCCGAGAGCAACGCGATGTACGCCGGGATGAAGGTGACCGAAAGCAGCCAGGCGAGCAGCACCCCGATGGCAACAAAGACACCGAACACCTGGACCGGCGGAATCGGCACCAGCGCCAGGGAGGCGAAGCCGACAGCGGTGGTGATCGAGGTGAAGAACATCGGGATGAACAGCTCGCGCATCGCATGGTTCATCGTCAGCCGCAGGTCTCGGATGCGCGGATAGTAGTCGAAGAACTCCGACAGTATGTGCACCGAATCCAGTACGGCGATGGGCATGATAAAGATCGGGATCATGGAACTCATGATGTGCACGGTATTACCGGTGACCACCAGCAGCGCCATGGTGCAGATCACCGACACCATGGCCACGATCATGGGTGCCCAAACCAGCGTGAGATTGCGGAAAAAGAACAGCAGCAATGCGAAAACCACGATCATGGCCATCGGGGCGGAGATAGCCATCTGGATGAACATCTCCACACCGAAGATATCTTCGGCCACCGGCAGACCGGTAATGAAATAGCTCTCGTCACCGGCCATGTCCGCGATGCGCTCGCGCAACGCATGGTAGATCCGGTAGCTGGTCTCTTTTGAAGTGATCGGCAGGTACAGTGCAAGCACCCGACCGTCGTCGGAAACCATGATGCGCTCCATCATGGGAAAGCGCTGCATGGTCTCGAACACCCGCGTCGCCTCTTCCTGGGTGGCCGGCGGCGCACGCATCAACCAGGAAAAATCGACCGTCCCCGGTGCCCCCTGTCCGATGACATCCACCGTGGAGGGCGCGATCACATCGACCGACACGACACCGACGGTCTTGCCCGGGTCGTCCTCATCCGGCCACTGCAGAGTCTTTGCAAACTCGGTCAGCGCATGGACGCGCTGCAACGAACCGGGGTTGAAAACACCGTTGGGATGGGTTTCGTTGACCACACCCAGCACGATCATGTCGTGCAGATCCATCTCCTTGCGCATCCGCTTGTGGTACTGGCGCACCGGCTCGTCCGCAGCGAGCATATTCTCCGGATTGGTATCGACCTTCAGCGGACTCAGGTAGGGAAAGACACCCGGTAGAAGATTGGGCAATATCGCCGGCAC
>CAZCDY010000194.1:0-6411 GCA_964497145.1 uncultured Gammaproteobacteria bacterium
GGAAACGCTCGATGATCTCGACACGCGACTCAGGGAAAACCGGTCGCGACTCGAAAGCATGCGGCAGAAGGCCGAACTGTTCGACCAGCAGAACCGGGAGACCGATGCCGATGAGCCTTGGCCCGGTATCGATGGCCGCGTGCGCGATGAGGACGTCGAGGTGGCCCTGCTCAAAGAACACCGGCGGAGGGCCCGCAAATGAAGAGCCCGAGTTTTCCCGAAGGCGTCCTGCTGGCGCTGTCCGCCGGTGTTCTCAGCAGCGTGACCTACCTGGTGCTGCCCGGCGTCATCGGCCTCGAATCAACCAGCCGCGCACTGATTACAGGGCTCGGTCTGGGATACGTGATCTACCTGCTGCACCGCAGCCGGGAACGCACCGGTCGGGTCGTCACACTGGCAGCCTGGCTGTTGCTCGCGGGCACGAGTTGGTTCCTGATCATGGACCCGCTGGCCTATCTCGGCCTGCACCTGGGCCTGATCTGGCTGATCCGATCCCTCTATCACCAACCTGGCCCGCTGGCAGCACTGATCGACCTGGCACTCAGCCTGTTCGCGTTGACAGCAGGGGTATGGGCCTTCGCGCATGCGGACAGCATATTCATGGCTGTGTGGACCTTTTTCCTGGTGCAGGCCGCGTTCGTCGGCATTCCATCACGCTTTGGGCAACGACCCCGTGGTGGCGCCACACCAGGGCATCCAAGCGACAGATTTCAGCTGGCCTATCGCGGCGCGGAAGCGGCGTTACGCAAGCTGTCGAGTCATCCATGAGCGGCACACAGAGGAAAACATCATGAAAACGAGATTGTTCGGCATAACGCTGTTTGCACTGACCGCCACCGCGGTGATCCTGATCCCAATGCAGCAAAGTACCGGTGCGATCCGGCCTGCGGTGATCCAACAAACCGCGGCCGTCACAGACAAGGCGAAAGTTGAAATCGTATTCGTGCTCGACACGACCGGGAGCATGAGTGGGCTGATCGAGGCGGCCAAGGAGAAGATCTGGTCGATCGCCAGCTCGCTGGCACAGGCAGAGTCCGCACCGGAAATCCGGATCGGACTGGTGGCCTACCGCGACCGCGGCGACAGTTATATAACCCGGGTGACCGCACTCTCCTCGGATCTGGACTCCCTTTACGCAACCCTGATGGACTACCAGGCTGGCGGCGGTGGAGATACGCCGGAGAGCGTCAACAGGGCGCTCAACGATGCGCTGCACGAGATTGCCTGGAGCCTGGACCAGGATACCTATCAGGCCGTGTTCCTGGTCGGCGATGCACCGCCACACATGGATTACCAGGACGAACCACAGTATCCGCAGATCCTTGCCGAGGCCAGGAAGCGCGGCATCGTGGTCAATGCGATCCAGGCAGGCTCGACGCGTGCGACCGGTCTTGAATGGCAGAAGATCGCGGCACTGGGCGCAGGGGAATTTTTCCAGGTGGACCAGTCGGGCAGCGCGGTGGCGATAGCGACGCCCTTCGATGCCAAACTGGCGAGGCTGTCGGAGAAACTCGACGCCACGCGTCTCTATTATGGCGACAGCGAGACCCGCGCCGAGAAAGAGGAAAAACTGACTGCGACGCGCAAGCTGCACGAGTCGGCGTCCGTGGCATCACGCGCACGCCGGGCCACCTTCAATGCCTCGGGCAGCGGCGAGGCCAACCTGCTGGGGGGCAACGAACTGGTCGATGACGTCAGCAGCGGCCGGGTGGACCTGGACGCGATAAAACCCGAGGAACTGCCTGCACCCATGCAGGCCATGCCTCCCTCGGCCGCCAGGGACCTGATCCGCGTAAAGGCGGAACAGCGCCAGAAACTGCAGTCGGAGATCCGCGAACTGTCCCGGCAGCGCAGTGAGTTCCTGAAGAAGCAGATCGATCAGCGTGGTGGTGCAAGCGCCTCACTCGATGACCGGATCTATGGCGCCGTGCGCGAGCAGGCGGCCGCCAAAGGCTTCAGGTACGAGGCCGATACACCGGCTTATTGATGCGTGGAACGGAGAGACCGGGCCATGTGATGGCCCGGTCTATGGCCTGCTGCAATTGCCTCACTGAAACCGCTTCACCCTCGCACAGCCGTCGGGCGTCGCAATGACTTTGCTTTTGGCTTTGTCGACGCAAAGACCGCTACGGTTTCAGATTCCGGAGTAACTGCGCGATACCCGGGCAGCGTTTTTCTGGATAAATAAAGCGAAGTCACTGGCCGACATGGGGCGCCCCAACCTGAAGCCCTGGGCTACATCACAACCGGCGTTTTTTACGAATTCAAACTGTTCATCGGTCTCTATGCCTTCGGCCACAACCTTGAGGTCGAGACTCGCGGCCATTGCAATAATCGACGTCACCAGACTGGCATCACTCTGACTTTCCGTCACGTTGCTGACGAACGAGCGATCAATCTTGAGCGTTTCAAACGGATAGCGCCGCAGATAACTCAGCGACGAGTAACCTGTGCCGAAATCATCGATGGAGAACCCGACCCCGCTGTCACTGATCCGTTGAATGACCTCTTGCGCACCCTCAGAGTCCTGCAACAACAAGGACTCCGTGATCTCAAGCTTCAGACATTCCGGTGGCAGGGCATTTTTCCTCAGCACAGCCGATACAGCCTCGGCAAGGTTCGACTGGCCAAACTGCATGGTCGACACATTCACCGCAACGTACAAAAGAGAGCCCGAAAGATCCTGCCAGCCCGCGGCCTCCCTACATGCCTCGCACAAGGCCCATTCACCGATCGGAACGATCAGACCAGTCTCTTCCGCCAGGGGTATGAAATCGCCCGGAGAAACCATGCCACGCTCAGGGCTGCGCCAGCGGATGAGGGCCTCGGCCCCGACCAGGCCGCCACTCAGGGTGCTGATCAGAGGTTGATAAAAAAGCTCCAGCTCGCCCTGTGCAAAACCGGTCCGCAACTCGGTTTCCAACTTCAAGCGTGCCTGTGCGGTGGCATTCATCTCACTTCGATAAAATCGACTGACTCCGCGCCCCGACTCTTTTGCTTCGTACATGGCAGCATCGGCGCTCTGCATTATGGATTCCGCATCCTGGGCATCATCGGGATAGATCGAGATACCGATACTGGCACTCAGGTACAGGTCCTGGCCATCGACGGAAAATGTCGTTGCGCACGCCTGGATTACGCGTTCGGCAACGATCTCGGCATTCATCGGCTTGCGCAGTCCTGGAAGAATCACGGTGAACTCATCACCGCCCAGGCGGGCGATTGTTTCCGCTTTATCATCGGCGGTGAACTTGGCTATGGTGTCCTGGCCCCGAACGCTCTGCTTGATGCGACTCGCAATATCGATAAGTATCCTGTCGCCAGCCCCATGCCCCAGGGTATCGTTCACCTTCTTGAAGTGATCTATGTCGACGAACAACAGACCGATGGCCGATCCGTCACGATGAGCGAGCCTGATCGCCTGCTCCAGGCGATCCTGAAAAAGACGTCGGTTTGCGAGGCCTGTCAGCGCATCATAATTCGCCCGCCGGCGCAACTCGGTTTCGTATCGCTTGCGAATCAGCACATAGATGAAACCACTCGCAAGCAACATGACCGTCACGATGCTCACCCAGAGCAGAGCTCGCATCCACGACAAGGTATGCCGCAATACGGTCTCATTTATGACGATGGTCAGGAATCCGACAGTCGAACCCTCGTGGAGAATCTGGCGTGTAAATCGTCGCGTATCAGGTGCCCCAGCCAGGTCAAGTTCACCTAACTTCCGGTCTGCCAGGAAATCCTCGATCTGCACCGACACAACGATCGGGTCACGCTTTGCCTGTTCTATCAGTGTATTCAGCAGTGGCCAATCGAAGGTGGCAATGTGGTATCCCCCCATCCGGGCGATCGTCGAAGAGATACTTTCGACACGACCAGCGAAGGCCTTTTCCTGGGAGCGTCTCAATTCGTCGTACAACAGATACGCGACCAGGCAGGAAACACTGACAAGGGCTACCGCGATCAGATACCAGGGCCTTGTTTTCAGCCGCGCGGTCTTACCAGACCGCCCGAGGCTATGCCGATCACCGCTCATCAGAGACCGCAGAAGTTTTGACTGCCGTATGGATCGTCGACCACAAAGTACCCCGCATCTTCGACAACCTGACGCCAGTCCCCGCTCGCCGCATATTGCTGAACTGCCTTGACCAAAGGACGATTCGCATTCTTTTCGTCGACCACCAGTCCGACCCGCACACCCAGTTGGGGGCCGACGAGTTCAACGCGGTTCAGCCCATCGAAGTTGGACAAGGCCCCGAAACCCATCGCGTGCCGACCAGCAGGGGTCAAAAGAAAATTCACAACGGCATGATCGCGCTTGAACCTCTGTTGATAAACGGCATCGAGCAGGACCGGGAAATGTCTCGACAAAACCGTCAAAACCGCCTCGGTTTTCTCTCTGCCTACAAGAACCACCGGGGCATTGGGTCCACCCAGCGCTTTCCAGTTCGCAATCCGACCGGAAAAAAGCGCATCGATATCCGAAGGCTTCAAAGGTGGCAGTGCGACCGCGGTGCCGGTGACGAATCCGACCGGGATCCTGCCCAGATAGATCTCAAACTTGTTCTGCGCCTTCTCTTGCGGGGAAAGCGGTCGACCCGTGCGGCCAAAAAGGTGCTGGCCTGAGGCGCGAATCCCACCTTTGTGTTTTACCGATCGCTCTGGGACGGAGAATGCCTTTCCCCGCGCTTCCGGACGTTGGCTGAAATGCTCAAAAAACAGCTTCACAATGGAGGTGGAAGGCCCTGCCCCATAAACCAGTTCCACGTCTTTGTCGAAATCCGCAATGGCTATCTGCGAATGCGCCAGGCTGATCAAAGATGCCAGTGTGAGCAACGCAGCACGGAGCCCCCCCGATCTCGCGAAGCAAAAGGACCTGCGATCACTGAAGCGCCGCATGGCGATGAGAAGCGATCTACCCGGTTGTGAAGAAAGTTGCATATTGTGCAATTTCTCGAACGAACGACTGACATCGCGCGAAACCAAACGCCTCACACGCCCATCGACAACCCTGGTAAAGAAAACGAACACACTATGCAGAGCTGGCCGCATCCGTGCTTGGAGAATTATCGGCCCCTTGGAGAGACACTTGAGGTGAAGATCCGCGCTACGCGACGCATCCAGACGGAAAAACGGGCCTGAAACCGGAGACGGCCAAAGCCCCGCCGTGGGTTTCAAAACAACCAGCGGGCCCCAGAAACGGCAAACAGCGGCAGTTTTTCAGCAGATCGCACGGCCTGCCAGACCGTCAAGTCCCTGCCGCAGGCTAGCTTTCGATGGACTTCACATAGAAATCGTAGCAGTTGTCTTTGTTCTTTTTGTCGGCACGGAATTTCATCGCATCGCGCGGATGCTGGTTCAAGTGACCACTGATGCCGTAAATATCATTGAAGCCCCATTCGATTTCTTTTCTCAGGGGTACGAACTGCTCCTGAATCACCTTGTATACCGGCCGGACATTGAATTTCGGGTTCTTCAGAAAGTTCAGCAACAGTTCCAGGTTACAGTTGCCGGCGCCACGCCCGATCCCGTTGATAGTGGCGTCCAGCAGATTGACACCGTCGATGATCGCCTGCTGCGTGTTGGAAAAGGCAAGCTGCTGGTTATTGTGGGCGTGAAAGCCCAGCTCTTTGTCAGGCGCGTACTTCTTGTACATTTTCCCGTAGTAACTCACCTGCTCCGAGTAGAAGGCACCAAAGCTGTCAACGAGGTACAGGTAATCCACCTCATCGGCCTTGTTGATCTCCACCAGACCCTCTACCAGTTCGGTCTCGATCGCCGCCGAGGCGGCCATGATGTTGATGGTGGTTTCGTAGCCCAGGTCCTTGCACCGCCGTATCAGGTCGATGCCCTTGTCGATCTGGTGCACATAACAGGCGACACGGACCATATCAATCGGCCCCTGGTCGCGGGGCTGCAGCTTGTTGACGTCGACCCGGCCGACGTCGTACATGACGGCCACCAGCGGCCGATACTCAGAGTCGTACGAGTCGATGACCTCTTTCAGGTCATCGTCATCGCAGAAGTTCCACGCGCCGTACTTCTCCCGGGTGTACTCGTCGCTTTCCTCGAGCTTTTTGCCCAGTTCGACGACATCCACTGCCGCATCGCAGGTCGCTCGATAGACCGCCTTCACGAAGTCCTTGGAAAACTGGTAGTTGTTGATCAGGCCGCCGTCGCGGATCGTACAGTCGAGGACTTTAAGTTCTTTACGAAACATGTGCGCATTCCGGATGTTGGGTTGGCTGGGACGTTTTTGCTGGGCGACTTGGTATTGTGCGGCGCATCAAAGAAAAGGTAAACACCCCCGCAAATCTATGTGCTTGCCGCGAACCGTTGTACTCAATCGGAATTCGGCTGCAAAACCAGGTCGGAGCGGGCCTCTTCGACCCGGCCACGGGCGATCCACTG
>CAZCDY010000195.1:0-6305 GCA_964497145.1 uncultured Gammaproteobacteria bacterium
GCTTCTGCACGACAGCGTGCTCAACAATGTGACCCTTGGCGATCCGGCGCTGACCGAGGCCGACACCGAGCGGGCGTTGCGCGCTGCCGGTGCCTGGGACTTTGTCGCGGCCATGCCGGAAGGGCTGCATACCGTGGTGGGGGAGCGTGGTGGCAAGGTATCTGGCGGGCAACGTCAGCGGCTATGCATTGCCCGCGCCCTGGTGCGCCGGCCGAAGCTGCTCATTCTGGACGAGGCCACCAGCGCCCTCGACCCGGCGAGTGAGGCGGCGCTTTGCGCCACGCTCGGCGAGCTGCGCGGCAGCATCACCGTGCTTGCGGTGTCTCACCAGTCGGGTCTGGCCGATATCGCCGAGCGCGTGATCCACATCGATCAAGGCACCCTGAGCAGCTAACGGCATCTGATCGGCACCGAGATCTGTCCGGGCGGTGGCGTAAATACGCCGGCGCGCCGACACCCGAACCGACTACCCTGCCAGCCGTCAACGACGACACGATCGCGTCCTTGCGAAGTCCTGCTGTGCTAGCATACACGCGTGAGTAAATTACTCGATCAAGGCAGTCTGACGGAGAATTACGTGGCAGCGGAAACCAAAACCTGGAGCGAATCCGCGGTGCGAGAATTCCTGGAGAAGGAAGATCTGTCCTACCAGGATATCCCGCTCCCGTACGGCCTCTCGACCGGCGGACGCGATCGGCTCCCGACCGCCAACGCGATCTTCCCGGAGCGCCTCGACGGCAAGACCGTCCTCGACGTCGGCTGCAAGTACGGGTACTTCTGCTTCGAAGCCCTGCGGCGCGGGGCCAAGCGCGTAATCGGGGTGGACCTCGACCGCGACGCCTTGCGCAAGGCGCGCATCCTGGCCGAGATCAAAGGTGTCGAAGCACGCTTCGAGTACTTCGACATCGAGCGTGACGACCTCGCCACACTCGCCGATGGTTCGGACTACGTGCTGTGCCTGAATCTGCTTCACCACCTGCACGACCCGCTCGCCTCGCTCGATCGGCTGGTCGAGCACACGCGCGAACGGCTGGCGCTCGAAGTGGCGACGTTTAGTCGCCACGACCTGAAGAAGTTGCGCAATCTCGGTCCGCTCGGTTGGTTGATTCACCCGATTCCGCTGATCCCGGCGCTCTTCAGGAAGATGCCGGTTGTCTTCCTCGGATCCGGCGGGAAGAAGCCGATGTCGCAACAGTTCTTTCTCTCGCCATCGGCTGTCGAGACCCTGTTGCGCGATCAACGCGGGAGCTTCGGGCGGGTTGAGCACCGTGCGGCGCAGCACAAGGGGCGCTTCGTTTCCGTTGCCGATGCGTGGCGGATCGACGAGCTGTTGCTCGTGACCGGGCCCACCTCGGCGGGAAAATCCACCTTGATTCGCCGCCTGCTGGCCGGTGAGCTGGGTGAGGTCGCCAAGCAAGCCGGCCTCGACGATCCGGCGAGCTGGATTGAGACCGATGCAGAGCATCTGCGCGACCTTGGCACGCCCAAGATCGATCGGCTGCTCTATCACTACGACTTCTTGCGGCCCTTCCTGCGCGGACCCAACGAGCACAGACGTGACCGCACCCTCGACGTGCTGGCCCGTACCCGCGAGCTCACGACCCTGACGATATGGAAGCCGGCCGAGCAACTCCTGCGGCAGCATCAAGAGGGTGTGATCGGGCCCAAAACCCAGGGCGGTAAGTTCCGGGGCAAGAAGCGCCAGCTTCAGATCGCCGAGGCCTACCAAGATCCGGATCAGGTACGAGTACTCTACGAGAACTGGTTCGCCCATCTCGAGCATGTGCGCGGACGCCACCTGGTCGTGAGCCCCGGGGAGCAGGGCGATTCCCTGCTGATCGAAACCCTCGCAGCGTGGCGCACCCGAACGCGAGCGTGATGTTCCTGCACCCTGGGATGGCCAAGAGCGCCACGACTTCGCTCCAGCACCTTGTCTTCGCCCGCCATCCTGAAATCAACTATCTCGGCCTGCCCGCAGAGACCGAGGAAGTGCGAGCCGCGATCCGCAGGATCTGCCGGGACGACGGTCTCTACTGGGATGAAGCGGCCGTCGGCGCAATCCTCGGCCCGCGGCTCTCGAGCACGCGTGCGGTCAGCTTGCTGTCCTACGAAAACTTCACGCTGTACGAGTCCGCGGACAAGACGGTGATCGCAGACCGACTGCACGCGCTGTTTCCCAAGGCACGTGTGTTCTTCACGATCCGTCGCCAGCAGGACGTCCTGCCGGCCTGGTATCTGCAGAAGTGCCAGAAGTACCTGCGCAACGGCCACTTCGTCAGTTTCGACGACTGGTGGGCGATCAAGTCCAAGCGACCCCATCGCTCGATCCTGGACGACCTGTGCTACGGCGACGTGATCGCTGCTTACGTGGAGCGCTTCGGCCGCGAGAACGTCGCCGTTTTTCTGCACGAACAACTGACCGAGAATGCCGGTGCCTTCTGTCGCGAGCTGGCCGCGTTCCTGGGGGTCGATGCCGCCGTTTTCGAGCGGCTGCTCAGCGCGGGCCATGCGAATCCAACCATCCCGGCGCGGCTGATGGCCCTGGGCCCGGCCCTCTCGTACCTGCCACGCTCCATCGCGGTGAAGATCAGCAAAAAGATGCTCGCGCGCGGGGGAAGTCGCGCTCGCGTGCACAGCGATCCGAGCGTTACGGAGACGATTCGCGCCCTGGTCGTCGAGAGCAATCGCCGTCTGATACGCGATTTCGAGCTGCCCCTCGAGCGCTACGGATACTTCGTATAGTTCAGACCGGTCACGAGGCCATGCTGGCGGCGCCGTGGCGTCCAGGCTGCTGCACGGAATCGCAGGGGGCCCAAAGGATGTGAACCGGTCCGCTCAAGGTTTTACCAGCTTCCGAATGCGATCGACGGCCACGCCGAGACCGTCCTCCAATTCGGCTCGCGAAACGGCCGGCGGTTCTCCAAGGCCGGCAACCAGGCCGCGTTGTCGCAGGATACTGTGATACGCATCAAAGTCACGTACAGGTTTGAACAGCCCGAGATAGAGAAGTAACGCGTGCAACTGGCGCAGCGGCGTATGGCGCAGCATCCTGTCCCAGACGGTTGGCGGATACCGGCGTGGCCATTCGAACAGGGCCACCGGCTTGCCGGTAGCGCATGCCTCCACCGGCACCGAGGCGCTATCGACGGTGACAATGAAACGATCCGCCAGGGCGAGAAAGGCGAAATAGGGGTTGTCAGCATCGTCCGGACTCCAGCGGTAGCGGTAAGCCGGCACATCCACGGCCGCAAACAGTGCCTCGGCGGATGCGGCTGGTGTCCGCGGAGTGGTGCTGATCAAAAGGGAACCGCCGGCAGAACGCGCCATGGCACTGGCCTCGCGGCCAAGCCGCGCGGCGGTGCTCTCGTCGAAGACATAGGACGAGCTGGTGCCGCCCACGATCAGCGCGATGTGGGGGCGAGGCAGTTTCTCGAATTCGGCACGCCAGCGCTCCGCGGCGGTGGTCAGCTTCGACGGCGGTATCCGATTGAGCGCACTGGACAGGTGCAGGACATTGGACCGCTGCGGCAAGCGATACTGCGGCAGCGTGATGATCAGATCGTAGGCCGCCAACGGCGCCTGGGTGTGGAACAGGTGGACCAACCGGGTGTGCCCACCAGACTGCCTGCGAATCCATTTGGCCACCGGGGCACTGCGCCGGGATGCCGCGATCACCAGATCAGGCCAGGGGGGTTCCAGGGGGTCGGAGCGGTCAGCATCCACGCTGATGCGTGATGCGCCCAGCAGCAGATTGGGAACCCGGTTGAGGGCGTTGTGATAAAGCTGCCGGGTCTCGAACGGCCAGCCCAGGGCCTCGGCAAGATTGAGCATCTGGACATTGCCGCCCTTGCCCTTGCCCAGCAGTACCCAGACCTTTGGTGGCTTCGGTACACCCTGCTCGCTAGCCATCATCTTCTTTCACGTGTCAGCCGGCAAATCGCGCGCGACATCGGGCTTTAATCACTCAGGCGGCCGGCCCTTCTGCCGAAACCGTCGCGCGACCGGGGTCGGTCTCCGCCCGATTCGATGCAGCCTGCGCACCATAGCCCAGTGTGGGCGAGAGTCGACTGCTCACGAGCCGGTCGATCTCCTCCACCTGCTCGGGAGAGAAATCCTCACGGTACCCGCCGGCCTTGCCCCGACGAACCTTCATGGTCCCAGGCCCGGCATGCTTGCGCTGCGACATGCCTCCATACTTGAAGAAACCGGAGGCCTCGAGCTTGCGCAGATTATCGAACGAACCGAACTCCACGGCCTCCCGCAGTTCCTGCTCGGTGAACGGGTCACCAAGGAAATCGGTGACCTTCTTGAGCGTTTCGTAGGGTTCGGCACGCAGTTCTTCGTAGCTGACGATCAATTTTCGATCAAACCCCTGGAAGGCGCGCTCCCACTGGTTGAGAAAATCGATGATGTTGGACAGGCCCAGCTCGCTATTCATCACGAAATCCCAGCGACTGATGCGGTCTATGTCGATCGGATGCTCGAGAGACGCATTGATAAGCTCCCGTTTCGCCGGGGATACCCGTTTGGTGAACTGGATATACCAGGAAACCGCGATATCCGCGGGATGGCGCAGCAGCAAAACCATGGGCTTGCTCGCCACTTCCGGGTCTATGCCGTCACCAGCCAGCAGTTCGGCCAACACGCTCTCATAGGTGTAATACCCGTTGGATACGCAGAATCGCGGAATTCTCGCGTCCATGCGGGCCAGCTCGTCGGTCTTTAATGCGACCGTCGGCGGCAATCCGTATTTTATCTGGTATGCGCGGGCGATCATGGTCCGCAACCAGGTGTTTCCACTCTTCGGATGCCCGATGATGATGGAGCTGGCGCGTCTGGCCTTACCACGTTCGAGATTCGCCAGAAGCCTGTAGCGGGTCCACACGCGAACCGGCTTCGGCAACAGCGCGGTGCCGCGCAATATGGCGCGACGCTTCATTCGATCGCTGAGAATAGGCATTGGCTTAGTTTCACTCACTATCGGGGCCGGCAGATCCCCCGATCGATGACCGGGTTTCTCTGACTCGGGCCGCAGGTTAACGATTTTCATACTTGCAGACAACAAAGCAGCAGTCACGGGGAGGCCCCTCAGGACTGCAAAAATCGGCGATTCCCCATAATCTCTGGGAATCGTCCCACGCGCGACGGCTTTGCGGCGGGCGCCGCTGGACAACACCGGGCACCTTTCCGATAATCGCACGAGCAGGCGAACAAGCCGGGCATCGATTCCGATGTGGGCGACAGATTTCCCGGGGCCGGCTGTCAAGTGGCACGGTGCTTAGCATGAATTACATCGATTTCGATTTCCTCGAAAGTTTCGACCCAAAAAAGTTTCAGAACCAGCAACCCTATCCCTGGTGGAATCCAGAAGGCGCCCTGACGGCAGAAGGCTATCAGCGCCTGTTGGAGACGCTGCCTGACGTCTCGATGTTCGATCAGAAGTTCGGCGTGCAGCGGGCTCATGGGCAATACGCCCATGACCGGTATGCGCTGGAGTACGAGGAGGGGCTGGACCTGTCCGGGCCATGGCAGGATTTCATGGCCGAGCTCAAGGGCGATCGCTACCACAGGTTCCTGTGCCGGCTATTCGGCGTGCGTTCGGTATTCCTCAACTTTCATTGGCACTACACGCCGAACGGCTGCTCGGTGTCCCCGCATTGTGATAACAAACGCAAACTCGGCTCTCAGATCTACTACTTCAACACCGAAGACGACTGGGACCCGAGCTGGGGTGGAGAGACCCTGATCCTGGAAGATGAAAGTGGGCAGCTTGACCGCAAGTCAGCACCCGCGTTCGAAGCATTCAGTCGAGCCACACCAGCGATCGCCCTGGGGAACCGCAGTCTGTTTTTCGGGCGTAGCGAGCACTCCTGGCACGGCGTGCGCGAGATCCAGTGTCCGGAAGGGAAATTGCGCAAGGTGTTTATTGTCGTGGTCAACAGCAACACCCTCGCAGCCCGCCTGCGCCGGCGCCTCGGCAAAGCGGCATAGCAGACATCACACCGCGTCAGCAGAACAACGCTTTCGAAACAGGGGGTAGATAAACGGCGCAACAGCCGAACCCTGGGTGAGCACGGTCAATGCGCCCAGCAGCATGACGATGATGATCGGGGCCAGCCAGAATTTCTTGCGCTCCTTCATGAAGCCCCGGAGGCCGTGCTCGCTAATGAATATCGAGGAAGATGGTCGGAACCTCTAAGCCTGAAAGAGTCTAACCGTATTTAAAAGGGTCTTTGTCGATTTGAGGGGTTTCACCGGCTCCAGGAGCATGGTGTCAGGTGCACATCGATCGAACCGCGGCATGC
>CAZCDY010000196.1:0-3228 GCA_964497145.1 uncultured Gammaproteobacteria bacterium
TCCGGCGCAACGGCATACGAACCACCTCACCCAGGCTCAAGCCGATGTCTGCAGGCGGCCGTCTTAAGCGATACCTAGTCCAGATCGTCGATATTCGTCGGCAGATGCCGCGGGTCCAGTTCGTTCGGGTCCAAATCATCGTCACGGCCGTGTGCGACCGCGAGTTTGTACGGCAACTTGCTGCACTGGAAAGTCGACATACCATCCAGAAACGCCTGTGCCTGTGGCGTCAGGAACTTGCCGCGACGCGTTACGGCACCGTAGGTACGGCGTGGAAAATAGCTTTCCAGGGGGATGACGACGAGCTTTTCCTTACCGGTCAGGCACACCTCATTGACGATAGAGATGCCCATACCCTGCTCGACGTAGCGTTTGATGACTTCCCAACCGCCAGCTTCCAGCACCACAGTGTATGGCACCCCGTGCTGCTCAAAAACCAGATCCACCGTGCGCCAGTGGTTGAGCTGCCGCGGCGGCAGGATCAGGCCAAAAGGACTGAGATCCTCGAGCGTGACCTTGTTACGTCGGGTGAGCGGATGATCAAGCGGAACAATTAACACCTGTTCGAAAGAGAAGAGTGGCTTGTATTCAAGATCAGCCTGGCCCTCGACCATTGGACCAACAGCGAAATCTGCCGCATCCGAGCGTAGTTTGGCGAGACCATCGCGACCGGTTTCGTTTAACAGCTTGATATGGATTCCAGGATGTCGTTCCTTGAAGCAGGAGACGAATTCCGGCAGCAGGTAGAGGATGGTCGACTCACCGGCAACGATCGTCAGTTCACCGCTGTCCAGACGGCCACTCTTGCTGGCGAACGTCTGTGCCAGATTGTCGATTCCCTCGAGCAGCGGCTTGGCGATTTCGTACAAAAGCTCACCGTCAGGGGTGATCCGAATCTGCGGGCCATGGCGCTCAAACACGATCACTTCCAGTTCACGCTCCAAAGCCTTTATCTGCAGCGAGATAGTCGGCTGAGTCAGAAAAAGCTTTTCGGCCGCGCGCGAAATGTTCTTGGTTTCCACCGTCTTGCAGAATGCACGCAGTTGTTTCAATCGATTCTGCTTGTAGCTTGGGGGTGAAATGCTCATAAGTGATCCATCCTCTGACAGCGTCCGGTACCCGAATTATCATGTTTGACTCTACGGTCAGAACGGGCCCTGGTTGCTCATGTCGTCGAAGTCGACACAGCGATTCATCGAATCAACCGCGCGAAAGTTTGCCATTCACGTCCATACCCTAGCCGAAAAGATCGATCATGTATCCCAAGCCTGCAGATTCAAATCGTGTTCTGTTTTCAACTAGCCTGTTCAATCAAAAAAATGGGCGCCCATAGAGGGCGCCAAAGTAAAGAGCAGAGGGGGCAGATTCCTCTGCTAGGAGGGTTACGTTTAAGACTGATCAGTGACTGGTAAACAGGCCACCATTGACCGGAATGTTGGCGCCGGTGGTATAGCCGTTTCCTTCACTCGCCAGCCAGGCCACGGTATTTGCGATCTCTTCCGGCGTGCCCATACGACGCATCGGCACACTGTTGATGATCGCTTCGAGCACCTTTTCGGGCATCGCTTCGGTCATCGGCGTGGCGATATAGCCGGGAGAAACCGTATTTACGGTGATGCCTTTGGCAGCAGTCTCGAGCGCGACCGCCATGGTAAAGCCATGCATACCGGCCTTGGCAGCAGAATAGTTCGCCTGGCCGAACTGACCACGTTGACCGTTGACCGATGCAATGTTGATGACACGGCCCCAGCCTTTGTCCAGCATCCCGTTGATCACGTGGCGCGTGGTATTGAAGGCACTGTCCAGATTGGTTGCCATCACCGCCTTCCAGTTTGCTTCCGGCATTTTCTTGAGCGTACCGTCGCGGGTGATGCCGGCACAGTTGACCAGAATCTCTACCGCACCGTACTTCTCGGCAATTTCGCCGATAGCTCGTTCGGAATCTTCATAACTTGAAACATCCATAGCAGCCAGCTCGATCGAAACACCTTGGTCGGCCATTTGCTTTTGCCAGGCTTCTGCGGATTCTTTCTCGGGCGGGAAATAACCTGCCACCACCACATTTCCCTGGCTCGCCAGTTCGCGGCAGATCGCCGATCCGATTCCACCATTACCACCTGTTACGAGAGCAACGCGTTTGGTCATTCAAGTTCTCCGTTATCGTTTTAAGAAGTATAAGAAACTGATAATTCAGCAAAGCGGGGACGTCACCATCGGCAACGTCCGCACTAGGGTCGCATTATGCAACCTTTTTTGCAGCCAGTTCGCTTGCCTTCTCAACGCTGTCGCTGGTGTATTTGACGGCCTGCTCAACCATGCCCGTCATTTCTTCACGAACGGCGGTCAGCATCTCAGCGGTCTCGCGCACGTTCGCGAGGTACTTCTCATTGCAGCCCTTGAGCAGTTCGCCCTGGGCGGCCAATGCGTCCTTGTAGTCCTTGGAGGTGCTCAGCACTTCGTACTGTTTGGCGGTAGATTCCAGGCAATCGTTCATGATCTCAGCCTGCTTGCTGGCCAGCTGTTCGAAGGTACGCATGTTCAGCTCACCGATGCGCTTAACAGAAGCCAAGACGTTCTCATTGAACTGGTTTACCATTTCCAAAAGCTCGTTTTGCATGAACGTGTCTCCGAGTTAGAGTGAAAACAAATTATTGTGCAGCGCAGCAATGTTGCAGCGCACAATATCGGTCCTGTTCGGCCTTTGTCAACCCCCGGCAACGAAAAAATTTGTGCGACGCAGCATTTCATTGTTACAGTCTTTTTAACTTATTGTTTTGTTGGAGCGTTTTAGATGCCACTCCCGCCCCCGACAGAGCGTAAACTGATTCATACGCGGCAGATCGACTGCCGCGGATATCATCGCGATGACGGGCTTTGGGACATCGAAGGCAGCCTGATCGACACACGAACGGAAGAGATGGAGACATTCGGTCGGGGCAAGATCGCACCTGGCGAACACCTGCACGAGATGTGGCTGAGAATGACCGTGGATACGGAACTCAAGGTCATAGCGCTGGAGGCCAAGACAGTACACGCCCCCTACCCGACTTGTCCCTATTTCCCTGATCGATTCAGCAAACTCGTGGGGCAGCACATCGAACCCGGCTGGACTGCCAAGGTACGGCTTTTGCTCGGCGGCCGTTGGGGCTGCACGCACCTGGTCGAACTGCTCGGTCCACTTGCGACCACGGCGGTGCAGACCGTTTACGCCTGGCGGGGAGAAACCGG
>CAZCDY010000196.1:3238-6291 GCA_964497145.1 uncultured Gammaproteobacteria bacterium
CAACGTTGCGCCTCCCCCCGACTTCATCAACAGCTGCCATTCGCTGGCAGAAGGCAGTGCAGTCGTACGCCGGCTGTGGCCTGAGCACAGCGACGGCAGGAAAGACGGTTGAACACCCATCCTCGAAACTCTGCCACTAGGCAATTTCACGGCCAGGGTTCACACTGAGAGCCGGGAAACAAGCGGAGACAGTGCAGCGTGCAATCGGGTTATCTCGCGATCGAGACCCACCGCGATCGCCCTGGATTTTTGCGTCTGGTGCTCAGTTCCGAGTCACCCGATACGGCATCCGCGCCGCACTCGGAGCGACGCCTGCGCTACGTGGCGCGATTCAACGACTGCGAGGCGGCGTTGATGCATGTCCACGAAATCCTCAAACGACGTCTGATCAACCCGGATGCACACCTGTATCGTGCCTCCTTGGAGCAGACCATCGCCGCCATCGAGTCACTCGATCTCAGGCACCGACGGGTCTATCTCGACCCCGGGATCTCGGCCGAACGCAACGCGACGATAGAAGCGCTGACCAAACAGATATGCGTGCGCCACCGCTCCAGGGCAGCTTTCTTTCAGACCCTCGGCTATATCGGTATCGGTATCCTGCTATTCAACATGTTCTACCTGTCCTTCCGTTAAACAGCGCCTCCACAACTCCTGGAGAGATGAGGCATACCATGCGGACACATCGACCGCTGCGGGCAGTCCGTCTGACAGCCAGTGCAGCAGGCGATCGGTCAGCGCAGCGGTGTCAGCAGGGGGATAGCGACAGGCCTCCGGATACTGTTCCTGGTAACACAATGCGTCCGGCACCAGCGGCCGTGCGCCGGCACTCACCGCCTCCAGCACCGCCAGACCCTGGAATTCGTGCAACGCGGTACTGACGACGATGCTCGCCCGACCCAGTATTCGATGGTATGTCTCGCGATCGAGCCTGCCGTCCGCAACAATCCGCTCGCCCAGGTGTTGACGCAGGCGAACCAGCGCCTCCGGTGGAGGCGCTGAGCGCGCACCCAGCAGAGCCAGATCAAAATCCGCCCCTCTATCAGCCGCGGCAAGGACCGCATCGGCAAACAGATCCGGCGCCTTGTCGTATTCCCAGCGGTGATTCCACACAATCAGTCTGCGGCCTGATTTGGGACCGGCCGCCACCGGTGCGATCGGTACCGGGCAGATAGCGGCCTTTGCGGCCAGGCGTTGACGCAGGCCGTCAGGGACCGCGTCCGGCATCTTGCTCATCAGCGCATCGACACCGTCCAGAAAGGAATCCCGGTTGAAGCGCGAGTTGAACAATATCCGTTGCGCCGCAAGCGCGCCGTACAACTGCACCATCTGCGGCTCGACCGACGCATCCTGCTTGGCGCTGCGCGGGTATGCAAACTGGTTTTCATGAAAGTAATAGATTGCAGGCACCCGTGCGAGCCTGGGGCAAAGTCCCTTCAGGGTCGCCAGGTCTACCATCGAGGTGGCAACCATCAACGCCGGCACCCCCAAAGGCAGACGGTCCATCCACGACAAGGGATTACCCCGAATCCGCCAACGGAAAAAGCGTCCGGGCAGTTCCAGCCGCCGCCAATGCAACTGCGGCTGGCTGTCGATCAGCCAATCTGCCCACGCTTTATGACTGTCAGCAGCGTAAGCGGAAAGAACCCAGGCTATGGGTTTATTGTTACTTTCTTGAGTTTCAATCACTCTGAAAATCCCCAGAAGCGGCATCTTACGACATGACTAATCCAGCCCTGTTGTCACCAAAGCATGAAAAAAACCTCCGAAGAGGGGCGAGTGCGGTTTGCCAACCGCCTTAACTGGATCTGCTGGCGTTGTACCAGGGTTCAGCCTCTTACTCGGGCGTCGGCGTCATCAAAGTATCAGCCACCTTCGAAAAGCCCACCAGGATGGATGCGCTCATCATTGGCGCACAAAGCAGGTTCAGGATGAGTTGAGCCTTCATGCCTTCATTCCTTGCACCACGTTTCCAGCTGCTCAAGCAAGTGATCGGCCTCCGCCTCCCTATCTGGGTTAACCACCCCTATGCGCTTATCGGCAAGAATTTGCATAAGCAGTTTGTGTAACTCCTGAGTACGACGATCGAATTCTCGCATTTGCGCCGCGGTTGGATTTGAAGGCAGTCCAGTGGCCGTTGCCCGATCGAAACGCTCAACGAATCTCGGCAAAAACGTGATGTTGCTCATCCCTGCGCCTGCAAACGCTCACGCGTCTCGGGTGCAATCTTGGCACCCAATAGCTCGCGCTTCAGGACATGCACCGTCTCGGCAGTATTCTTGGTCGTGTCTAAAACCGATTCGCCAGTTTTGATGGTAATAACGCCGATCTAGGGCGTCGCCAGACCTGCGGTCGTCACCATGAATCGTGCAAGGAGATCCACCTCAAAGCTTGTCTTCAGAAGCATCCATGCGACCCCCGGTCCGACGAGGAAGATGAGCCACCCAAACAGTTCCAGCACCCAGAACAGCATTGGACCGAGGCCGTATTATTTTGGCGCAAATGTTTTCACTTGATCTCCCCACTCACCCTGAGGCACTGCTGCCTCTCATTCATTACGAGCGCGCCTGACCTCGCCAACGCCGAACACTCCTTGTAGTCGCCGCCGCGAAAGGGGGCGCGAGCAGGCAGGCCAATGCGAATCGGAAAGTCTTCACTTCCCTACTCGCTATCTGTTTCTCGATATTCTCCCGACACGGCTTCTGGCTGGCTTCGCTTTGCCCGCCAATCGCTTGCCCGCATACCTAAAAACGCCCCGCATTGCTGAGAGGCATTGAACATCTGGACTTCCACTTTCGAAGCACTGGAGAGACGGTGGGGTAGCCGCCACTGAACGAAAGCATGGATGTCAGGATACGCCTTGCCGGGCGCCGTCCCAGCGGAGGTTGCTCGACTGAGTAGCGATAACTACCCGAGGGCTGCGACGCTGTGGCGGGGCCCCGATGGTGGCTGGCCTATGTGACCGGTGCACGGGCGAAAGGTGGTGTGGCGAATCCATCGCCGGGGTAGATCTTGGTGCCGGAATGGCAGGTTTGGGAAGGTTTCGCGGAGTC
>CAZCDY010000197.1:0-1453 GCA_964497145.1 uncultured Gammaproteobacteria bacterium
CCTCGAAATGGATTCCCAATTTCTCTAACGCCGGAAGATTGGACATCTCCAGGGTGACATCGATCAGCCCCTCGGAGAACAGGTACTGCAACCGGGATGCCAGCACGATGTCAACGTAGTCGATCCGCGGCCCGGAATCGCGATTGAGCACGTGGCAGCCCTCCGGAACCGCGACCAGGGACTCGGGGAGTTTCCACGAACGAAGAATTCGGGTGCCGATTTCGGGCGCAAGCTCGTCAACCAGCTGATGCACGATGGCCGCATCGATAGGTTCTGCCTGTGCCTGTGCCTGGTCCAGGCGGGCGAGGATGGGTAGTGCGCCGATGTTGTGAAGGAGTCCGCCGAGCATGGCTTCTTCCGGATCGGTTTCCGGCGACGCATCAGCGAGCATGCGGCTGATCGCAGCCACCTGGATTCCATCCTGCCAGATATCGCGGAAAGCCTTCGCGAGCAACTCCGAGGAGGTGTTGAACATCTGCCGCATGGCCAGGCCGATCACGAAACCCCGTACCATTCTGGTCCCTAAACGGGTGACCGCAGCCCGGATACTCTCGACCTCTACCGCCCCGCGATAAAGAGGGCTGTTTGCCAGCTGCACCAGGCGACCGCTCAGGGCGATGTCCTGGGCGATCAGGGCAGCGAGTTCCTGCGTGGAGCATGCATCTTCCACTGCAGCCTTCACGCGAAGGGCTACATCGGGAAGGGTTGGCAGACGGATTCGGTTTGCAATGATTTCTGCGCGCAGCCCGGCGGCGAAGTCATTGGTATCCATCCGGGCGGCTTGCATATCGGGTTCGCGGCATGAGGTTCGTGGGCTCGTGAATTTAGCGGCGGTTATCCCTTTTTCTTGACCGCAACCGGGTCCGGTTGAGCGATGATCAGTCCGAACAGCATGCAATCGTCGTCAGGTGTCTGCTGAGGATGGCATGACTTCATACCAGTGGCTTCGAATCGGCGCGCCTGGTTCCGTCTTCGCCATTGATTGACATCAAACCGTTGAGACTTTCCCGCCCGAGAGGTGGCGACGCGGCCGCACCCGCCAGTGGAAAATACTCCCCAGCTGTCTGCAAACTGCGAAGCAGGGGCCAAAGGGCCTCAGTCGCTTGAAGCCTGGTGCGGAGCAAGACAATGGTTCCGCGGGAGAAAGGGTCGCGTGATCGACAACAACAGCGCTTTGGTCGATAACCGCCGCCTGCCTGTGATGGGTCCGGCGCTGCGCAGGCTACTGGGCCTGGTTTTTCTGCTGGTCGCGCTGCTGGTCGTAAATTCGACCTATCTCGCAGCCATCACGCTGCTCGAGCACTTTACCGCCGAACTGCACCAGGATTACTTCTACCTCAGCATGTTCCTGGCACACCTGGCACTCGGTCTGGTCCTGATTGTTCCTTTCCTGGTCTTCGGCGTGCTTCATCTGCGACGTGCCATGCACAGGCCCAATCGCAACGCGGTTCGG
>CAZCDY010000197.1:1463-5411 GCA_964497145.1 uncultured Gammaproteobacteria bacterium
CTGCGGACCATGCCGGTGTTGTCACCGGCTGGCTGGTCCTGCTGTCCGGCGTGCTCCTGACCCGGTTCGGGTTTTTCGAGGTCAATGATCCGGGGTTGCGGCAGGCGGCTTATTGGCTGCACGTCGCGGCCCCGTTCGTGGCCGTGTGGCTGTTCATACTGCACCGTCTTGCCGGGCGTCGGATTCGTTGGTCACTCGGGCTCCGATGGACGGGCGTGGCGGCGGGTTTTGCGGCCGTCATGGTGGGATGGGACCTGCTGGGTTCATCGCAGGCAGGCCCCACCGCGGAACCGGCTTTCGCGACGACATTGATCCGAACCCCGGGTGGCGGGCGGCTCGCGGCAGAGCCCTTCATGACGGATGACTTCTGCGCCGAGTGCCATGCGGATATCGCCGCCGGGTGGCGAATGAGTTCCCACCGCCTGAGTTCTTTCAATAATCCCTTCTACAGTTTCAGCGTGCAGGAGACCCGCAAGGTCTCGATGGAGACCACGGGGAACGTCCGCAAGGCACAGTTCTGCGCCGGCTGCCACGATCTGGTGCCCCTGCTGAGCGGTCGTTTCGATGATCCTGAGTTTGATGTCATCGATGACCCGACAGCCCATGCCGGTCTGACCTGCACCAGCTGTCATGCCATTACCCGGGTAAACAGCGTACTGGGCAACGCGGATTTCGCGATTGAAGAGCCCGTGCGTTACCCCTTCGAACGCAGTGACAACCTGTTCCTGAAAGGGGTTGGCAAGCAACTGATCAAGGCCAAACCGGCCTACCACAAGCAGGGCCTGCTAAAGCCGGTCCATGCCAGCCCCGAGTTCTGCGGCAGCTGCCACAAGGCGCACCTGCCGGTGGCCGTCAACGACTACAAATGGCTGAGGGGTCAGAATCACTACGACAGCTTCATGCGCAGCGGGGTGCCCGGGCACCGCGTCGACAGCTTCTATTATCCGCCCCGCGCGACCAGGACCTGCGCTGCCTGCCACATGCCGCTCGAGGTTTCGGACGATCCGGCGGCGCGTGACTTCGACCGCAGCGGCAAGCGCAAGATCCACAGCCACCTCTTCCCTGCCGCCAACACCGGGCTGGCACACGCGCTGGGTCTGCCCGACAAAGCCATCGCGGCGCACCGGCGCATGCTCGAGGGTGCGGCCCGTATCGACATCTTTGGCGTGCGCGAGTTGGGCGAGATCGATGGCGTGCTGCACGCCCCACTCGATCAGGGGGGGCTCGTGCTGGAGCCGGGCGGGCGCTACCTGCTGGAGGCGGTGGTGCGCAACCTGCGTGTCGGGCACCACCTGACCCAGGGGACGGCGGATTCGAACGAGTTGTGGGTAGACATCAGCGTGAGTGCCGGCGGCCGCCTGATCGGGCGCAGCGGCGGCCTTGGCCCCGACGGTGAGGTCGATCCCTGGTCTTTCTTTGTCAACGCCTATGTGCTGACCAGAGAAGGTGAGCGGCTCGACCGGCGCAACGGTCAGGATGCCTTCGTCTCGCTCTACGACCACCAGGTCCCGCCGGGTGCGGCGGCCGTGGTGCACTACCTGCTGCAACTGCCGGAAGATGTCAGCGGGCCGATCACCATCGACGCGGCCCTGCGTTACCGCAAGTTCGATACGACCTATCTGAGACACGTGCAGGGCGAGGGCTTCCGTCGCAACGACCTGCCGGTTGTCACCCTGGCCTCTGATCAGATCGGCCTGAAGACCCGTCCCGGCGACGCCGGGGCGCTGGTCGGCAATGGCGCCAGGCCCGCGCTGTGGGAGCGCTGGAACGACTATGGCATCGGCCTGCTGCTGTCGGGCGAGGCCCGGCAGAGCACGCTGCGCCAGGCCGAGCATGCCTTCCGCCAGGTCGAGGCGCTGGACCGGCCCGACGGCGCGCTCAACCTGGCGCGCGTATACCTCAAGGAAGGACGGCTGGATGACGCCGCTGCGGCGCTGCAGCGAGCAGCCGAGCAATACCCCGACTTCCGGCCCTGGACGCGCGCCTGGTTGACTGCACTGGTCGACCGGGAGAACGGGCATCTGGATGAGGCTGCTGCCACGCTGAGGGCCCTGCTCGACACCCGCTTCGCCGATGCCAGGGCGCGGGGCTTCGATTTCGCACAGGACTTCCGGGCCCGCAACATGCTAGGCAGGGTGCTCTATGAACGCGCCCGGCGCGAGCGCGGCGCCGCCCGTGCCGGAAGTCGCCTCGCCTTGTTCGAGGAGGCACGCGCCGAGTTTGCACAGGTCCTGGCCCAGGACCCGGAGAATCTCAGCGCGCATTTCAATCTGGCCCTGATCTACGCGGATCTCGGCGACGCGGAACGCGCCGGGAAGCACCGTGCGCTGGTAGAGAAATACCGGCCCGACGACGACGCGGTGGCGCTTGCGGTGGCGATGCACCGCCGCCGCAACCCTGCTGCAGACCATGCTGCCGAGCCGGTCGCGGTCTATGATCTGCGTCGGCCGCAGGCATACGGCCTGGATGCCCCGGCACAATCTGTTGGGGGCCATGGTGTCACAACCGAAGTTGCAGGAGTGAACGATGAACGAGGCACCTGAACAGTGCTCCGGTGAGGAGCGTATCGGTCGCGCGTTCAAATGGTCCCTCGTGGTGATTGCGGTGGTCGGGGCTATCGCCGTCCTCCTGTGGTGGTCCGGTCGTGACGAGGAATCGGCTGCCCCGTTCGAGGAGGCGGCGGTCGAGGCACCGGTGCGCGAGGCACCCGCCGAGCACGCGCAGGCCGGCCCCCCCGCGATACCGTTCACCGACATCACTGCCGCGGCAGGGATCGATTTCGTTCACGTCAACGGTGCCTATGGCGACAAGCTGATCCCCGAGACGATGGGGAGTGGTCTCGCCTTCTTCGACTACGACAACGACGGGGATCCCGATCTCTACCTGGTCAATTCGGCGCATTGGCCTGACAAGGCCGCGGGTCGCACCACCACCGGCCGCCTGTACCGCAACGATGGCGGCAGCCGCTTTACCGAGGTCACACGGGAAGCCGGTCTCGAGCGGAACCTGTACGGTTTCGGTGTCGCCGTAGGGGACTATGACAACGACGGCTGGCGCGACCTCTACCTGTCCAATCTTGGCCCCAACCTGCTGTTGCGCAACGACCACGGGCGTTTTGTCGATACGAGTGTGGCGGCGGGTGTGGCCGGCAACCCGGAGGACTGGGGTACGGGGACCGCCTTTCTCGATTACGACCACGACGGTGACCTGGATCTGTTCGTGGGCAACTACATAAGCTGGACGCGCGATATCGACCTGGAGATCGACTTCAGGCTGGCCGGCCTGGGCCGTGCCTATGGCGGACCCGAGCACCATGCCGGTGCGCTGAACCGGCTCTACCGCAATGACGGTGCCGGCACTTTCACGGAGGTCAGTCAGGCCGCCGGCATCGCGGTTACCGAGGGGGATGATCGGCGTCCGGCCGGCAAGGCGCTGGCCGTCAGCGTGGCCGACGTCGACGGCAATGGCTGGACCGACATCGTGGTTGCCAATGACACCACCCGCAACTTCCTGTATCGAAATCTGGGCGACGGGCGCTTCGAGGAGATCAGTGTGCTGGAGGGGATCGCGTATGACCGTGAGGGCAGGGCGACCTCGGGCATGGGTATCGATGTGGCACGTTTCCGTAACGACGACGATATCGGCATCGCCATCGGCAATTTTGCCAACGAGATGAGTTCGCTGTTTGTCACCCTGGACGGCCGTGGGCCCTTTGTCGACGAGGCCGTGCTCGAGGGCTTCGGACCGGATTCGCGCCTGGCCTTGACCTTCGCGGTACTTTTTTTCGACGCCGATCTCGATGGCCGGCTGGACCTCTTCCAGGCCAACGGCCACCTGGAGAACGAGGTCAACCGGGTCCATCCGAGCCAGACTTATGCCCAGCCGGCACAGCTGTTCTGGAACTGCGGTGACGACTGCCCACAGCGTTATCGACTGCTCGACACCACG
>CAZCDY010000197.1:5421-6219 GCA_964497145.1 uncultured Gammaproteobacteria bacterium
GCGAACCTGCAAGACCCCATGGTCGGCCGCGGTGCCGCCTACGCCGACATCGACGGCGACGGTGACCTCGATCTTGCCATCTTGCAGAATGGTCGGCGTGCTGTGTTGTTGCGCAATGATCAGCAGACCGGCCATCACTGGCTGAGGCTGGACCTTGTCGGCACCTCGGCCAACCGCGACGGCCTTGGTGCCGAGGTGATGTTGCGTGCCGCGGGCGTAACCCAGTACCGGCGCGTGCACCCCAGTCGCGGTTATCTGAGCCAGGTCGAACTGCCGATCACCTTCGGCCTGGGGCTGGCGACGAGGGTGGATGAACTCACGGTAACCTGGCCGGGCGGACAAAAGCAGCACGTGACGGTGCCTGGCGTCGACCGCGTGTTGCGGGTGGTGCAGGAGGCAGCGCCATGAGACCTGTGCCTGTCGTGGCCTTGCTGCTGGGTCTGTTTTCCCGGGGGTGGGCCGCGCCCTTGTCCGAGATCCCTGAACCCTGGGCCGACCGGGTTGTGCCAATCGCGGAACAGCGCCTGGACGAACTGGAGGACACGACCGCGGCGCGTATCCGCGAGACGCGCAGTCGGCTTGGTGAGCTGCTGGATGACCCCGGCGTTAGCGCCGCCCAACTGGCGGCCATCTACGGCCGCCTCGGTGCCTTGTATGGCGCACATCGCATGTACGCCGGCGCAGAGTTGGCGTTCGGCAATGCGCGTGCCCTCGATCCGCAGGGCTTCCAATGGGCCTACTACGCCGCGCATCTGGCCCTGGAGCAGGGTGAGGCCGAGCAGGCACTCAGGTTTCTGG
>CAZCDY010000198.1:0-2367 GCA_964497145.1 uncultured Gammaproteobacteria bacterium
ATGGGCACCAGCTTTAGAGACGCACTGGAATCATTGGTCAACGAGCGGATCGCAGGGGGCGCGGACCCTCAGGAACTGTTCGAAGAACTCAGCCGCGAGGCGAATCTCGTATTCGGTCACTACAGTCTGGAATACGAGCTCGGCATGGTCGCGAAATCTGGGAAGCCGGAGTAGCAATTCACATCGGTGTGGAAAGGTGGGCGCCTCGCAGAAGGCACGGCGGTGCATGTCGATTCGCAGACCAGGGTGGTCGCTCTTCTTGCACCGAAAGCAGCGCAGACAGAGGGCGTCTAATTCGAACTCACGCCACACTTCATTGCTCATCGGCCTCGATCATTGCCTGCACGACTACGCACCAGGCTTCGGTGAGGTTCTTCAGATTATAACCACCACCACCTAGCGCCAGCAGCCGACCCCGGCAGTGCCGATCGGCCAGTTCGCAAAGGCATACGGCCGCATGGCGATGGGCCTCGCTGCTGTAGGCCAGGTGCGTAGTAGGGTCGCCGGCCTCGTAGACGCCGGGAAAGACCGGGGTATTGTCAGCATCGAGGTAATCTGTGTCCCTTGCCGAGGCCTGCACGACCCGGTCAACATATTCCGTTGTGTGGAAGCGCTCGATTTCGGCCCTGTGCGCCATCCTCGGTCGTGCCAGCTGACATCGTTGTGCCAGTCTCCATTGACGGAATTTTGTCAGGAAGGCGTCATGTCGAAATGTTCCGAACGGATGATCGGCACCGAAGTTATCGTCGCCGAGTCGGTCCCTCGCGTAGACACTGACCGATTTCACGGCAAGGTCTGCTGTCTTTGACGCTGAAGGCATCTACAGCTTCAGGGTTACCCGGACCACACCAGGGTCATCGGGAACGCGTGATTGAGTGAAGCCAAGGATCTTGCACAACTTCAACATGGGGCGGTTGGCGCTCAAGACATCCCCGAACATCTCCTTGATTCCCCGGTTGCGCGCGTAGTCGATGATGCGCCTCATCAGCACGATGCCGAGGCCAAGACCGACCATGTCGTGCCGGACCACGATGGCGTATTCGGCGCCGATGTTGTCGGGGTCGGCGATGATATTGGCTACGCCGAAGATCTCGGTCGTTCCCGGTCGTCCGGATTCGGTCAGGATCAGTCCCATCTCGCGGTCATAGTCGATCTGGGTGAAGCGGATAGCTGCGAAATGCGACAGGGTCTTCATCGGGATGAAAAAGCGCAGGCGAACCTCTTCCGGCGTGAGTTTGGTGAATGCCGCCTGTAACGCGGGTTCGTCCTCCGGCACGATCGGACGCAAGAGCACCTCTCGCCCATCACCGACCGGTATCAGCTCCTCGAGGTCTTTGGGGTAGGGGCGGATCGCCAGCCGCTCGCTGGCGGGCTCCTGCGTGGCAACGACATTGATCCTCGCGTCCAGGGCAATCACGCCGGATTCGTCGGCCAGCAGGGGATTAATGTCTAGCTGACTGATCGCCGGGATGTCGATCACCAGCTGTGCAACGCGGATCAGCGTCATCGCGATCGCATCCAGATCAACGGCTGCGGTGTTTCGAAAGCCCCTCAGCAGGCGATGGATGCGCGTCCGCGAGACCAGTTCGTGCGCCAGGCGCATGTTCAATGGCGGTAGCGCCAGGGCCTTGTCGTTGATGATCTCAACCGCGGTACCGCCCTGGCCAAACAGGATCACGGGTCCGAACTGACGATCCTCGGTCGCGCCGATGACCAGTTCGTAGGCCCCACGACGGCGGACCATTGGCTGGACGCTGAAGCCAGTCAGGCGGGCTTCGGGCTGCAGCTGTCTGACGCGTTCCTGCATCGCCTGCGCGGCGTCGCGGACCGCAGAGGGTCCGACCAGGTCGAGGGCTACGCCGCCAACATCGGATTTGTGGATGATGTCAGGCGAGACGATTTTGATGGCCACGGCCTCGCCGATCTGTGCCGCGCACGCCGCCGCCTCGTCGGGCGTGCTAGCCAGTTGTGTCCTGGCCACAGGGATGCCATAGGCGGCGAGTACCTTTTTCGCTTCCGTCTCGTCGAGCCAGGCACGGTTGTCGGCAAGTGCCTGTTCGACGATGCCGCGAACCAACTCCGGGTCGGGTATGAAGTCTTCGGGGACCGATGGGGGTGTCTCCATCAGCAGGGTTTGGTTGCGGTGATAGTTGACCATGTGCATAAAGGCACGCACGGCCTGCTCGGGTGTGTTGTAGGTCGGGATACGCCGTCCGGCGAACAGGCGGCGGGCCTCTCTCGCCGAACCGTCGCCTACCCAGCTGGTGAGGATGGGCATGCTTCCCTTATTGCCAACCGCGCCGACCACGGCCTTGGCGGCCTCGGTACTGGAGGCCACCGCGGTAGGGCAGTTGAGGACCAGGGTAG
>CAZCDY010000198.1:2377-6200 GCA_964497145.1 uncultured Gammaproteobacteria bacterium
TTTTTAAGATTTTCCTTCGCTTTTACACCGAACCTCTGCTCTTCGTCGATGATCATAAGGCCTATATTTTTAAACTTGATATCCTTGGACAGAATCTCCAATGCCTGCGTATAGCGGCTGCCGGGGGCATCGCCGAGGATGTCGACCGGATTGCCGTGTGACCATGCCGCCGGAAGTACCGCGTTGAGTTGATCTACCGTCCGGGTAGAGAGTTCTGCGATGCGCGCCCCCTGTTCGACAATCGCATCGGTCGCCAGTACGCCGATCCCACCCCCATTGGTCAGCACGGCGAGACGATCGCCCTTGGATTTCCACTGCATCGCGAGCGTCTCGGCGGCGTCGAACAGCTCCTCGAGACTGTGTACCCGCAACATGCCGGCGCGGCGAAAGGCCGCGTCGTACACATCATCGTTACCGGCGAGTGCGCCGGTGTGCGAGGTGGCCGCTTTGGCGCTCTGGTGATAACGACCTGCCTTCACAACGATCACCGGCTTCATGCGGGCAGCGGCACGCGCGGCCGACATGAACTTGCGCGCATCCGAAACGGCCTCGATGTAGAGCAGGATCGCACGTGCTTCGCGCTGGTTGGCGAGATAGTCCAGGGCGTCGCCGAAATCGACATCGGCCATGTCACCCAGCGAGATCAGATGGGAGAAGCCGACCCCATGGGTCTGGGCCCAATCCAGGATCGACGTCGCGATCGCACCCGACTGTGCAACAAAAGCCAGGTGCCCGGGATCCGGTGTCGTCTGGGCGAAACTGGCATTGACGCCGAGGCCGGGGATCAGGATCCCCAGGCAATTCGGGCCGACGATGCGCAGATTGAAAGGTTGCGCGGCATCCAGTATTGCCTGTTGCAGCTCGCGGCCACCGGTCCCGGTGGTCTCCCCGAAGCCGGCACTGATCACGACGGCGGCCCTGGTTCCGGCCGCGCCGAGCGATTTGATGATGTCAGGCACGATGGGTGCAGGTGTCGAGACCACCGCAAGATCCGGGACCAGCGGAAGGCTGCCGACGTCGGGGTAGGCCCACACGCCCTGGATAAAACGATGCCTGGGATTGACCGGCAGGATGGGCCCGTCGAAACCACCCCGAAACAGATTCTTGGCTAGTACGGCGCCGACCGATGAGGCGGTGCGGCTCGCACCGATCAACGCGATTGACTTGGGTTTCAACAGGTAGTCCAGATTGCGGATGCTCATGCGTGCGGTGCTTCTGTTTTGGCGATACAGTGATCGCGAAGTTGTGTGCGGTTCGGTTCACAATGCCAGTATGTCGCAAGATAAGCACTGATTCAGACAGAGTGATGAACAACAGGTCACTAATTAGAAAAAAGTTGACGCCAGACACAGTGCCACCCAATCTGGCCGATTATGAGGCGACCTGCCAGAGGTTCAGCTGGCAGGCGGCACGCAAGGAGCTCGATGGCTTGCCCGGCGGGGGCGGACTCAATATTGCCTATGAGGCAGTCAATCGCCATCTTCGCAAAGGGCTGGGGGACCGGGCTGCGCTGCGCTGTATCGATCGTGACGGGCACAGCGAGGACATCAGCTATGCGAGACTCGGCGAGCTCAGCAACCGCTTTGCCAATGTGTTGCAATCTCTCGGGGTGGAACCGGGTGCGGCTGTCTATGCCTTGCTGGGCCGTACGCCGGCACTGTTTTTCACCGCGCTTGGTACCTGGAAACACCGTGGCGTGTTCTGCTCCCTGTTCTCCGCATTTGGTCCGGAACCGATACACACGCGCCTGACGATCGGTAAGGCTAGGGTGCTGGTGACCACGGCATCGCTGTATGCACGCAAGGTGGCAGCGCTGCGGGATTCGCTACCTGATCTGCAGCACGTGTTGATCGTTGACGAGACGGATACGCCGTTGCCGGAGGGAACGCAAGATTTTTCGCAGCTGCTTGCCACGGCAGATGATGACTATGCAATTGGCCCGACCGACCCGGCGGCGCCGGCATTGCTGCATTTCACCAGTGGCACGACGGGTAGGCCGAAAGGCGCGGTGCACGCGCACGAGGCGGTCGTTGCCCACCATGCCAGTGGCAGGTTCGCGCTCGACCTGCATCCGCAGGATGTTTTCTGGTGCACCGCAGACCCCGGTTGGGTAACCGGTATCAGCTATGGTGTGATAGCGCCGCTGACAACGGGGGCGACCTTGATTGTCGACAGCGCCGATTTCGATGCCCAGCGATGGTTGCGGATTCTGCAGGATCAAAAGGTGAACGTCTGGTACACGGCGCCGACCGCGGTGCGCATGATGATGCGCCTGGGGATCGATGTCTTGCACCAATATGATTTCTCGAGCCTGCGCTTCCTGGCCAGTGTCGGAGAGCCCCTGAGCCCGGATGCGGTGTACTGGGGTGAACAGGCCTTCGGGCTGCCGTTGCATGACAATTGGTGGCAGACCGAGACCGGCGCCATCATGATTGCGAATTTTCGCGCCATGGACATCAAGCCGGGTTCGATGGGGCACCCGTTACCCGGGGTGCAGGCCGCGATCGTGCACCGGCGTGACGATGGTGGTGTTGACCTGGCCGAAGAAGCCAACCAGGAAGGGGAACTGGCCCTGCGGTCCGGCTGGCCCTCAATGTTTCGTGAGTACCTTGGTGAGCCAGAGCGGTATCAAAAGTGCTTCGCTGGCGGCTGGTACCTGACTGGTGATCTGGCGCGATGCGATGATGACGGCTTCTTCTGGTTTATTGGGCGGGCTGACGATGTGATCAAGTCGGCGGGGCATCTGATCGGTCCATTCGAGGTGGAGAGCGTGTTGCTCGAGCATCCGGCGGTCGCGGAGGTGGGTGTGATCGGCAAGCCGGACCCGATCGTCGGCCAGGTCGTCAAGGCCTTCGTCGTGGTCAAGCCTGGCCATGAGGAAGACGAGATGCTGCAGCGTGCGCTGCTGGCCCATGCACGTAAACGGCTGGGTGCCGCCGTTGCGCCCAGGGAGATCGAGTTCCGCACTTATCTCCCGCTGACCCGATCCGGTAAGATCCTGCGCAGGCTACTCAAGGCGTGGGAACTGGGATTGCCAGAGGGTGACACGTCAACATTGTTGAAGCAGGACTGATACGGTAACGAATCAATGACCAAAGACGAAATCCGATCGATCACCCTCGAGGTGCTGGGCCAGATAGCGCCCGACGCCGATCTCGAAAACCTCGACCCTGCAAAGAGCTTTCGTGACCAGTTCGAGTTCGATTCCGTGGATTATCTCAACTTCGTGTTGACCCTGGAAAAACGGCTCGAGATCAAGATTCCGGAGATTGAATGCCCTCGACTGGCGAGTCTGGATGGCTGCATCGCCTATCTGGCGGGCAAGCTCGGTTCCTAGACTGCGCTGCGGCGGAGCGCTCACGATTCCTCCCCCTAGATGATTCCGGGCGGCAAACCGGCCCGCGGTTGCCAGGAACATCCGTCGAATCTGTTGCCGCGCGATGGGCGCCAGGTAGGTCTACGGAAAGACAGGCTACGTGCTTAGTCGATGCCTACTCTTGTTTCTCCGGTTTCGAGAATAATCCGAGCTCGTACTCCAGGTTGTAGTGACCAAAAACGAGATTTGCCTCGCGGCTGAGCTCCTCGAAAAGCTCTTGGGGTTCCGCTCCATCAGCAATCCGCTCATTGACCAATGTCTCCAGTACATCTCTGAAACTTTTTTTCATACAAACCTCCTAATTTGTTGCTCGTACCTTACTTTCATCTGTCTCCCGTCGATTCCCAACTAGGGCTCGAAGCGCCCCCGGGAACCTTTGGTGCCCGCGCCTTCGGTAGAAGCGCTTGCGTCCCGAACTCTTTCTTGCCGCATCAAGCCGATTGATCT
>CAZCDY010000199.1:0-6186 GCA_964497145.1 uncultured Gammaproteobacteria bacterium
GATGGTGTACGAGTCCGACGCCATCGTCGCCTTCGGTGACGGCCATATCACGCACTTCGGTCCGGCCGATACGGTCAAGCCCCAGCTTCCGCCCGACATTCCAGTCAAGAATTACGGTCCGGACTCGCTGATTTCCGCAGGATTTCTCGACAGCCACGTCCACTTCCCGCAGACACCGATGATCGGTGCTTTCGGCGAGCAATTGCTTGACTGGCTAAACAAGTACACTTTTCCGACCGAGCGCAAATTCGCCGACAAGGCGTTCGCGAGCTCGGTCGCCAAGGTCTTTCTGAACGAGCAACTCAGGAACGGTATCACCACGAGCTGCGTGTACTGCACGGTGTTCCCGCAATCGGTCGATGCGCTATTCGAAGAGGCCGAGCGGCTCGGGATGCGGATTGCCGCAGGCAAGGTGCTGATGAACCGCAACGCGCCAGACTATCTGCTCGATACTACCAAGACCGGTTACGACGATTCAAAGGCGCTCATAAATACATGGCACGGCAAGAACCGGCTGATGTACGCGATTACGCCGCGCTTTGCGCCGACCAGCACAGCAGATCAGCTCGACTCCGCGGCAGCGCTCTGGAGTGAGCACCCCGACTGCTACATGCAGACCCATGTTTCGGAGAACAAGGGCGAGATCGCGTGGGTGAAGGAGTTGTTCCCTGAGCGCAAGGGTTATCTCGACGTCTACGACCATCACAATCTCTGCCGCCCGCGCGCGGTGTTCGGACATGGTATTCACCTGGACGACGACGAGATGCAGTGCATGCACGCGACCGGATCGGCGATATCACACTGTCCGACCTCGAACTTCTTCCTGGGTTCAGGCTACTTCAACATCCATCGCGCGATGGACAAGAGGCGCCCGGTGCGCGTGGGTCTGGGCACCGACCTCGGCGCGGGCACGTCATTCTCTATCCTCCTGACGCTGAACGAGGCCTACAAGGCAGCCCAGCTCAACAACAACAAGCTGACCGCGGGTCAGGCCCTCTACCTCGCGACGCGCGGCACCGCGCACTCGATGTATATCGAAGACAAGGTCGGCAGTATCGCGCCGGGCATGGAGGCCGACATCGTGGTGCTCAACATGAAATCGACGCCGATCATCGAATACCGGATGCAATTTGCCGAGGACATACACGAAGCATTATTCATTCAGATGACGCTGGGCGATGACCGCGCCGTGCAGGCGACCTATGTCGCAGGCGAATTGCGCTACAGCAAAGACCAGTAATTGATCCGATTAATGTCCTGTCTAGGGAGTTCTGCAAATGAGTGATAGCAATCATCAACTTGGCGGTGCCATGGCGTGGTGGGTCTGGACGCTTGCCGTAACCTTCGTGGTATATCTCTTCAGCTTCCAAACCGGCTATGCGATCGTCAATCCGAGCGTGCAGGAAGAACTCAGCCTGTCGGTAGCGAAGGTCGGTTCCATCGCTGCGATCTACACATGGGCATTCGCGATCTGCCAGTTCTTCGGTGGAGCCCTGCTCGACCGCCTCGGTGTACGCAAGGTGCTGCCGATCTCGATCGGACTGGTGACGCTCGGCATCTTCATATTCGCCAACGCGAATAGCTTCGAAATGCTGCTGCTGTCGCAGGTGGTGGTGGCAATCGGATCGTGCACCGGCTTCGTCGGTGCGGGCTACGTCGGCGGCCAGTGGTTCGGCATGGCCAAGTTCAGCTTCATGTTCGGCCTGGTTCAACTGGTGGCTGCGCTGACCTCCGCCTTCTCGCAGAATCTGATCGGCGTGGGCCTCGACTCGATGTCATGGCGCACGCTGTTCAATTTCACGGGCGCGTTTGGCATCGTGCTGCTTGTGCTAGGCGCCATATACATCCGTAACCCGACGCCTGTCGTCAGCGATCAAAAAGGTGGCATTGGCGAATTCTTCGCCTCGGTCGTTGCCGGCATGATTGAGGTCGCAAAGATCGGGCATGTGTGGATGGCGGCGATAACCGGCGCACTCACGTTCGGTGCCCTGCTGGCGCTCGGCGTGGTGTGGATGCCCAAGCTTTTGGCGGTGCATGGCCTAAGCGCAGGTACAGCCACCCTGGGCGCTTCCTTGCTGTGGCTGGGTCTCGCAGTGGGCAGTGCGGTCGTGCCGCACCTGTCCGACGTGTTCCGCAAGCGCAAGGAACCGATGGTGATAGGGTGCATCGTTCAGCTTCTGTGTATGCTCGCCCTGCTCTACATCGACCAGCTCAGCGCCACGACGGCCTTGACGCTATGCTTCATTTTCGGTTTCGCCAATGCAAACCACATGCTGGCCTTCAGCACGGCAGCGGACGTGGTCAAGGGGCATCAGATCGGCACCTCGGCCGCCATCGTTAACGGCATCATGTTCATCGTCGGCGGTATCCTGATGTCGCGCCCCGGCACCCGCATCGGGTTGGGGCTGGAGCAAGGCCTCGAGCCAAAGACGCTGGAGTTGGCGCAGTACGCTGGCCTGCCCCTCACAGTTGCGCTGGCGCTCTCGGTGGTCTTCGCGATATTGATGAAGGAAACCTATCCGGCAAAAAGCGACGGCTAGGACCAGCGCCATGAGCTCATCGGAAGACCGCGCCCCGCCCGTTCTGGGCGGGCCAAGGGCGTGGTTGGTCTGGGCAATCGCTGTCGCTTTCGTCGTCTACTACTTCAGCTTCCAGACCGGCTACGCCATCGTCAATTCGAGCGTCCAGAAAGACCTCGGCCTGTCGATTGCGCAGGTCGGATTGGTCGCCGCGATCTTTACCTGGGTGTTCGCGCTATGCCAGTTCGTGAGCGGGCCACTGCTCGACCGGCTTGGCGCCAGGACGGTACTGCTTCCTGCGATCGCGCTCGTGACGCTGGGAATATTTGTTTTCGCAAACGCCAGGAACTTCGAAATGCTGCTGCTGTCGCAGGCGTTGATCGCCATCGGCGCATGCACAGGATTTGTCGGCGCCGGCTATGTCGGCGGCAAGTGGTTCGGCTGGGCCAAGTACAGCTTCATGTTCGGGCTGGTGCAGTTTTCGGCTTCATTGTTCTCGGCGTTCAACCAAAACCTGCTGAGCTGGCTGCTGACGATATTCCAGTGGCAAGCGCTTTTCATTTATGTCGGGGTGCTCGGGATTGCGCTGCTAGTCGTCGCGGTGATGTTTCTACGCGATCCGGTGCCGATCGAAGCACTTGCCGGGCAGGGATTCGGGTCGTTCCTTGCCGGTGTCGGTCGGTCGATGCTCAACGTCGCGAGAGTACCGCATGTCTGGATGGCGGCGGCGTTTGGCGCACTCTGCTTTGGTGTCATGCTCGGGCTCGGTATCGTATGGGGCCCGAAGCTCTTGACTGTGCGCGGCCACGACATCGGGACCGCGAACGTGGCAGCGTCGTTCCTGTGGCTTGGACTTGCAGCAGGCTGCTTCGTTGCGCCATGGATTTCGGACCAGCTGCGGCGGCGCAAGCTGCCGACCCTGATAGGTATCGCCATTCAGGCCGTGTCGCTGTGGTTGCTGCTTTTCACCCAGTCGATCGGCCCCGACGCTGACGTGCTGCTGTGTTTCCTGTTCGGGTTCGGCAACTCGGCGCACATGCTTGCGTTCAGCACCGCGAGCGATGTAGTCGATCAGAACCACATCGGGACTTCGGCGGCGATTGTGAACGGGTTCATGTTCATTCTCGGCGGCATCATGATCAGTCGTCCGGGCGTGCGGATCGGTCTGGGTCTGCATGAGGGTGTCCCGCCTGGCTCGCTTGAAATGGCGCAGTTCGCGGGACGGCCCTTGCTGGTCGCAATTTGTACTGCGTTCGTGATCGCACTGGTAATGCAGGAAACTCATCCAAAAAGAAAGGGCTAGCAGCTAATGGTTATTGAATGTTCCAGCAACAGTTTAGTGAGAATCAGCTTACTGCTGACGGTGTTATTTTTCGCCTTGCCTGTCAGTGCTCAAGTATTCCTCTATCAGGCTACAGAGCTGCAGCTTCAATACGGTCGATACGAGATACCGTTCACGGGGTCAAGCGACAGAGAAAACGGTTTCGTCTACACATTCCAGCATGCCAATAGTTGGAAATATGGCGATACATACATGTTTATTGATTATTCAGATCTGGACGAAACAGGCAATGAACTGTATGGGGAAATCTATCCGAACTTTAGCCTAGGAAAAATCACGGGTCGACCAGTCGGGTTCTGGAAAGTGAAAGATGTCGGTGTATTGTTAGGTTATAACTATGGCCGGGATTCCGGTATACGCAAGTACCTGCCCGGCGTCCGGTTTTCCTGGGATTTTCCTGGCTTTACGTTTCTGAATACTGACTTCACGCTGTACCTCGATGCTAATAAGGGCGTTAATGGTGGCGGGATACCTAAGGAAGATGACAGCTATATGATCGATGTTAACTGGGCTGCGCCGTTTGACGTGGGGAGGCACAGTTTCAGTATAGAAGGGCATGTAGAATATATAGGCTCCCGAGATAACGAGTTCGGTGAAAAGATTCCATACCATATTCTTGCGCAACCGCAATTCCGTTACGATCTGGGTAAAACCTGGTTCGACAAAAAAGACGAGTTATTCGTTGGTATAGAATGGCAGTATTGGAAAAACAAGAATGGTGATCGGGATACTAACGAGAGTGCTCCGCAATTGCTCATTGTCTGGCGTTTGTAGGTAAGAGCTGGAGTGGAGGGAACTGTCGAGGGATAGGCCGATACACTCAAGATGCTGGCGCACCGCCTGCGCTACAAGCTTGCGCCCTGCTGTTTGCAGAACGCGGTCGCTGACAAGCTGCTGGCTTCCCGACTTCGACAGTAAGCGACTGAAAATCAGCCAATATTTCTCTTCTTTTTAAGAAAAAACAGTAACTTAACTGCGCCGGCTGTTTTTCGCTTGTAGTGACACGAAATTTTCGTTGACCCCTTGAAAGTCGACGAAGTGCTTCCTACAGTAGCGACATGTTCGTGAAGATCACGTCATCCGGCGGCCGCCGATATGTCAAGCTGGTCGAAGCGTTTCGCGACGATGCCGGTGTGCCGCGCCAACGTGTGATCGCCACACTGGGTCGGATCGAAGCGGTCCGCGCGGGCGAGAGCAACGCGCTGATCAACGGCCTGCTACGTGCGGCCGATCAACCGACCATGGATGAGGGTACCGGCAGCGTGTCTTTCGCGCCCGCGTTGACGGTGGGTGATACGTGGATGCTGACCGCGCTCTGGCAGGAACTGGGCTTTGCCGAGGCGTTTCGCCGTGTCTTACGACCTCGCCGGCGCTTCGATGCGGAAAAGCTGCTGCGCGTCATGGTCTTCAATCGACTGTGCGATCCGGAATCAAAGCTGGGTATCAGTCGCTGGCTGGAAGGCACGTTGGTACCGGAGGTGCCGTTTGAGAGCGTGACGCACCAACGCCTACTGCGCACGATGGATACATTGACCGATTGCGCGGACGCTTTGGAGAAAGTCACGGCCACGCTACTGCGGCCTTTGATCGATCAGGAATTGTCGATCGTGTTCTACGATCTGACGACGATTCGCACGGCAGGCGATAGTCAGGTTGGCTGCGGCGAATTGCGCCAGTATGGCAGGGCGAAGGAAGGCGATATTGCGCGCCAGGTCATGCTCGGCGTGGTGCAAACCGCCGAAGGCTTGCCGATCCATCACGAAGTGTTTGCCGGTAACAGTGCCGAAACGCGGACCTTGGTGCCGACGATCGAGCGGGTGCTGTCGCGTTTTCCGATCCGGCGTGTCGTACTCGTCGCCGATCGCGGCTTGCTCTCGCTGGATAACCTTGACGCGGTCAAACACATTGAAGTCAATGGAAAACCGTTGGAATTCATTCTGGCCGTGCCCGCGCGCCGCTACAGCGATTTCGACAAACTGCTCGCCAGGTTTCACCGCGACGACTGTGGCGATGCCACCGACGAGGTCGTCGGTGAATTCGAGTGGCAAGGCCATCGGCTGATCGTTGCGCATCGTCCGACGTTGGCGAAAGAACTGACGAATCGTCGGGATCAGCGCATCAAAGCACTTGAAGATGAGGCCAAACGGCTGACAGGCAAATTGGATGACCAGGATGCCGGACAGCGTTATCGCGGTCGCAAACTGTCAGACAGTGGCGCGACGGCACGCTTCTATCAGGCCGTTTGTGATGTCAAGCTGGCCTCGATCATCAAGGTCGATCTCACCGCAGACGTTTTCAGCTATACGATCGATCAGCGGGCTCTCA
>CAZCDY010000200.1:0-6178 GCA_964497145.1 uncultured Gammaproteobacteria bacterium
ATCTCAGCATTGACTGTCGCCAGCACCATTCTATGCCTTTGAATCAGTGACTTACCCTCAAAGGCATCACTTACGACGACCGCCTCGAAATGCCGGCCGTCACCGGTCACCTCGACCTTGGCACCTGGCAGACCCGCCTCGATGAGCGCTTTGACTCTTTCGGTTTCCATCGTCTCTCCATCATCGGTCAACGAGATTGGGCTCCGGGATCGGGCCAAACCTCAGTGCAAAGTATGCTTTACAACTCACGCGTCGCCAGAAATTTCATATCCGGCCAGCGCTCCAGGGTCAGGTTGAGGTTGACCCGGGTCGGGGCCAGGTAGACCAGCTGGCCATCCCCATCTTCGGCGAGGTTTTCGTAGGCCTTCTCGCGAAAGCGCTTGAGCTCCTTTTCGTCTTCACAGACCACCCACCGCGCCGCCTGCACGCCCACCGGTTCAACCACGGCATCAACCCCGTATTCGCCTTTCAGACGATGCGCCGCGACGTCAAACTGCAGCACGCCGACAGCCCCCAGGATCAGCTCATTGTTGCGCAGAGGGCGGAACGCCTGGGTCGCACCCTCTTCGCTCAGCTGCAGCACACCCTTCTGTAACTGCTTCATCTTCAAAGGATCTTTCAGCACCACACGGCGAAAAAGCTCCGGCGCAAAGTACGGAATCCCGGTGTACTTGAGATCTTCACCCTCGGTGAAGGTATCGCCGATCTGAATGGTGCCGTGATTGTGCAGACCGATAATGTCGCCTGGCCAGGCTTCCTCGACGTGGGCACGCTCATCGGCCTGGAAGGTAATGGCATTGGCCACCTGCACAGTCTTGCCGATGCGGACATGCTTCATCTTCATACCCTTCCTGTAGCTGCCGGAGCAGACCCGCAGAAAGGCGACCCGGTCGCGGTGGGCCGGATCCATGTTTGCCTGGATCTTGAACACGAAACCGGTGAACTTGGGCTCACCCGGCTCGACCCTGCGCTGTTCCGTGTCACGGCCACGCGGCGCCGGCGCATATTCCGAGAACGCATCCAGCAGCTCCTCGACACCGAAGTTGTTTATCGCAGAACCGAAAAAGACCGGAGTCTGCTCACCACGCAGGTAGGCATCGATATCAAACTCGTTGCTGGCACCACGGACCAGCTCGACCTCATCGCGAAGTTCGTCCGCGAGATCACCCAGCAACTCGTCCAGACGCGGATTGTCCAGCCCCTGGATCTTCTCACCCTCGGCAATACGCCCCCCATGGTGCGGATCGTACAGATGCACCATTTCGTCGCGCAGATCGATGACGCCCTTGAGGCGCTTGCCCATACCGATCGGCCAGGTGATCGGGGCACACTCAATCCCCAGGACCGCCTCGACCTCGTCGAGGAGTTCGATCGGATCGCGGCCCTCGCGGTCCAGCTTGTTGATAAAGGTCAGGATCGGGGTATCACGCAGGCGGCAGACCTCCATCAGCTTGATGGTTCGCTCCTCAACGCCCTTGGCGACGTCGATCACCATCAGCGCCGAATCGACGGCGGTCATGGTGCGATAGGTGTCTTCCGAAAAGTCCTCGTGGCCGGGCGTGTCCAGCAGATTGATGACCTTGCCCTTGTAAGGAAACTGCATGACCGATGAGGTCACAGAGATACCACGCTGCTTTTCCAGCTCCATCCAGTCGGATGTCGCGTGTCGCGCCGCCTTGCGCCCCTTCACCGTGCCTGCGAGCTGAATCGCGCCCCCGAACAGCAGCAGCTTTTCGGTCAGGGTCGTTTTACCGGCGTCCGGGTGAGAAATAATGGCGAAGGTACGCCGTTTCGCGCGTTCTGTGTCGAGATCGGCCATGAAAACTGCATAGTCAGCAAAGGAGCGCGATTATATCGGAAGCGGCGATGCTTCGCCGAGTGTCTGAACCGGATTCGATCGGTCCTAATCAAGCAACCTGGCCTCTGTCAGGGTTAGAAGATCGCCTTTGCATAAACCAGGGCATCCTCCCGTCCCCCGCCACTCGCCGGGTAATAGGCGACCCGACGACCGATCTCGCCGAAGCCCTCCGACTCATACAGGCCCCGCGCACCCTCATTCGATGCCCGAACCTCCAGAAACATCGTATCCGCCTGACGCTCGCCGGCGATACGCAGCATCCGTCTGAGCAGGCGTCGGCCCACGCCCACCCCCTGCCAATCGGGGCTGACACAGATATTGAGCAGATGGGCCTCGCCGACGGCAACCGACATCACGGCATGCCCCACGATGTGTTCGTCCAGTTCGCACACCCAGCAGCTGTAACCCACTCGCAGGCAGTCAAACAGGATTCCCTCCGACCAGGGGTGGCTGTAGGCACTGGACTCCACGACGATCACCGACGCGAGGTCGTCCTTGCTCATCGGCCGGATGGAGAGGGTTGGATCCTGTAAAACAGCGCTCATCTGGCGGATCGTCCGGTCAGGGCTGGCTTATCCCGGAATTATAGACAGCCAGACGCCGCGGCAACCAGAAGCTCATGCCTGATTCAGCTGCCGATAGGCGGCCTGCAGATCCTGCCAGGCCTTGGATTTTTCCTGCGGTCGCCGCAGCAGATAGGCCGGATGATAGGTGACGATCAGAGGGATGTCGCCGGGGTCGAATCGATGGATGCGTCCGCGCAAACGACCGACCGGGTCTTCGGTCCCCAGCAGCTTGTGCGCCGATATCCGTCCGACCGACAAGATCAACTGCGGCTGCAGCAACGCAATCTGTCGATGCAAAAATGGCTGACAGGCGTTCGTTTCCTCGATATGGGGATCACGGTTACCGGGTGGTCGGCACTTGATAATGTTCGCGATAAAGACCTGTTCACGGGCGAAGCCGATCGCCTCCAGCATCGCGTTCAGCAATTGTCCGGCACGACCGACGAAGGGCTCCCCCTGTCGGTCCTCGTCGGCGCCCGGCGCCTCGCCGACCACCATCAGACTTGCGTTCCTGTCCCCTGCGCCGAAAACCGTCTGGGTTCGGGTCTGGTGCAGATCGCAGCTGCGGCAGTTGACGACGGCCTCACGCAGACCGTCCCAAGCGAGGCCGGAAATGGCATCGAGGGGGGACAGCTGAGGATCCGGGACCGGGGAGGAGCCTGACTCGGTACCCGGTGATGAACTCTCTGTCGGCAGGGTGGCAGGCGCGGCATCGGCAGTTCCGGAACCCCCGGATCCACCCCGTCCAACCCAGAACCCTCGGGCCTCGGCTGCACCGACTCGATCCGTCCTCGGCACCCAGAGATCGACACCCATGGCCTGCAGACAGGCGCGCCGCCTGACATCCATCGCTAGACGTCGCCACCCTGGGGGTGCGCACGCTGCACCGGCTCCAGAAGCTTGTTGACCCCGTTTATGTAGGCCTTGGCCGACGCGATGACGATATCGGTATCGGCACCCTGACCATTGACCAATCGTCCACCCTTCTCCAGACGGACCGTCACCTCACCCTGGCTGTCGGTACCGCTGGTGATGTTGTTGACTGAGTAAAGCTTGAGATCAGCACCGGTCTTGACCAGCGCCTCGATCGCACGATAGGCCGCGTCAACCGGGCCGCCACCCTCCGCCGATACCGTACGCTCGTCACCATCGACACACAGAGTCACGTTCGCATTCGGTGTCTCGCCGGTCTCGGACACCACCCGTAGCGACACCAGTCGGACGCGTTCGTTCTCCTCGTCGATTCCCTTCTCGGTGACCAGGGCTTGCAGGTCTTCGTCGAAGATCTCGTGCTTTTTGTCGGCAAGATCCTTGAAACGCGCGAAGGCCGTGTTCAGTTCCTCCTCGCTGTCGAACACGATACCGAGTTCCTCGAGGCGGCTGCGGAAAGCATTTCGGCCGGAATGCTTGCCCAGGACCATCCGGTTGCGGGTCCAGCCGACGTCCTCGGCGCGCATGATCTCGTAGGTCTCACGATGCTTGAGTACACCGTCCTGGTGAATGCCGGACTCGTGTGCAAAGGCGTTGGCACCGACGATCGCCTTGTTCGGTTGCACCGGAAAACCGGTAATACTGGATACCAGCTTCGAGCAGGTCACGATCTGGCTGGTATCGAGTTTGCTGTCGCAGCTGAAGACATCCTGGCGGGTTCGCACCGCCATGACCACCTCCTCCAGTGAGGCATTGCCCGCGCGTTCACCCAGGCCGTTGATGGTGCACTCGACCTGGCGCGCACCATTCATTACCGCAGACAGGGAGTTGGCGACCGCGAGGCCCAGGTCATTGTGGCAATGCACCGAGAACACCGCCTTGTCGGAATTGGGGATGCGCTCCATCAATTGCCGGATGGTCTCACCGAACTGGTTGGGTACGTTGTATCCCACCGTATCCGGCACATTGATCGTGGTCGCACCCGCATCGATCACGGCCTCGAAGATGCGGCATAGAAAATCCAGCTCGGAGCGTCCCGCATCTTCGGCCGAGAATTCCACGTTGTCGGTAAAATCTCGCGCGCGCTTGACCGCCCATACGGCCTGCTCCACGACCTTGTCCGGCGTCATCCGCAGTTTGCGCTCCATATGCACCGGCGATGTCGCAATAAAAGTGTGTATGCGCCCCGAATTGGCCGCCTTGAGCGCCTCGCCGGCGCGCGCGATATCTGGCTCCAGCGCCCGCGCAAGGCCACACACGGTGGAATCCTTGACCGCATTGGCAACCGCCCGCACGCCTTCAAAGTCACCCACACTGGCAATCGGGAACCCGGCCTCGATGACATCGACTCGCATCTTCTCCAGAGCCTTGGCTATACGCACCTTCTCGTCCCTGGTCATCGATGCGCCGGGGCTTTGCTCGCCATCACGCAGGGTGGTGTCGAAGATGATCAGTCTGTCCTGGCTCATGTCTGCTCCAGCCAGGCGGATTGGCCCGGCGATTTAGGTTCGAAGACGGTAGGGGGTAAGGATCGAGAAAACGTCGCGGAACGGGGCCGAACGATGCCTTCTCTTACACCGTTGTGATAGTGCCCGACTTTAGTGCAGGCACCCCATGATGCCAAGCGCTAGCTGGGCCTGTCGCTGACCGTCTCACTGCTCTTGCGCTTCTTCAGCAGCCGCTTGAAGGCAAGCAGCGGCCCGGAGACCGTGTATGCCAGGAAAATCGCGAACAGAACCAGCGGCGGCTCGGTCAGAATCACGGCGAATGCGAGCATCACCGCCACGATCGCGAAGAACGGGACTTTGCCCTTGAAATCGATCTGTTTGAAACTGTGGAACAGGATATTGCTGACCATCAGCAGGCCGGCTCCCGCGGTCAGTATCAGCGCCGGCCAGGCCAGGTCCTCGCCACGCAGGTCATTATCCACCACCACCCAGACGAAACCCGCCAGTATGGCTGCAGCCGAAGGGCTCGGCAGACCGGTGAAAAAGCGTTTGTCCGCCGTGTCCAGGCGCGAATTGAAACGTGCGAGGCGGAGTGCCGCGCCGGCGGTATAGATGAAGGCCGCCAGCCAGCCCAGCTTGCCCAGACTGGACAGGCTCCACTCGTACATGACCAGAGAAGGCGCGAGACCAAAGGCCACCATATCTGACAGGCTGTCGTACTCTGCGCCGAATGCGGTCTGCGTGTGGGTCATGCGCGCCACACGACCGTCCAGACCATCCAGGATCATTGCCAGGAAAATCGCGATAGCCGCCTTCTCGAACTGGCCGTTCATTGCCGCGAGCACCGCATAAAAGCCGGCAAACAGCGCGGCTGTGGTAAACAGATTGGGCAACAGGTAGATGCCACGGCCGCGTTTGGGCTGCTTGCCGTCGGGCCCGACTGTCTTGGCTGATTCAGATTCCATGGCAGCAAGTATAAGGCAAGTCACGACAGCCAGGGCCGATGGCCGACTATCTTTCGAGCGGCCCTCGGCCCTGTCCAACCGTCCCGGCCGGGGAAATTATCCGGGGTCAGTTCTTGGACTTGTCAACGATCTTCTGAATCCACGGCATCATGCCACGCAACTGCTCGCCGACCACCTCGATCTGATGCGCCGCATTGTTGCGACGATGCGCCGTCATCTCCGGATAGCCGGACTGGCCCTCGAGGATGAACTTCTTCGCGTACTCACCGTTCTGGATGTTCTTCAGCGCCTCACGCATGGCCCAGCGGCTCTCGTCATTGATCACCTGCGGGCCGGTGACGTACTCACCGTACTCGGCATTGTTGGAGATCGAGTAGTTCATGTTGGCGATGCCGCCCTCGTACATCAGGT
>CAZCDY010000201.1:0-6151 GCA_964497145.1 uncultured Gammaproteobacteria bacterium
AGCAGATCCGCGAGGTTCACGCCCGGTGTGCGCTTCACCTCGATTACCAGGGTCTCTGACAGCGGGATCTCGCCGGCCTCGACATGCGGCTGCAGCTGCTCGCAGATCTGCTGTACAAGCATCACGCCCTGCGCATCACGCCCGTCGAGATCGCCCTTCAGAGCGGCATCCAGTCCCGCCAGGTAGGCACGAAAAGCCTCGCCCTGGGCAGCCAGCTCGGCGGCCTTGAAATCGTCGGTAAAGTTGATGTGCAGCTCGTAGTTTCCCTCGGGTGAGGGTTCGACCACACCCACTTTGATCGGGCCATTGATGTCCATCGGGCAATCTCCAGGTCTGAAAAACGTGTTACGGCGCCCGCCGTCCCGGGCAGCAAGGATACGGCAAGTTCCCGGCGAAATAACCCTGTGCCGGTGCCCGTCAATGGCCCTTGGTGCGGCAAGTCTCTGATGCAGAACACCCCTTCCAGACGACCGGGACATAACCCAGCAAAACACTCAAACTTATTTCCAATACAGGCACTTAACCTGGATTAGGAAATTTGTCCAAATTCGTCGTGTAACGGCCTTGTCATGTCCTCGAATGCGTGCCAGTATCGGCTAACTCGATGGACACCAAATTAGCATTTTCTAATTTAAAATCCGAGAGTTGCAGGAAAAATACAAGCCCCAAAAGCGGATCCGGAGGCGTAATTAGTGAAGTCTTTCTTGAGTTGTACTTTCGGCAAGGTCTGCAGTGATATTCCCGGCACTTGCATCGTGCTGCAGATGATCCTGGTGGTCGCGCTCTCCTGTGTGCTCGGCTATGTTTTCGTTACCCAGGAACTGCTGAAGTAACCCCCCCCGCCGCCCGGACTCACCGGGCGGCTTGACCCTAACCAAGCCCCGGGTTTATCGTCCTACGCCTCGCCAGAGGTGCCCCTCTCGTCAGAATCAGGGGTTAAACGGGAAGCCGGTGTATCCACGACAGGATGATTCCGGCACTGCCCCCGCAACGGTGATCGGGTCAAACCCGCTGCAAGCACGCCACTGCGTCATCGACGTGGGAAGGCGCAGCGCCACGGCATCCAGTGCCGGCCCCTCAGTCCGTATACCGGCCCCCGGCATTCACTCATCGTGTTGCGGCGGGCGATATGGGTTGGTGGTGCTGGCCCCGGTCCTCCGGGAGCCGGTCCGCATTCCCTCGAATTCCCCCGTGATACCGGACCGCAGCGCGGCGGGCGCTGTCATGGGAACAAAAAATGCTTTTGCGCGCCTTGGCCGTCGGCCTCCTCTTGTCCGATATCGTGCTCGGCGAGACCTCAATGCCCCAGGTGCTGGTGAGTGCCGCACGTACCCCGGAGCACAGCCTGGACATCCCGGCCGCAGCGACCATCATCGACCAGCAGGCGATCGAGGACAGTGGTGCGCGCAGCGTCACCGAACTGTTGCGCAACGTCACCGGAGTGCATGTTTCCGACGGCATTGGCGACGGGGGCAACGCCAGGATAGACATGCGCGGCTTCGGCAGCACGGCACAGTCCAACGTGGCCGTCATGATCAACGGTCGCAAGATCAACCCGGCGACCGACAGCGCCTCGCTGTATCTGAACAGCATCGACCTCAGCAGCGTCGCCCAGATCGAGATCGTCGAGGGCAGTGCCGGCACCCTGTACGGCAATCAGGCGGTCGGCGGCCTGATCAATATCGTCACCAAACGACCAGATACGCGCAGTCGGCGCGCCCGCACAGGCGCCGGCAGCTACGATGGCTGGGAACTCATGGGGGGTCTCACCGAGTTGATCGGCGAAAACGCCGGCTTGAGTCTGCAGGCACACAAGCGCGACAGCGACAACTACCGCGATCGCAACGCCAGCCGCATGGAACGCATCGATGCACGACTGGAAATAGAGCACCATGCCGGATACAGCTATATCGACGCACAGTATCTGCACGACTATGTGCAGACCCCGGGGGCCCTGCTGGCCAGCGAAGTCAAGGAGGACCGCCGCCAGGCGGTGTTTGACAACGACTACCTCGATACCGACAGCAGCGTGCTGCGCCTTGGCACCAGCCAGATGCTGGACGGCCACTGGCGCCTGGAGGCGGAACTGGCCCTGCGCGATGACGACCGCGACTTCGTGCAGAGCTTCCGCGGCTTCCCGGGCAGCAAATCAACCCAGGATCGCGATTCGACCGAGTTTACGCCGCGCCTGATCGGGCGTCTCGACGACACGGTCGTTACCCTGGGTATGGACATACTGTCGACCGATTATTCACTGCGCACCTCATTCGGACTGCAGGGCGACGACCAGGACATCGTCGCCTGGTACGGCCAGGTCAACCACTCCCTGGCAGCGAATCTTTCGGTCACCGCCGGCATAAGGTACGCGCGGGTGGACGACGATATCGACAACAATGGCGTGGGGGTGGACCTGGACGACTCGGTCACGGTCGGTTCGCTGGGATTCAGCTACCGCCCGGAACAGGCCTGGCGACTGTTCCTGCGTGCCGACCAGAACTACCGCTTCGCCAAGGTCGACGAACACACCAATGTGCCGTTCGGCCAGCCGGTCGGCCTCAAAACCCAGCGCGGCATCTCGTACGAGACCGGTGCAGAATACGCAGCCGGCGGCGTCAGTCTCACCGCGCGTGCCTACCACCTCAAACTCAAGGACGAGATCAGCTTCGATGCCATCACCTTCACCAACGTCAACCTGTCCCACAGCCGCCGCAACGGTGCCGCGCTCTCGATCGACGGCAACCTTGCACAGGGCCTGCGCGTCGGTGCCGGCTACGAGTACCTCGATGCCGAGATAACCAGCGGCGTTCACGACGGCAGCCGGGTGCCGCTGGTGCCCGAGCACAAGGCAAACTGTTACGTGGAGTACCGGCCGACGCTCGAATGGTTTGGGCGCCTGGACGTCGAGTACATTGACGAACAATACCTCGGTTCGGACTATGACAACTCGTCCAAGCCGCTGGACGCCTATACGGTCGCCAATCTGGTAGTGCACCGCGACCTGGGCAACTGGCGTCTGAGCGCCAGGATGAATAACCTGTTCGATGAAGAGTACAGCGAGACCGGTTCGACGTCCTTTGCGGGCGACGGTTTCAATCCGGCCCCGGAACGCAACTTCTGGATCGGGGTCAGCTACCAGCTGGAGGAATGAGCGTGGCCAAGCGCCTGACGCGAATCTACACCCGTAGCGGAGACGATGGCAGCACCGGCCTGGCCGACGGCCGCCGCCTGCCGAAAGACCACGCCCGGATCGAGGCGATAGGTGCCGTGGATGAACTCAACTCGACAATCGGCCTGTTGCGTGCCGAGCCCCTGGACACGCCCGTCGACCGGCTGCTGCAGGCCGTTCAGCATCGTTTGTTCGACCTCGGTGGTGAACTGGCCATACCCGGCACGGAACACATCAAAGATGCGCAGACCACGGCGCTGGAGCAGGCCCTGGACGGGTTCAATGCAGGCCTTCCCGCCCTGGAGGAGTTCATCCTGCCCGGCGGCAACGAAGCGGCGGCACGCTGCCACCTTGCACGCACCAGCTGCCGTCGCGCCGAACGCGAGCTGCTGCGACTTTCGCGAGAGGAGCCGGTAAACTCCGCCAGCAGCAAATATCTCAACCGCCTCTCGGACCTGTTGTTCGTGCTGGCCCGCGTGCTGGCACGCAAGGACGGAGGCGCAGAAATCACCTGGCAGAAGGGCGTTTAAACGATGGCGAAAAAACCGGTTGTGGTGATCGGGATCGGCGAGATGGGCAGTGTGTTCGCGCGTGGCCTGCTGCGTCTGGGGCATCCGGTGTACCCGGTCAACCGCGACAGCGACATGAGCAAACTGGCGAAGGCATTACCGGCCCCGCAGCTGGTGCTGGTGGCCGTGGCCGAGGCCGAACTGGCCAACGTCTTGAAAAACATCCCCAAAGTCTGGCGCAAACGTCTCGCCCTGCTGCAGAACGAACTGCTGCCCGCCGATTACAGTCAACTCGATGACGTCACCGTGATCTCGGTCTGGTTCGAAAAGAAGAAGGGCCAGGACTCCAAAGTGATCATTCCCTCCCCCGCCCACGGACCGCGGGCAAAGCTGCTTGCCAGGGCCCTCGGCACGCTGGACATCCCGGTCAAACGGGTCAAACGGGCGCGCGACATGCGGTTCGAACTGGTGGTCAAGAACCTCTATATCCTGACCAGCAATATCGCCGGTCTGCGAACCGGCGGCACGGTGGCCGAACTGTGGGCGGAACACCAGCCGTTTGCACGTGCGGTGGCGAACGAGGTCATCGCTCTGCAGGAAGGCCTGACCGGGGCGAACTTCGACAACGACGAGCTGATCGCCGCCATGGTCGAGGCATTTGAGGGAGACCCGGATCACCGCTGCATGGGACGCAGCGCGCCTGCCCGCCTGGCAAGGGCGCTGCAGCACGCCGACCGCCTTGAGATCAGTCTGCCGACGCTGCGCGAGATTGCCGCGGCACAGACCCCGCAGGGGGCGGGATGAGCACAGACCAGGAGATATTCCCGGGCTGCCCGGTCACGCTGCACCTGTCGATAGCACTCGAGGACGGCACCGAGGCGGTGTCGACCTTCGGTGAGGAACCGGTCGATCTGCAGATGGGTGACGGCACCCTGCAACCCGGGCTCGAGCTGGCGCTTTACGGTCTCAAGGCCGGTGATACCCAGACGCTAAAACTGCTGCCCGATCAGGCCTATGGCCCCCGCGACCCCGGTCTCATCCAGTACATGCCGATGAGCGATTTCGATGGCGAGTTCACGCCGGAGACCGGCCAGATCATCGCCTTTGCCTTACCCAATGGAGAAGAGGCCGCGGGTACGATCCTGGGCGTGGAAAACGGCCAGGTCGAGGTCGACTTCAACCACCCCCTGGCAGGTCACGAGATCGCCTTCCAGGTCGAGATAATCAGCGTTTCACCGCCAGCACGAGACACCGAAGCGTCGTAGGCTTTCCAACACCAAAAGGCACCGGGACTTTGGGCTTGAAATGCCTCCAGCGGCCCAGGACAATCCGCGCATGAAGATACTACTCGCCAATCCCCGCGGATTTTGTGCCGGGGTGGACCGTGCCATCGAGATCGTCGAACGTGCGCTCGATACCTTTGGTGCACCCATTTATGTCCGCCACGAGGTCGTACACAATCGCTTCGTCGTACAGCGCCTGCGCGACCGGGGTGCCGTGTTCGTCGACGAACTGAGCGAGATCCCGGACGAGGGCACGGTGATCTTCAGCGCGCACGGCGTGTCGCAGCAGGTACGCGAAGAGGCCCAGCAACGCGACCTGACCGTTTTCGATGCCACCTGCCCGCTGGTCACCAAGGTACACCTGGAGGTCGCGCGACACTGCAAGGCCGGCCACGAGGTGGTGCTGATCGGTCACAAGGGACACCCCGAGGTGGAAGGCACCATGGGCCAGTATCGCTGCGTCGATGAAGAGTCCGGCATCTACCTGGTTGAGACGCCGGAGGATGTCGACGAATTGCTGATCCGTAATCCGGATCAGGTTGCCTTCGTCACCCAGACAACCCTGTCGATGCACGATACCGCGCTGGTGATCGCCGCCTTGCAGCGGCGTTTCCCAAGCATACGCGGGCCGCGCAAGGACGACATCTGCTACGCCACCCAGAATCGCCAGGATGCCGTGACACGTCTGGCCATGAACTGCGATCTGGTATTGGTGGTGGGCTCACCCAACAGCTCGAACTCCAATCGTCTCAAGGAGATCGCCGAAAAACAGAACCGCCCGGCCTATCTGATCGACGGCCCGGAGGACATCCGGCGTGAATGGCTGCATGGCGTGGGGACCGTGGGTCTGAGTGCCGGCGCCTCGGCGCCGGAGGTGCTGGTGGAAAACGTTATCAGACAGCTGCAGGAATGGGGCGCGGAGACCGTGGAAGAGGACAGTGGCGAGTCCGAGACCGTGGTATTCGGCCTGCCGAAGAACCTGCTGGCGGCGATGGCAGAACGCTGACTGCCCTCGGCGGAATACGCTTGCGCTATTCCGCCCTACCCGTTGCCCTGCACGCCGTGCGTCTTCGGCGGGATATGCTTGCGCTCTTCTACCCTACCCATTGCCCTGCACGCCGTGCGCCTTCGGCGGAACACGCTTGCGCTATTCCGCCCTACCCGTTGCCCTGCACGCCGTGCGTCTTCGGCGG
>CAZCDY010000202.1:0-5691 GCA_964497145.1 uncultured Gammaproteobacteria bacterium
TCCGGCCACGCCAAGCCGCAGTTTTTCAAGTCCTTCGGGTGTTACATAACCCGGCGGAACCGACAGGCCGATACGGGCAGGGCCCTCGGTTATCTCGCCATTGGTGAACACCTGGTTCTCGTCCGTGAGAAGACCGAGTATCTGGTTGGGCGGAATCCCAAGTCCGGTGAGGCGGGCGGACGGGATCGAAATGGTGACCACTTCTTCGGCGAGGCCCTGAACCTCGACATTTGCGACCCCGTCGACAGTGACGAGTCCGACCCGCAAGGACCTCGCGAGATCACGTTGCTCCTGCGGGGTCAGACCTTCGGTCGTCACCGCATAGAACATGCCGAAGACGTCGCCAAAATCGTCATTTATGATGGGTGCTCGGGCCCCTGCGGGAAGTTCCCCTTCGACGTCGCGGATGCGACGGCGCATCTCATCCCAGACCTGCGCGATCTCGTCCGGGCCATAGGTCATCTCGATATCGACGGTGATTTGCGCCATGCCCGGCATCGACCTGGATTCGATCCGGTCGAGTTGCTTCATTTGCTGCAATGCGTTTTCGATGACGTCCGCGACTTCCTCCTCGACCTCGACGGCCGTGGCGCCGGGATAGGGCACGAAGACGAGCGCGGTCTTGAGGGTAAAGCTCGGATCTTCCAGACGGCCGACCGTGTTCAGCCCCCAGTAGCCACCAAACAGACAGAAGATGATCGCAAGCCAGACCGCGACGGGGCGCTTGATGCTTGCGCGTGAAATGCTGAGTGCCATGAACTATTTTTGTCCTGCCAAGAGAATGAGATCAAAAATCCGAAACGACGACTGCCTGATCGGCGCTGAGCCGCCACCAGCCGCCCGAAACGACCAGTTCGTTGCCCTCCAGGCCATCCAGAATGACAACCTCGTCATCAACGGGCAGGCCCAGTTGAACTGCCCTGCGCGAGACCTGGCCGGATGATTCATTGTAGACCCAGATAGAAGGATTGGGTCGGCTCGTCGTGTCCACCGCTGAAACCGGAACGATGATGGCTTGTGGGCGACTTTCTTCTGCCGCAATGGAAATGCGAACATCCGCAGTCATTCCTGGCAGCAAGCGTGCGTCGATATCGCCGGTGATGGCGAATTCCAGATCGTAGGTCTGCGCCGTCTGGTCGGCATCGGTCGCAAAGGACCGAAGCACGAGAGGCGCCGTGTAACCCGGCACGGCTGGGAAACTCGCCATGATGTGGAAGGTGCCGGGCGTCGCTCGCGCAATGGCCGCAAGTTCCTCCGGCAGCGATATCACGACCAGCATCTCACTGAGATCCTGCAAGCGTGCGACGGGGGCGGCCGAAGTAATGTTGACGTATTCCTCGACGAAGGTACGTGCCACGATCGCGTCGAACGGCGCGACGATCTGGGTCTGTGAGAGACGCCGCCGTGCCTCGCGCAGCGCTACGTCTGCCTGCGCGAATTGGGCGCGCGCAGTCTCGAGCCGGGCGTCGGCCGCGACACCACGCTCGGCGAGACCTGCCGCGCGATCAAGTTCGGAATTCGCAAGATCGAAGGACGCCTGCGCCCGGTCAGCCGCGAGCTCGAAATCGACCGGATCGAGCTCGGCAATAACGTCGCCCGCGCGAACACTGTCGCCGGGCTCCACCGCGAGCCGAACGATCTGCCCCGATATCTGAAACGCAAAATCCACTGTCCGGGCGGGTTCGACGCGACCTGCGACGGTGCGGGATTGATTGACGGAGCGACTGATCACACGGGTGACTTCGACTGTAATCGGTCGCTCCTCGTTCGCCCCAGGCCGTGTGTCAACATCTGCCTCCGTGGTGCCCGTCGCGGTCTGAGCAAGCACGTCGGTCAGGAACGACGGAGCGAACGGAATTGCAACGGCAGCCACGCCTGCGACCAAGACAACAGACATTAATTGCTTCAAACGTCGTGTCTTTCTATTCGAGTTCATTGATCATGGTCCTCAAACGTTCGATGACGCGTTCCCCGATGTCCGCGCCACCATCTGGAAGCTTCAAAAGCTTCTGGAATCTCAGACCCTGGATCGCCAGGACGGCAATCATGGCAGCCGGAGCGTCCTTCGTGTCGGACAGGATGCGCTCAAGATCGCCGGTCAGCTCAACGCGGAGTGGATCTAGCAGCTGTGGATCCGAGGCCGCGGCGGCGAGTATCGCCATGGACAGGTCATCGTCCACATCCTTGGATCGGGTGATGGTTTCAAGGTGTCCTCGCAACGTGCGCGAGGGCAGCCGCTCGGGCAGATCGTCAAGGAGTCCGCGATGCGCCGAGAGCATCTGGTTCAAAAGTCCGGATAGCAGGGCTTTCTTCGTCGGATAGTTGTAAAGCACCCCGCCCTTGCTCAGGCCGGACTCCTTTGCGACGGCGTCGATCGTTATTTTTCCTGCCCCCTCACGCGCGGCGACCGCACGCGCCGCCTCGAGGATCCTCCGCGAGGCATTTCCTTCTCCCGCAGCGTGTACGCGACCCGTCATTTCTGTACCATCCGGACGGTTAAGTTCGGGTGGTAACTAGATCTTGTCACCACCTACGTCAAGCGTCTGGTGGACATCGCGTCAAAAGAGCATCGCGCCTGCTGTCACGAGCACGTGAAGCCACCTGAATGGCCTCCTACCGCTACATCGAGCTATTGCCCGCGGAATAGATGTCTAGAAAGGCGTCAGTAGCTGTACTGGAGTGTTCAGATACATCGATCCGGGACTCGAGCGCCAACAGTCTCGGCATGATGACGCCGGACAGGGAGAGATGAATGAACTGGCTGGCGGCTGTATGGCAGTCCTGCACGTACAGAGATCCCGCATCGCGCATGCCTTGAAGGATCTGCCCGACAATTCTGGTGGCCCGCCTAGGGCCCGCTTCCATGTATATGTCGCCTGCCTCGGGCAGAACCGAAACCGCACCAATGCAGGAACGCAATAGACGAATGTAGTCATCATCCATCACAAGGTCGATCATGCGCCGTGAGAGCTCTTCCAGGACGCTTCGCGGATCTTCTCTGCTTGATAGCGGTCGAGATATTTCGGCCGAGAGCCTGTCGCATTCCGCTTGCACAACGATCAGAAAGAGCTGTTCCTTGCTTGGACAATGAGCATAAAGGGTTGCCTTGGATACTTTCGCTTCCTCGGCAATCGCATCGACACTGGCACCTTCGAAGCCACATTTCAGGAAAACGGTCCTGGCCCCTCTGAGCACATCGTCAACTTTACTGAACCTCATGCCGACCACCTCCCTCGCCTGCGAAGACGCCCTCGTGTTCCCAATTATGTGCAATCTCTCCCAGTGCGTCGAGAACGCTTCGCAAGTCGTTGCCGCGCGACGTCAGGCCATAGGTCACCGCAGGCGGAATGGTCTCAGCCTGTTCGCGCCAGATGACGCCAGCGCCTTGCAGCATCCGCAGAGGAGCTGTCAGACCGTTTCGAACTGGTCTCAGAAACCTGCGCGTAGCCCGAACTTACCCGGAACAAAGTTGACGCCACTCAGCGAGAGCGGCGGCGCGGTTGAGCTTGAAGTTCTGGCGTGAGTAGAGGTGGCGTTCCTGGTTGAAATGATTGTGCACATAAGAATGGACGGCAGCGAATTTCTGCAGACTTCGCATACGCCGGAAGCGCAGCATCGCCCCTTCTCGTCGTCGGAACGGCAGGGGTGAGTTCTCCGCCCTGTTGTTCAGCCAACGGCCGGTTTCCTGCCGGTCCGCCGCGCCAATTTCCTTCAGCGCGGCGCCGTAGGAGCGCAGCTTGTCGGTTACGAAGGCATGCGGACGACCATGGCGCTTCATTGTTTTCCTGAGAAATTTCAATGCCGCCTTCTTGTCCCGCTTCTTCGTCACGAACATCTCGTCGAGATGCCATCTCCATCGACTGGACCGCAGACCCTCAATCCGGCGCTTCCGGATCTCCGAGGCAAACACTGGTCCAAACCGGTGCCACCAGAACCGGACGGTTTCGCGACTGATCTCGATGCCGCGTTCGTGCAGCAGATCCTCGACGTTGCGCAGCGACAGCGGGAAGCGCACGTAGAGCATCACCGCCAGGCGGATGATTTCCGGGCTGCTTTGAAAGCCCTTGAACGGGTCAGGTTTAGTCATGGTCCGACGCTATGAGGCCACCCGGCCCGCCTCAACAAAAAACGCTCTGACAAAGCCGTCAGGAGAATTCCGGCTGGGTTGGCTCCCAAATTCTCGACGATTGCTTCGAAATGTGCACTGTCTTCTGCTGGACCGGGGTCGATAATGAACCGACCGTCAGGAGTATCAATGATATAGCTATTCGTCCCGTGATAGGTCATCTTCCCGGGATTGTTGGCAACGATCCTTAGGATTCCCTCGGCCACCTCTACGCCCTGCGCACGAGGAGGGTCAGGCTCACCGTAAAACATGTTGTTTCTTGTCATTCGTTACGACCATGTATTGATTGCGAACAATCCGTATCATGCAGCTCCGCCTCTTGCTCTTGCACAGTTTCGGAATCCTCAAGCTGGTTTTCAGCGCCGGTCGAACCCGGCACTGGAACAAAGCAACGAAGCCCAGCGTTCAAACACGGCCCCGATTTTGGAACCCTGTATACAGCACCACAGCAATTGCCGCCTTGGCCAGATCTCCAAGCAGGAACGGGTAAAGCCCGGCGTTCATCAATTTTTCTCCATAGCCGATAAAGCCGCCCAGCCAGAAGAGCCCTGTGCAGTACATAAGCATGGAACCGAAAAGTACAGCGACAGTTGCTCTGAATGCAGGCTGAAACCCTCTCAACTTTTGAACCATCCATCCAGCGGCAGCCGCTGCGAGTGCGAACCCAATCAAGTATCCGCCTGTGGGGCCGGCAATATAGACCAATCCGGCCGGCGCGGGAGGCGTGCCAGCGAAAACCGGAAGGCCAAGCGCGCCTTCCAGAAGGTAGATTACTACAACAAGTCCACCGCGAACTGGACCCAGAAAAAGTCCAAGGCCCAGGACTGCTAGGGATTGGGTCGACATCGGAACCGGGTAGAAAGGAACCACGATTTTCGCGGAGAGTGTCAGAAGAATGGTGCCGATGAGTATAGTTGCGAACTCTCGGGACAGACTTGCGAGTGGTTGGCGTTGAGTAGATTCCAAATTCATTTTGTTAGTCCTTGTGTCAGTTGGTCGTTGATATGGTTTTTGTAATGGTGAGTTCACATCCGCTTGGCGACCTCTTCGAGCATGACCTCGGTGGCACCGCCGCCGATGGCCTGGACACGGGCATCGCGCGACATGCGTTCCACGGGTGTTTCCCGCATATAGCCCATACCGCCATGGAACTGGACACAGTCGTAAAGCACGCTGTTTACCAGCTCGCCACAATAGGCCTTGACCATCGATACTTCTTTGACGCAATCGCGGCCCGCGGCATCTAGTGACGCAGCGTGATAGGTAAGCTGACGTCCCGCTTCAATCCGGGTTTGGCAATCGGCCAATCGCTGGCGCACTGCCTGCTTGTCCCACAGCACACCACCGAAAGCCTTGCGCTGCTTGACGTAATCCACAGTCATTTCCAGTGCGGATTGCGCCTCGGCGCAGGCCATTGCACCCAGCACGATCCGTTCGTTCTGGAAGTTCTTCATCACCGAGTAGAAGCCCCGGTTCACCTCCCCCAGCACGTTCTCTGCCGGGATGCGCACATCCTCGAAGATCAGTTCGGCGGTGTCCGAGCACAGCCAGCCGGTCTTGTTCAG
>CAZCDY010000202.1:5754-6130 GCA_964497145.1 uncultured Gammaproteobacteria bacterium
CGCCATGCACGCCGTTGGTGATGAACATCTTGGTGCCGTTGATCACCCAGTCCGATCCGTCCCGCACCGCGCGCGTGCGCATCCCCGCCACGTCAGACCCGGCGCCCGGTTCGGTCACGGCCACTGCGGCAATCTTTTCGCCCGAGGTGATCGACGGCATCCAGCGCGCCTTTTGTTCGGGCGTACCGGCGTTTTCAAGATGCGGCGAGGCCATGTCGGTATGGACCAGAACCGTGGCCGAAAACCCGCCGAAGGTGGAGCGCCCCGCTTCCTCGGCCAGCACGACGCTGGACATCACATTTAGCCCTGCGCCGCCATATTGCTCGTCATAGCGCATGCCCAGCACGCCCAGATCGCCCATTCGGCGCAGCACGTC
>CAZCDY010000203.1:0-2238 GCA_964497145.1 uncultured Gammaproteobacteria bacterium
TAAGCCGCCAACAGGGTGTTATTCGATCTAATGTGCCGGGCAAAAGCCCCTTGGTGAAGCGCGAGGTCTGAATCTGCAGAACCGGATAACGTTGCTGCGGCTTTATGACTCGGCTCACCGGGGTTCGACAGTTCGCCTAGGTTTCAGGGTGGATTTGAACGCTTAACGAACGGTTTTATGCGGGTTTCCGAGCGATTTTCAAAACATACATGTGGTGGCACGTTTTGATGAGAGATTGTTTTTATTGACAACGCCTAAATCGCCGCTATGTTAGTGGCATGCATGTGAAGATCACTGCGTCAGGTCCGCGACGTTACGTGCAGCTCGTCGAATCTTTTCGGGACGAGCAGGGACGCATTCGCAAGCGCACCGTCGCCACACTCGGCCGCTTGGATCAAGTCGGTGAGTCACTGGATGCCGTCATCAATGGCTTACTCAAAGCGACCGGGCGCAAACCATGGGTCGGCGAGGCCGCCAAACCCGAAGTCAGCTTTGAGTCGGCGCGTGCATTGGGTGCTGTCTGGGCCCTCAATGAGCTGTGGAAGGCACTGGGCTTCAACGCGCTGCGCAAGGTCTTTCGGCGCACCCGCCACCAGATCGATGTCGAAGCGCTGATCCGCGTGATGGTTTTCAACCGGCTGTGCGATCCCGAGTCGAAGTTGGGCGTGCTGCGCTGGTTGCAAACCGTCGCGTTGCCTGACATGCCGATGGAAACGATCACCCATCAGCAGTTACTGCGCAGCATGGATGCGCTGGTCACGCATCAGGATGCCGTCGATCGCATCGTAGCCGGTTTGCTACGTCCCTTGATCGATCAAGACCTGTCGGTGGTGTTCTATGACCTGACCACGATCCGTGCCGAAGGTGGCACGACACTGGAAGGCGATGTGCGACATTTCGGTATGGCCAAAGAAGGCGTGATTGCACGTCAGTTCATGCTGGGTGTCGTGCAGACCGCCGAGGGCATACCAATCTACCACGAAGTCTTCGATGGTAACGTTGCGGAGACCCGTACGTTATTGCCCACCCTGACGACAGTGCTCAAGCGCTTCACCCGCGTCCAGCGTTTGATTCTGGTCGCCGATCGGGGACTGCTCAGTCTGGATAACCTGGAAGCCCTCAAAGACATCCGATTGGACAATGGTCAGGCACTGGAATTCATCATTGCCGTACCAGGTCGGCGTTATAGCGAATTCATTAAGACGCTGAAGGATTTTCATCGCACCCAGTGTGCGGCCGCCACGGATGAAGTGACGACCGAGGAGGCTTGGCAAGGACTGCGTTTGATTGTGGCGCATGACCCAGCAACCGCCGCCGTACAAACTCAGCGCCGTACCGAACGCATCCAGGCACTGTTGCGCCAAGCCGACGAATGGGTCGAAAAGCTCGACGCACAAGATGTTGGCGAGCGCCGCCGTGGTCGTCCACTGTCGGATAAAGGTGCCACAGCACGCCTGTACCACGCGGTGGCAGAAGCGCATCTCTCACGGATCATCAAAGTGGATCTGAGCAGTGATGTGTTGCGCTATGACGTCGACAAAAAAGCCTTGGCGCTGGCTGAAATGATGGACGGCAAACTGTTACTGGTGACGAATGCAACCGATCTTGCCGCTGCCGATGTGATTGCGCGCTACAAATCGCTCGCTGACATTGAACGCGGCTTCAAGGTACTCAAATCCGAAATCGAAATTGGCCCGGTTTATCACCGCCTGCCAGAGCGTATCCGCGCCCATGCGCAGATTTGCTTCATCGCCTTGATATTGCACCGGGTAATGCGCAGCCGATTACGATCATCCGATGCGGCGTTGTCGCCCGAACGTGCACTGGAGCAACTGACGCGTATCCAACATCACTGCATCCGCATCGCTCAAGGTGATCCGGTCACCGGTGTGTCGGCGATTAAAACCGAGCAAGCTCAGGTCTTCAGTGCACTCGGGGTGAAAAAGCCAGCCGCCTCGCACCAATTATCGCTGTTGTAGTGGAGCGTTTTGACGCCGGGTGTCGATAAAACAACCACTTGCGTGATTAACTGTCGAACTCCGGGGCTCACGTTTCTTGCCATTTCCCACCGATCTTCGCTCAATCTTCTCGCACAATTGCCGCCGTCTTTTTTGACCCGGCAGAAGGATAAGTAGCCTCTGCGGATGAATCAGCGGGGGCCCCCACGGGATCCTGTCACCGTTCCGATTTGCGGGCCTTGGCCCCATGGTATCAAAGCGACCTTATCGCACTGAAAAT
>CAZCDY010000203.1:2248-4402 GCA_964497145.1 uncultured Gammaproteobacteria bacterium
AAGATCGTGTCCAAGGACAGAATCGAACTGCCGATACGGGGATTTTCGCCCGGGCATACGGATCACCAACCCAACCAATATTCAACCGCTTGCAGTTGGGGAGACGCTAGGCTTGAACCCACCGAACCGAGTAAAGTTGCAGCGACTTTATGACTCGCCTCACATTTTTTGCCCGCTTCCGCCGACCTTCTCTCAATCTTCTTTCACAATTGCCGACGTTTGTTGTTACCCGGCAGGAATGTGAGTGGCCTCTCCGGATAAATCAGCGGGGCGGCTCCACCGGATCCTGTCACCGTTCCGATTTGTGGGCCTTGGCCCCATGGTATCAAAGCGACCTTATCGCACTGAAAATTCGCAGGTATAACCCGATGATTCTTCGCTTTCTGGCCGTCATGATCCTGGCCGCTTCATTTCTGATCAGCGCGAACGTCGCGGCGGCACCGGGTAATGGCAAAGGCAACGGCACCCCGAAGCTGCAGATGTTCGGTAAAAGCCGCCCATTCCTGATCAGCGATCTACCGCGCGGTCGCATGCGCGAGAAGATCGAGTCGCTACCCGGACACGCGCGCCAGCGGGCCCTGGAATGGATGCACAGATTCGATTTTCCGAGGGAAGACCTTGACTCCATGGTTGTCGACGAAGAGGGCGCGGTGTTCTATGTGGATCCCGCCCCCGTCATCTGCGAAGGGCCGCAGTGCCTGGAGCAGACCCAAGCGGTCGCGGAGACTGGGCAAGCGCCGACTGGCCTGGCCAACCCACCCTCATCTACCTTGGCTGCCGACGACGCCTTCGCGCTGCACAGCCGCCCAGGCTCACCCAACATCGTGTTTCTCGATTTCGATGGCCACACCTTCTCCGGCACCGCCTGGGGCAGTGGCACCTACGGCGGCAAAGCATTTGATCTCGATGGCGACCCCGCGAGCTTCAGCGAGGCCGAGCGTGCTGCGATAGCCGAAATCTGGCACCGCGTCGCCGAGGACTTCGCACCGTTCGATATTGACGTGACCACCGAGGAGCCTCTGAACTTTGGCCCTTATACCGGCCATGTGCTTATCACCTCCAAGACCCAAACCAACGGGTCAGCGATGCCGTACAACACCGCGGGGGGCGTGGCCTATGTCGATGTCTGGGGTCGGTCCAACTACGCCTCTTATTATTCCCCGGCATTGGTTTATTACGACAACCTGGCCAGCGCCGCGACCTACATCGCCGAGGCCAGCGCACACGAGTTTGGCCACAACCTCGGCCTGTCGCACGATGGCACCAGCACCACGACGTACTACGCGGGTCACGGAAGTGGAGCAACCTCCTGGGCACCCATCATGGGTGCCAGCTACTACAACAATGTCACGCAGTGGAGTAAGGGCGAATACACCGACGCAAACAATACGCAGGACGACGTCGCCGTGCTCGCCGCCGCACTGTTCCTGGCGGCCGACGATCATGGCGACACCCGTTTCACTGCAACGCCACTGTCGATTGATGGCAACGGCGAGATTGTGGTCAGCGACCCCGAGATTGATCCGCATAACACCTACACGGAAAACAAGGGCGTCATCGATTCATTCGACGATTGGGACTACTTCAGCTTCTACGCAAGCGCAGGCACAGTCGACTTCAGGATCAATCCGTCATGGCAAGCCTATTACCACGACAACAAGCGTGGCGCGAACCTCGACGTCCGCGCCGTTCTGCTCGACGCTGACGGCAATATCCTGGCAGAGTCGGATCCGGCCACGGAAACCCATGCCAGTATCTCCGCAACTGTTGATGCGGGGACCCACTACCTGGCGATTACCGGCGTGGGCAATGGTAACTACTCCGGCTATGCCAGCCAGGGTCAATACTTCATGTCCGGCTCAACTGTAACCGAGCCCAACACGCCTCCGGCGGCCGATTTCAGTTTCGCCTGCCAAACACTCACATGTCAGTTCGTCGACGGCTCTACCGATGACAACGGCAGCATCGTGACCTGGGCGTGGAACTTCGGTGATGGGACAAACGCCGCGATCCAGAACCCGGATCACAGCTATGCCAGCACCGGCACCTACACGGTGACCCTGACGGTCACCGACAATGACAGCGTCACCGACAGCGTTTCGAAGAGCGTGAGCGTCACCATCAGCAACGGTGACACCGACATTGAACTGATTG
>CAZCDY010000203.1:4412-5868 GCA_964497145.1 uncultured Gammaproteobacteria bacterium
CAGTTTCCTTATCCCGGCCGCTTCCCAGGTGCCCGGTGAGAACACCTTGCGGTTTGTCGAGAAGACCGCCGGGTGGATCTGGGGCGCCGAGAAGCTGTTGTTGACAAAGGGTGGGCCGCCACCTCAATCGGCCGCCGACATCCTACTGGCTGTGGGTGTCATGGATGCTGGCGCGTACGGCAATGGCCACGGAAGCGATGAGCACCCGACAGAGCTCACCGCTGCCTTCCAGGGAACGGGAAGCGACCTGACTTTGTCACTCACCGGCTACGACATCGACTACGTCGATGAGGTCGCCGTCTATCTCAACGGCAACCGGCTCGGCTATCTGAGCAAGGGCCCCAACAATGGCCTGAATGCCGGTGACAGCTTCCTTATCCCAGCCGCTTCCCAGGTGCCCGGTGAGAACACCTTGCGGTTTGTCGAGAAGACTACCGGGTGGATCTGGGGCGTCTCCGACATCTTGGTTTCCGATTGATCGGCCAACGTTTCGGCCGAGTGGGGTAGGATCCAGAGCCGACAAGGGGAGGCAGATCAATTTTTTCCTCGCAACCCCGATCCGCAGTTACCGTGATGCGTGAATTTCAGAGGCAATGACCCGTCCCAGTTAGCTGGAATGTGCGCGAAGCAGAAATGAAAACAGCGACTTGAAAAAGTGCCGTTCAAACCAATTAAGTTCGGTCGATTAAACCGAATCTTTTCCAAACACGGGGTGAAAACGACCTTGCTAGCGATTGGCTCGCCCATGCCGGAAATCCCACTAAACCAAAAACGTTTCGATCTTATCATCTGATTTACTCAGTTAATTTTGTGCATGAGACCGTTAAATGGCCAAGCTCTCAAAGCGTCTTCTGAGCACTGAGAATTAAATGACGTGCGGGTGGTTCGGCCAGACCTGCCGCCCAGGTAAAAGCAACACAATCCAGTAATCGCAAGCAGGGCAAACGTAGAGCGATCGATATCACCCAGGATGGCATGTCTTATCATATTCGCCAGAATCAGTAGCCCCATACACACCAGCAGATGGGTGAAAATCAGTACATTCCCCGTGGTAAGCCGCCGGGCCCGTTCCAGTTTCGGGAAACTGTCAAAGTAGATCCACCAGATTGGTCCGATGAGCAGAAAACCAGTTGAAGCGGAAACAATGTCATAGACATTCCCATGCTCGTTATCCAGCGAGCCCACCATTGCGATAACCGACTCACCCAGAATAATGATGGCGAGCAGGCCAATCCGCTCTACCAGATGTTACAGGTCCGCCGGACAGGAATTTAGTTTGTGGCGGAGTAATATCTGCCAACCGGTATCTATGACGATACCGAGCTAGAATAACGCATACTTCCAGACTCCTTCGACCTGGTCGACCCGATGGACTGGCTGTACGACGAGCCCTTCGCCGGTTACCGACGCCACCGCATGCACATGAGCGAAGAGCAGCTGCGCCGCCGTTGGACGC
>CAZCDY010000204.1:0-379 GCA_964497145.1 uncultured Gammaproteobacteria bacterium
CGCGGAAATGAAGAAGAGCCGCTACGTCTACTATCACTGCAGCCGCGCCAAGGGGAAGTGCCCCGAGCCGTATACCCGGGAGGAGATCCTGGAGGAGCGGTTCGCCGAGCTGCTGGACCGACTGCGCTTCGACGACGAGGTGCTCGCCTGGGTCTCGCAGGCCCTGCGTGTCAGCCACGGTAACGAGAAGCAGCACCACGAGGATGCGATCCGCCGGATTCAGGCCGAGTACGATCGTCTGCAGAACCGGATCGACGCCATGTACGTCGACAAGCTCGACGGTCGCATCGACACGGACTTCTTCGACCGCAAGGCCGCGGAGTGGCGCGAGGAGCAACGGAAGTGCCTGTCGCTGATCCGTGAACACCAGGACGCCAAC
>CAZCDY010000204.1:389-5863 GCA_964497145.1 uncultured Gammaproteobacteria bacterium
CACCAGCTCGCGGCCCTCGACCTCGATCAGGTCGAAGATCCGGCAGACGTTCGGAGACACCACCTCGCGGGCGGCCCGGACCTCCTGCCGGAGCATCTCCAGCCGGCGCTCGCTCTGAAAGAGATCCTCCCGCAGCGCCTTGAGCGCGACCTCGACCCGCAGCTTGAGGTCGAAGGCCCGCCAGACCTCGCCCATGCCGCCGCGGCCGAGCAGCTCGAGGACCTGGTAGCGCTCGCCCAGCACCTGCCCGACGGTGAAGAAGCCGAGGCCCTCGGGCAGGTCCACCGTCGCCTCGCCCGCCTCGGTGCGGGTGCTCAGGTTGCCTCGGGTTGCAGAGGGTCGCGGTCCGCTCGGTGGAGGGCCGCGACGACGCGGTCGATTTCAGAGGTTTTCGCCATTTCGAGATTGCCTCGGCCGAAAAACGCCGGCTGCTCAGTTTCGTGTTATCGAACTGCACCTGGAGGGGCGGACAGCTCACCGCCGCTTACAGGCAACCGTTTGATTTGCTAGTGAAAAACGTGATTTCGCTGGAAGCAAAAACGCCGGCTGAGCGAGCTCAAGCCGGCATTCCTGAAAATTGGCTCCCCCGGTTAGATTCGAACTAACGACCAACGGATTAACAGTCCGCTGCGCTACCGCTGCGCCACAGGGGAATAACTTCGAGCGCGGAGTTTACGTGTTGCTCGAAATTCGGTCAAGACCCTGGCCGGGTATCGGGCCGCTATCCGGTGCTCAGGAGCAGGTGATCGGCTGATTGCCCGGAGCATGCCTGGCAACGCGTGCGCGGCCGCTGCCGTAGACCACGACCGCACGGTTAGAACCGGCGTCATCCCCCAGGCAGATGCTGAAGGTCGTATTGGTGCTCCAGGCCGCACCGTCGGGTAGATATCTGACGGCGGGACGAGCCTTGGTGCTATGGATCTGCAACCGCCCTGCTTGTGCGTCCTGGACATGGAGCAGGGGCTCGTCGGCAGAGCGCCTGCGGTCGCCGTTGGTATCTTTAAACAGAATGTAACCGCGCTGCCAACCGCGCGTGTCGCCGGAACACGTGGTGCCGTCGTCACTGGGGCACAGGCTGACCGGGCTGTTGCGGTTTACTGCCTCGTTGCGGGCGTACCGAAGGTGGGTAAGCAATTGGTTGGCCGTTGTCGTGATCTGTGAGCCACTGGTCAATGCTGACCAACTCGGCACAACGACGGCGAGGGAGATGCCGGCAACCGCCAGGGTGGTGATTGCTTCCAACAGGGTGAGTCCGCGTGCACCACGCGGCCGTCTCGTTTCGACATTCATGTCGATCAGCCTCCATGCTGTTAAAGACGCCCGATCCGTGGGCGTCTGGGTGGGGTTTTCTCAGGTTGTCCGTGTGCTCAACCAATCACCTTTTCGATTCTGTCGAGGGCGTTTTCGAGGTTTTCCATGCTGGTTGCGATCGAGATACGGGCATGCCCCGAGAGCCCGAAGGCGGTACCCGGCACCAGTGCCACGCCGGCATGCACGATCAGGTGCTCGGCCAGTTGCAGATCGTCATTGACGCCATCGATGGCGTCAATCAGGCCCTTCACCGATGGGAACACGTAGAAGGTTCCGTCAGTGGGCAGGCATTCGATGCCCGGCATGCCGTTGAGCCGATGGACCACGTAATCGTGCCGCTTCTTGAACTGCACCAGCATCTCGTCGATACATTCCTGCGGACCGTTCAGGGCCGCTTCGGCGGCATACTGCGAGATCGAGGTGGGATTGGATGTGCTCTGTGACTGGATCTTCTTCATCGCCTTGATGACCTCGGCCGGGCCGCCGGCATAGCCGATGCGCCAGCCGGTCATCGAGTAGGCCTTCGAAACCCCGTTGAGGACCATGGTACGGTTGGCCAGGTCGGGGCAGGCATTGAGAATGTTCACAAACGGCACATCCGTGTTCCAGCGGATGTGCTCGTACATATCGTCAGTGGCAATCACAACCTTTGGGTGCTCGCGCAACACCTCTCCCAGGGCGGCCAGCTCGTCGGACGTATAGGCCATCCCGGTCGGGTTTGAAGGGCTGTTTATCACCACCAGACGGGTATTTTCGGTCAACGCACCGCGCAACTGCGCCGGTGTCATCTTGAAGTGCTGTCCGGCATCTGCGTGGATGAGTACCGGCACACCACCTGCGAGGATCGACATATCCGGGTATGAAACCCAATAGGGTGCCGGAATAATCACCTCGTCACCGGGATCCAGTATTGCCTGGGCCAGGTTGTAGAAACTTTGCTTACCGCCGCACGACACCAGTATCTGGTCGGCCGCATACTCAAAGCCGTTGTCGCGCCGGAACTTGTCGATAATGGCCTGTTTGAGGGTCGCCGTGCCGTCAACCGCCGTGTATTTGGTCTTGCCATCGGCGATCGCCTTGAGCGCCGCCTTCTTGATGTGTTCCGGGGTATCGAAATCCGGCTCGCCGGCCCCCAGGCCGATCACGTCCTTGCCTTCGGCACGCAACGCGGCTGCGCGGGCAGTGATTGCAAGGGTGGGGGAGGGCTTGACGGCCTGTACGCGGCTGGAAAGCTTGATGGTCATGGCTATTTTAGGGGCCTCTCCGATTTGGGCTCTTGACAACGGGATAGGTTGTTATCATAGCGGATTGAGTCATGCTCGATCACCATAATTTTATGGCAAAAAAGACGTTTCAGCTGCACAGCCGGTTTGAGCCCGCGGGTGACCAGCCCACCGCGATAAACAGCCTGGTCGAGGGACTGGGAGACGGCGAGGCAGGAATGACCCTGCTGGGAGTGACCGGTTCGGGCAAAACATTCAGTATCGCGAACGTAATCGACCGGGTGCAGCGCCCGGCAATCATCCTGGCCCCCAACAAGACACTGGCGGCGCAACTCTACGGCGAATTTCGGGACTTTTTCCCGAACAATGCGGTCGAGTATTTCGTCTCCTACTACGACTATTATCAGCCCGAGGCCTACGTTCCCTCGTCGGATACCTTCATCGAAAAAGATGCCTCGGTGAACGAACATATCGAGCAGATGCGACTTTCTGCGACCAAGGCCCTGCTCGAACGCCGTGATGTCATCGTGGTGGCGACGGTCTCCGCGATCTACGGCCTGGGTGACCCCCGTCAGTATCTGAAGATGATGTTGCATCTTTCGCGGGGCGAGCGAATCGATCAGCGCGCGGTCCTGCGTCGACTGGCAGAGCTTCAGTACAAGCGCAATGACATGGAGCTGCAGCGCGGCACCTACCGGGTTCGCGGCGAGTTGATCGATATCTATCCCGCCGAATCGGATGATGAGGCGGTGCGGGTCGAGTTGTTTGATGACGAGGTCGAGGGTATTTCGCTGTTCGATCCACTGACCGGGGAGGTGCTGCGCAAGGTACCGAGGTATACCGTTTATCCGAAAACCCACTATGTCACGCCGCGTGAGACCATTCTTGAAGCCATCGACAGCATCAAGGTAGAACTCAAGGAGCGTCTTGAACAGCTTTATGAGAACCAGAAGCTGGTCGAGCATCAGCGACTCGCTACCTTTCGGGGCGTGCGCCGGGCGAGGGGCCGCCGACCCTGTTCGACTATCTACCTGAGGATGCCCTCCTGGTCGTGGATGAGTCGCACGTCACCATCCCGCAGCTCGGCGGTATGTACAAGGGCGATCGCTCGCGCAAAGAAACCCTGGTCGAGTACGGGTTCAGGCTGCCGTCCGCGCTGGATAACCGGCCCCTGCGCTTTGAGGAATTCGAGGCGCGTTCGCCGCAGACCATCTACGTCACCGCGACGCCGCGGGATTTTGAGCGAGAGCATTCCGGCCGTATCGTGGAACAGGTGGTGCGCCCGACCGGGCTGGTCGACCCGGAGATCGAGGTGCGCCCGGCGATCACCCAGGTCGACGATCTGCTGTCGCAGATACATACTCGTACCGAGATAGGTGACCGGGTGCTGGTGACGACCCTGACCAAGCGCATGGCCGAAGACCTGACCGATTACCTGATCGAGCACGGGATTCGGGTGCGCTACCTGCATTCGGATATCGATACCGTTGAGCGCGTCGAGATCATACGCGATCTGCGCCTGGGCGAATTCGACGTGCTGGTCGGCATCAACCTGCTGCGCGAGGGCCTGGACATGCCGGAGGTCTCGCTGGTGGCGGTGCTCGACGCGGATAAAGAGGGGTTCCTGCGCTCGGAGGGAGCCCTGATCCAGACCATTGGGCGGGCCGCGCGCAACGTGCGTGGCAAGGCCATCCTGTACGGCGACCGGGTGACCGGATCGATGCGTCGGGCTATGGATGAGACCGAGCGTCGGCGCAACAAGCAGCTGGAATTCAACAAGACGCACAACATCACACCGCAGACAGTGCAGAAGAACGTTGCAGACATCATGGAAGCGGCCTATCCGGGCGCGCCCTCCACGGCGCGCCGGTTTGCCAAGGTGGCGGAAGAGACGGCCGAATATGCCGCCATGACCCCGGCCCAGATGAGCAGGCGGGTCAAGGAGCTGGAAAAAAAGATGTACCAGCATGCCCGCGATCTGGAGTTTGAGGCGGCGGCCCGTGTTCGTGACCAGCTCAAGGAACTGCAGGGCAGAGGGCTGGTGGCCTGAGTCGGTTACTTTGTGCCGCGCTCAGCCTGCTCTTTCGATCGCAGCCAATGTGAGCTGCGACTCCGCCAATGGCGGAAGACGGCGGGAACAGGAATAGAACAGCGCATGCAGGCGTTTAATTCACGGTTTTGCCGGGATTGAATTGACCGCAGGCGTCCGCAGCGGCCAGAATCCGCCAAGATATTTCAGACACTTGCAGTAATGGAGCGATTTACATGAGTGACAATGTTGTATGGCATTCGCATGCCGTGGACCAGACGACCCGGGCCGAACAGAAGAATCAGCGCCCCCTGGTGATCTGGTTTACCGGGCTGAGTGCGTCCGGAAAATCCACCATTGCCGGTGCCCTTGAGCAGATCCTTACCCGCCAGGGCTATCACACCTATCTGCTCGATGGTGACAACGTTCGCCATGGCCTGTGCGGCGACCTCGGTTTCAGCGACGCCGATCGTCAGGAAAACATCCGTCGCGTCGGCGAGGTGGCCAAGCTGATCGCAGATGCTGGTTTGATCGCGCTGGCCGCCTTTATTTCACCCTTCTGTGCAGATCGCGACCTGGTTCGCGAGATTATGCCGGAAGGCCAGTTCGTCGAGGTGTTCGTGGATGCCTCACTGGATGTCTGCAAGGACAGGGATCCGAAAGGTCTGTATGCGAAGGCCGTGCGTGGCGAAATCAAGCAGTTTACAGGTATCGACAGTCCCTACGAGCCGCCCATGAATGCCGAAGTGCATCTCCGCGCGGGCGAGATTTCGGTGGCCGAGGCGGTCAACGAGTTGCTCGCTTATCTGCATGAGATTGGTGCACTGCGGGCCGGTTATCAGCCGGTAGAACTGGAAGCCTGATTTATTGGCGGTATCCTGTGGCCGTCGACGCATCCGCTGACTTGTACC
>CAZCDY010000205.1:0-5779 GCA_964497145.1 uncultured Gammaproteobacteria bacterium
AGTGTATTTAATGATATCCAGAGCACCCTCAATTTGGCACTGCATAATCGCGATATTCAATTGGTCCCGGAGTCGGTGGGCGCCGAGGATTTCGATCGCTACCGATTCGACCGCAAGCGAACCTTGCTCGATTACAAGGCACCTCGGGGCTACGCGCGCGTCTTCATTCGGACCGCTTACAGAGTTGATCAGCTGACTGGTACACGCAGGATGCTGGTAACGCCTTTTCTTCGGCCAGCCGACAAATCGACACACTGGAAAATGGCCGAAGGTTGGCCGAACCAGGCATTCAAGGGCCCGCTGAATTCGAAGCCTCTAGCAATCGAGATCAGCTTCGAACTGATCGAGTTTCTCGCTGCCAAGGAGGTGATACATCTGCAACCGGAGGACATGCGGCAGGCACGGATGACGCTCCTGAGTGAGTATCGCAACCTACTCGAAATCAGTGCTGCCTCGTGCGACGTACTCCCTGAGTTGCGGAATGCCGAACGTCTCAACGCACTAGCCGTCTCTGCTGCATCGACGCGAAAAGCCCTGACGACAGACTGCGTCTGGCCAGGCCAGACCTCCGGCGCAGGCGACGCGGCAGTGCGCACAGCCCGGGCAGTCTACGGCAACGCACTGGGGATCTGAATGCAGATCACTCGCCGCCCCGAACGCGTGCTGATTGTGGTCGCTGCGGCGATCGTACTGGCATTGCTGGGCGGCTACTTGTTTGCGGTACGCAACATTCCCTCTGTGCTTCGCTATGTGCCGCTCGAAAGCAAGGGCTTCGTTGTTACTGCACCACTTAAACAACTATGGGGGGGCCTGGCACCGCATCTAACACACTACTTCGCCGATGAAGCGACGGACGCGAAGTCCTGGCGAACAAAGGCGCGCCGCGTAGGTCTCGACCTCAGAAAACAACTCGACTCAAAGCAGATCGTGCTTCAGCGTGCCGAGGATATGGCCTCGATAGGCGTCGATGGCAACCGTCAGGCGGCCGTCGCGGCAGTAGAGCGACGTGGCAGAATGCATGTGCTTGCAGTCATACCGGTGCTCGACCGTGCCCGCTTTATCGGGACGCTGGAAATCCTTAGCGATGAGACACCGCGCGAACTCGCAGACCGGGCCGGGTCCTTGCTTGGCTTCGGCGGCGTTGTCTTGACGTTTGGTGACGACGGCACTGCCTTGTTATCCGACAATACCGATGTGCTGCGCCTGGCGCGCCATGCCAGTGATCAGCGGCTCGTCGATTTTCGCAGCAGCGATCGCCTCACAAGCGCATTTGCCGCCTCCCTGCCTGCTACAGGGGGAGCACAAACAGCATGGTTGCGGGGGTGGGTACGATTAGTTGACCCGCTGCCACTGGGCGGTGAACTTTTTTTCTCTTTGGCCGCCGATGACACCGGACTCGCCGTCGAAGGTCGGACGTCGCTGACGCCGGGGCGGTCCCGACTGGTCTCCTCGCTGTTTCAGCGTGAACCGCTGCCGCATTTCGACGTTACTTTGCCGCGCAGCGACCTGGCACTGTCGCTGAATGGCACCCTACTGAACTTTCTGCTGCGCGATCTGGTGGCGGTCCCGGCTGTTGCCAAACTCAAGCCGCTGCAGGGGCACTTTGCGCCGGTGTTCGCACAATTGCAGCGCAGCGACAGCGTGCGCGGCCTGAGTGTCGCGGTAAGCAACGCAAATCAGCGGGTGCCTGGAATGGTTCTTGGGTTACTCATGGCCGAATCCGATGCCGATGCCTTCGTGCTACGAATACAGGCCTCACTACGTAGTGAGCGTGATCGTGAAGTTCTACGCAGCGCCAGAGCGACTTATGCACAACGGTTCGGTACCGAAAGTGTGCCGACCAATCGGGCCCTGCTGGACGCCGGTATACTCGAGGCCGAACCGGGTGCGCTATGGTCCCGTTATGCAACAAGCGACGCAGAACCTGATCCTGCCCTCACCGCAGAGGACTTCAGCGGTGACGAATATATGCACGCCATCGCGGGCGGAGGCACCTTGCGTTCCCTGATGCCGCCTTTCTCCGATAATGATCTGGTGCACCGGTTCGCCAACATGCGCGACGATTTGCAGGTCGACGAACTGCGGGAAGACCGCTTCCGTCTGAGCAGCATCTATAAAGACGGAAGCTTGTGGATCGGCAATGACGGCCAGGTACTGACGCACTGGACCGATCGCCTGCAGCGTGAGGCGCAAACTCGAAACTTTTCCGATGCTGCCATCCTCGACCCCGATGCCGCCAATGCAAAGGTGCTCGCGGCGGTGCAGCCCGTACCTCTCCTCGAGGCCGGAAAGCTCTATCCTGACGCCGATGTCAATCGAACATCCCGACAGTGGCTGACTGATCTGGCCGCTTACCGAACCGCACTTTTCAGCTTTTCAAGCGATCCAAAGGAGCAGGAACTGTATGTCCGGGCGACCCTCTTGCGCCAATAGTGCGCCGCTCGTTGCGCTGCAGGATGCCACCAAGCACTATCGTGGACGTTGCGTGCTGCGGTTGCGCGAGCTCGAACTCCGGCAGGGTGACAGCATGCTCATCGTCGGCGCCAATGGCAGCGGCAAGTCGACCCTGCTACGGGTGCTCGCCGGCGTGACAACGCTCAGCTCCGGGTGTGCTCATCATTATGATGCATTCGATGCCCTGGAAATTGGCTATGTCCCACAGATGGGGGGGCTCCACCCCAACCTCACCGTCGCCGAAAACCTGCGCCTAGCGATACAGCTTAGAGGCCGGCGGTCACCGGACCGTTTAACGCAGCGCTGGTATGTTGACGGCCTGGATCTCGCGCCGCTGATGAATACCTGTTATCGCGATCTATCGGGCGGCTTCAAGCGATTGGCAGCACTCAGTTGTGCACTTGCCACCGAACCTCGAGGTCTGTTTGTTGACGAGCCACTCAGCGGCATTGACACCGCGCATGCGCGCCAGGTGGTAGACGGTTTGTCCGCGACGATGAGTCACCTCGACGTGCTGGTGGTGACAAGCCACACACCGTCCGACTTCCCGTTTGTCAGCCGGGTGGTCGAACTGAAGTCGGGGGAGATGGAATGAAGTGTATCGTGCGTCTGTTCGCACGCGATCTTGCGTTTCTGTCGCGCAGCCCGGTGTTGTTGACCCTGGTGCTGATCGTGCCACTGATTCTGCTGTTGCTTATCGGCCACCTCAACGTACGTCCAATGGTCACCCGTGTTGCAGTCGTAGCTGAGTCGAACGAAGCCCACGACGAGCCGACCGATGTCAGCCCGATGCACAAACGCCTGCGCGAATTGTCTTCGGTAGAGGTATTCGACTGGCCGGCAGACATCAGTGACCTGCGCGACCGAGCCGCGCGGGAGGACGTGGACATCGTGCTCGTTCCATTCGAGGACACTTGGCGCATGTTCGGTGCGATCGTGCATACCGCGCACTCAGCGTCGGCGCAGGAAGTCGCTCAGTTGATTCGGCTGTCGCTGGAGAGGGAGCAGCGGCTCTTACAGCGCCAGGAACGATTGGATCAGCTCGAGAATGCACTACAACCCTCATCCGAGGCAGACACGGCGCCGCCCCTGGGTTATCACGAGGCCCTGGGCGTCGTCCAGGAACTCAGGACTGCGGCAGACGAGGAGGCCGCGGTTTCCGCGGTGCTGGCCGGCGTTTGGCTTTCGCGCCAGTTCACCCCACTGTTCGAATCCTCCAACGCGGCCAAGCATGCACTGGTGCCCGGCTTCATCTCGCTGATCGCGGTTTTCGTGCCATTTTTTCTCGCCTCTACCGCGATTGTTCGAGAGCGTGAGGCCGGCACGCTCGCCGGGCTTGTGGTCGTGTCGAACCGACGCTGGTCGGTGGTGGCTGCAGGTAAACTGATGTTACCGTTGTTGGCCGGCATGCTTGCGGTCGCTGCCCTGCTTGTTACGGCACAAATCGCGTTCGGTTACGGCATCAAGCCGGGCCTGGCACAAGCACTTCTGGTACAGGCGATTGCCGTTCTGGTGTCCGCACTGCTTGGCCTGAGCGTGTCTTCGCTACTCGAATCTTCACAGGAAGCTTACGCGGTGTCCGCTGTCTACCTGGTCGCACTGATCCTGCTGACCGGGATGGTCCAGCCGCTCGAACAATCGGCGACCGCAGTCGTTGCTGCCGCCCACCTGTTCCCGCTGACCGTTGCCGCACCGGCCTTGGAAGCCTGGATGATCGCGGGCGCTTCCGCAGTCATGCAGTCGCAAGCATGGCTGGTGCTGGGGCTACAAAGCGTGGCGGCGTTGGCATTGTGCGCCATTGCGCTGCGGCGTCTCAAGGCAAGGCTCTGATAGCAGGATACCGTCCCCGTCATCCGAAGGCCAAGGCATAGCGGCGCCCGCAAAGTGAACCCAGGCCGAATGCTGCTTCTGGCCGACCCTTTTCATGGGGCGGTGGCTCAATTCGAACTCTCTTCGAATTTCGCGGCGGTGCAAGTTTGGAATGGATTAATCAAAGACCCCGCGATTTAGCCAATACTGCGTTGCACTTCTTGAAAAGGGCCTGCGAAGTGCGCCTTGTCTTGGCTAAGTAGCGAGCCTCTGAGAGTAACCGAACTTACCAAGCAGTCCACTAATGTGCGCCCAAGTTGGATTGGCGGCCTTTTACAGCTTTCGTGAATTGTGCTTTTTGCCTGTGTTGTAGCCGCTATTACAGGTGTCGCAAGCCGGGTTCAGGTTATGGAATTCGATGTTGTTAAACGGGGTTGTGTCTTTTGTTGGTTCGTGACCATAGGCCGCGTGCTCGCTGAAATCACACGGTAAGCTGGCATTGGTAGGCCTTACCCAGCCGTTCATTTGCCATGACCTTTGCGGCGCTACCGTTTCGGCGTTCTGTATGCAGCCTTGGTTCGAGCTATGCTTTGCACCGCATCGGCGATCAGGCCTGTCAGTACAATGCAATTACTCGGGTGTGAAATGCTGTCGGTGCTCCAGATCTCCCCGACCCCGACCTGCCGTAAGCGTTCGATAGCACCTTGTGCAAACAGGGGATGGGTCACCAATACATCAACGCTTTTAGCCCCCCTTTCCAAACAGGCTCGTGCCGTGACGGCGATGGTCTCACCACTGCTGATGACATCATCGACCACAACCACTGTGTTAGCCACCAGATCGAGATCGGGCAGGGTGACGAGTATTTCACGATCTCCCAAGCGTTGTTTGTGGGCGACACCGTATTCAAGGCCGTTCGCTTCAGCGAGGCTGCGCACCCATTGTTTGGATTCGCTGTCGGGACCCAACAGGATGATATCGGCATGGCTTTCGTAATGGGCTGCACGATAGCTGTGCAGAAATTCCGCCATGGCCGCGTTCGCAGACAAGGCCATAACATGTGCGGCTGGTACGGCATCTGCGAAGTCATGGGTGCGGTGCAGATGGGGATCAACCGTAATCACATCGTCAAACAACCCGGCCAGAAAGCGACCAATTATGGGCTGGCTGACGGCCTCGCCCACGGCAAACGCCGTGTCCTGGCGCATGTAGCACAGATAAGGGGCCACCAGCGTCAGTCGCTGAGCACCCAGTTTGCGTGCGGTGGTGGCCGCCAACAGTAACTGGATGAGCTTGTCATCAGGGTGGTCCAGGCTGCGACAGAACACCACATGCACCGGCAGTCTTCCGGGCAGAGTAACTTTGCTTTCGCCATCCGGAAAACGGTGTACTCCTACCATGGCATAGGGCAGCCCGAGCGCCTCCGCAAGATGCTGGGCCTGCGTCTCGTATTCTTTGAACCCCAGTAACATCGGAACTCCACTTAAAAACGCATTCAAAATTCCACAAAGGCGTT
>CAZCDY010000206.1:0-2357 GCA_964497145.1 uncultured Gammaproteobacteria bacterium
ATCGGCAGATTCGGCCAGCAGGCCAAGTGCGGCATCCTCGATCTGCAGCCGCAATCCCCCCAACCCCTGGGCTTCATCCGTCAGGGCGCGCCTGAGCAGGCCCTCGATCGCGTCTGCAGGCAGTGACTTGAGCACATAGACCCGCGCCCGCGACAGCAGGGCATTGTTGAGCTCGAACGAGGGGTTCTCGGTGGTCGCGCCGACGAACAGCAGGGTGCCGTCCTCCACATGCGGCAGAAAGGCGTCCTGCTGGCTCTTGTTGAAACGGTGCACCTCGTCGATGAACAGCACGGTGCCATGGCCGGTCTGGGCGCGCGTCTGCCTCGCCTGTTCCACTGCGGCGCGGATGTCCTTGACCCCGGCCAGCACGGCAGACAGGGTGTGGAAGACATAACCGGAGCTGCCGGCCAGCAGGCGTGCGAGCGTGGTCTTGCCGGTGCCCGGCGGACCCCAGAAGATCATCGAGTGCAGGCGTCCGCTCTCGATCGCCCGCCGCAACGGCTTGCCCTCGCCCAGCAGGTGCTCCTGGCCGATGTAGCCGTCGAGGCTGGCCGGGCGCATACGATCGGCCAGCGGTCGCAGGCCCGCGTCTTCGGCATCAAACAGGTCGTCGGATTGCATGGCAGGCATTCTACCCGCCCCCACCCTGCCGTCGCGCAGACCCGGGGGCTGTCGGCTTCTTCACAAAACTCGGGTTATGAGGTGATCCAGGCACGCGCCTTTTCGGAGTCCGCGGCATCGAAATACTCGATCGGAAACTGGCGGAAGGCCTTGTTGCTGAACACCAGGATCAGTTCCTCCCACTTGCGATCACCGACAAAGGCCATCTTTTCGATGTAGGGGTCGAATTCCTCCTCGAACGAAAAGTCATCCCAGGAACCACCCTGCTCCCAGCCTTCAAAATCCGCCGTATCCACCAGGATGCGCACCTTGCCCTGTTCACGTATGACATTCGCCGTCCCCTGCTGGGCCGAGGCCAGTTCGGACTCGCTCAGCTTGCCGGTCACCTTCAGCGATAGGACCCCACCGCTGATATCCAAAACCTCTACCGTCATCTCTGTTTTTCCTCGGCGACCCGTGAATCAGCGAACAGCTTACAGGGATAATGGTGCGTGGAAAAACCTGGGCCGATGGCCCTATGGATCACGGTTGCGCAGGTGCAGAAAAAAGGCGTCGCCGGTCATGATGACGCCTTTGTCAGGCTACCGGATCGCGCACGCGCTAGCGGAGCATACAGGCGCCTTTCGCCACCAGGGCGAACTCCAGGGTCACCCCGCTCAGACTCATCTGGCCACTGGTCTCGTCGATGAGCATGCTCCAGCCGATACCACCGGCGGGATTCTCCTCACTGAGATCGCCACCCTGCAGCAATAATCGGCCGGCCATATGCTCGACCCGCTCGATCGGGGTCGTGTTGCCCGCACGCCGCACGCCGGCAGCACCGATCTGCTTCGCGCCAAAGTCGATATGGAAGAAATCCGGGAGGTTCACCATCTCCAGGCCAACCGGGTAGCACTCGTTGTCGCGGTCACATTCCGCAACCGTCTGTATGCTGCATGTCAGCGGTGCGCTGCCGTCAAATGATCCGGCGAACGCCGGCAGAGACAGCAAAGCGGTGAACATGGCAGGAACTGTGCGTTTCATAAAATTCACGTGCTTCTCTCCCAACTTATTTAACGGTGTATCCACGCCCTTCCAGGCATGCGGCATAGGCGCGGTTGTAGCTGCTACGGGAATTGGCGTATTGGCTGGATTCCCGTTGCGCCCATTCCTGCTGCTTCTGTTCGGTTTTGCGGTTCGCGCTCGACTGTCGCACCCCCCCGATGAGGGCGCCGGCAGCCGCACCCCGCTTGGCGCTCTTGGAACTGTCACCGATGATCGCGCCCAGTGCTGCACCACCCAGTCCGCCTCTTACGACACCGCCCGACTTTTTCTGGCCACTGGGCGCCGCCGTTTGGGTGGTCGGGGGCGCCATGGGATCAAAGCCGCTGTTGTTCTTCGCCCAGCCGTAACACTCGTACTTGTCCTTTTCCTGCTGCTCGGCGCTCTGGCCGTTTTTGGGGTATATGAATGCCTCCTGTGCCTGCGCCACGGCCGTTGATACCGCCAGCGTCAGCCCGAGAAGGGTCGCCTGCCAATTTCTGATCATCATTGATTCTCCGCCGATTCTGTCCTGGGATTCCCTGGCGATTCTGCGCAGTCGACTGCACAAGATCAACCGGGAGTTCCCTGACCGATATCGCGTGAATCGACCAGACGCGAACCTGCACAGCCCCCCGTCACCGTCAGCCACACGCAGTGGATCTTCCCCGGTCGCCACATCGACAGCGGCGACGGCCTGCACGTCGGCGTCCTCG
>CAZCDY010000206.1:2367-5763 GCA_964497145.1 uncultured Gammaproteobacteria bacterium
GTCATGATGACGCCTTTGTCCGGCTACCGGATCGCGCGAGCGCTGGTCTCGTCGATGAGCATGCTCCAGCCGATACAGCCAGCGTCAGCCACACGCGCCTGGACCCCGTCACCGCCAACCACCGGGCGGTGGCAAAAGCCCCGTCCCGACATGCTAACCTGACGACCTTGCGAAATCCGGAATGAAGTGGTTAAAGTCATGCAAATGCTGTTGAGATCCCTGCTGTTGGTCCTTCTGTTTGGTCAGGTCATGTCCGCGCATGCCCTGGAACCGGTAGAGGAGCAGATCCGCCAGTACAGCGAGTCGATACTCCGCGGCGACGACGCCGCCATATCGGGTCAGCGCGTGGCCGCGATCATGCTGTTACCCGATTTCTATGCGGAAAGAGGCTTCCAGCCCGCCTGGTCGGACCCCGCGCGTTTCCAGCAACTGCTGCAGGTGCTTGGCAGTGCCGAGAGTCACGGACTGGACCCCGAGGACTACCACTACGCGACCCTGGCGGCATGGCCCAAAGACCCAGACCCGCAACAAGAGGCCGCAAAGGATGTGCTGGCCACCGATGCCCTGATCCGCTTTGGCTACCATCTGCAATTCGGCAAGGTCGACCCCACCGGCCTGGACCCGGACTGGAACCTCACTCGACAGCTGCGCAATCAGGACCCGGCCAAATTGCTCGAACAGGCGGTTGCCGCAACGGAGCTCAACGGCTTTCTGACCGCCAATCTCGGGCCCAATGGCATCATTTATACGGGCCTGCGCAAGGCCCTGGCACGTTACCGCGATATCGCTGCCGCCGGCGGCTGGCCCCAGGTCGCGGAGGGCGCCACCCTGCACCCCGATGACCGCGATCCACGTGTTGCGGCCCTGCGTGCGCGACTCGCGGTGACCGATCCGACAGTGCAGGCTGACGTCCCCGACCCCAGCCTGTTCGATGCGGACCTGGCAGACGCAGTCAAGCGCTTCCAGCTGCAACACGGCCTCGACGATGACGGTGTCGTCGGTGCACGCACCGTCGAGGCGTTCAACGTCCCGGCAGAGGCACGCGTCGATCAGCTCAAGGTCAACCTGGAGCGCACGCGTTGGGTGTTCCGCGATCTGGAGCCGCGCTTTCTGGTCGTCAATATCGCCGGCTTCGAGGCCTACCTGGTCGAGGACGACAAGCTCGTATGGAACAGTCGTGTCCAGGTCGGAAAGCCTTATCGAAAGACCCCGGTGTTCAAAAAACAGATGACCTATCTGGTGCTCAGCCCGACCTGGACCGTGCCACCCACCATCCTGAAGAAGGACATTATCCCGAAAATCAAGAAAAACCCGGCCTATCTGAGCGAAAACAACATGGTTTTGCTGGACCGCTCGGGTAAACAGGTGAATACCAACAACATCGATTTCGACAAGCTGTCACCCGGCAATTTCCCCTACATGGTGCGGCAGGAACCCGGACCCAAAAATGCACTAGGGCGCATCAAGTTCATGTTCCCGAACAAGCACCTGGTCTATCTGCATGACACACCGAGCCGGAGCCTGTTCAACAAGGCCGAACGCACCACCAGTTCCGGCTGCATCCGGGTGGAAAAACCCATTTCGCTCGCGGCCGAACTGCTCGGCGACCCGATGAACTGGAGCGAGGCGAAGGTCGAGGAGCGGATCAGCAAGGCCAGCAACGAGACCGTAAAACTGAACAATCCGATCACCGTGTTTTTGATGTACTGGACCAGCGTGCCGGACGGTGACGGCGACGTGCGCTTCTTCAGCGATGTCTATTCGCGCGACCAGGCCGTGCTCGACGGACTGCGGCAGCCGTTCAAATTCAGCGCGGTACACGCTGAAAACGATACGCCGCAAGGATAGCGGCCGATCAGGGGTCAGCTCTGATCCCCGCTGCCCTTGGCCAGGGACTCCATGTTCCTTGCCATGCGCGCGATCTGCGCCCAATCGTGGGTGACGATATCCTGCGCATGTGCCAGATTGTTGCGCAGTGATTCCATCTCCTTGATCGTACGCTTGGCCGACCCGGCAGTAGCGAATCCATAGGCCTCACGTTCTTCCGGCACCGCGAGCAGTACCTTCGCCAGATCCGACAATTGGATGCAGTCGACCAGCGCGCACTCCTGGCCGCGTCTGATGCGTTCGTCGCGCAGTGCCTGGGCCTTTTGCAGGCGCGAGGGGGTCATGTGTTCGGCCCAGCCATCGTCCGGCCAACGCAGACTGGTACGCTCGCGTAATGCCATCTCGATGGTGGTGATGAATCCGAACAACCACATCCTCACCACGGGTTTTTGCATCTCCCCGCGCGAGATGACGCCGACGATGTCGTCCAGCACCCGGACGAAACAGTAGTCATGGCGCGTCAGCACCAACACCACGTCGGCCAGCGTCGCCTCGCCCTCGACCACCTGCCCCTTCTTGAAGGGTCGCATGTATTCCTGCGCCGCCGCATCGCCCAGGTCCTGCTGACGCACGTAGCCCATGACCCTGCCTGACTCACGCAGGCCGGCGACATTGCGCACACGCGCATTCAGATAGTCGGAAATCCTGCCCGCCTCGAACTCGGCGTCGAAGGAGCGCAGCGGTTCGGCGATATCCTGCGCCGAGAATGCACGCATGAATATGCGCAGGGCGCGTCGGTTGCGGGCCGCGAATTCACGGTGCCCCTCTGCCAACTCGAACCCATCGCCGACATCCGATGGCGCTTTTTGTGTATCCAGCTGCATCGAAAGCTTTTTGGCACACTGCTCGAGGGTCTTGCGGGCCCTTTGGTACAGCCGTTCGTCACCCTCGGTGAGCACGTCCAGCAGGGACACCATCTCGACCGCAAAAACGCGTGCAAAGCGTTCATCATGCTGGCAGATATCACGGCAGTTATCGGTAAGGTCGGCGAGCTTGACCGTCTTTGCCCGCACGCTGGCCTGCGCGGTATGGGCCCGGTCGATGGCCTTGCGCTCGGCCCGGTTGCCATCGCTCGGCCGGCTCACATCCGTGAGATCCGCCACCAGCTGAGATATCCCGTTGCCGAATTCGCGTTCGATGTCACCCAGGGTGGCCGGCGTGTCCTCCACGGTGTCGTGCAGCCAGGCGGCGGCGATCATCTCCTGGTCGTCGGTCACCCAGGCAACCAGTTCCGCCACGGCCTTGAGATGTACCTCGTAGGCCTGCTTGGAGTATTTGCGCCGCTGGTCAATGCGCCGGTGGGCCCGGGTGGCGAACTCTCGTGCGCGGTGAACAAGCGAAGGGGTTTCCGGTTTTGAATTTGCGGTCATCGGGTCTTGATCATGGAGTGAAATTTTCAAAGGCCCCAATGTACACCAAACAAGCTGCGCGATCGGCGCATGGTTTCGGCGCAATACGGCTTCGCCTATTGGCGCCCTACGCGTCAATCAAAGACCGTAGGGTAATGAG
>CAZCDY010000207.1:0-5713 GCA_964497145.1 uncultured Gammaproteobacteria bacterium
CCAGGAAGGATCAGCCGATATTTCAGGCGGCGATGGCATGTCGGGCGGACTATCTCCTGACTGGAGATCTGAAGGATTTCGGCTCATTCATGAATGCCAGGGAAAGAACCTTCGGCGTTTGCATTCTTACGGTCGCCGAGTTCTTGGCCGGAATAGGCGTTTAGTTGTAGTCAATCGATGATGGGCACCGTCGTCGTCTGGCCAACTTGGAGAAACAGAGCACAATGCCGACTCGGAGGCGATCAATGCGATCGTGGATACCATCAGTGCGTTGGTAGCACCGCCGGGGGCCGTATTTATCAATCCTGCGCATCCTTCAACATCGCGAGGATATCTTCCGTAGACAGTCTCGCGCTGCTTTCTGCGCCTTCGAGCAGGTTGTCAGCGAGGTCGCGTTTATGTTTGTGGAGCTCAACGATTTTATCTTCGATGGTGGCTTTGGTGACCAAACGGTAAATGGTTACGGGGCGCTGTTGACCGATGCGGTGCGCGCGATCTGACGCTTGGTCTTCGACTGCCGGATTCCACCAGGGGTCGAGATGGATCACATAATCTGCCGCGGTCAGGTTTAACCCGGTACCACCAGCCTTGAGGCTGATTAGAAACAGATCACCCTCGCCGGCTTGAAATGCATCGACGGCAACGCGGCGCTCTTTCACCGGCGTGCTGCCGTCCAGATATTGATAGCTGATACCCTTGGCATCCAAGGCTTTGCGCACCAGAGCCAGATGCGTAACGAACTGGCTGAACACCAGCGCCTTGTGGCGGTTTTCCAGCAACTCGTCGACGACGTTCAACAACACCTCCTGCTTGGCACTGGGCAGACCGAGTTCGGGTGCGATCAGGTTGGGATTGCAGCAGGCTTGGCGCAGCCGGGTGATCTCGGCCAACACCTGGAAGCGTTTCTTCTCATCCGGAACGCCAACATCTGTGAACTGTTCCACGGCCTTCTGCCGTATCGCCTCATAAAAGGCGGTCTCTTCTTTGCTCATCTCAACATGCAACACAATCTCAGTGCGCGACGGCAACTCCTCCAGCACCTGGGTTTTCAGGCGTCGCAACATAAAGGGTTGAACAAGGCGTTTCAGGCGCTGTTTGGCCACTTGGTCCTGTTGCAGTTCGATCGGTCCAGCAAAGCGCTCGTTAAATGATGGAAGTGACCCCAGAAGCCCGGGGTTGAGAAAGTTGAACAGGCTCCAGAGTTCACCCAGATGGTTCTCGACAGGGGTACCCGTCAGCGCAACCTTGAATTTCGCGTTCAGCCTCGAAACCGCCTTCGAGCGTTTCGTGACCGGATTCTTGATGGCCTGTGCCTCATCCAGAATCAGCGTCTGCCAACGTTTCTCTTGTAGATGTTCGATGGACTGCTGCATGAGCCCGTAGCTGGTAACGATGAGATCGAAAGGTCCGGCTTCCTCGATCATCGATTTTCGGTCTCCGCCACCAAACAGGGCCGGCTTCAATGTCGGTGCGAAGCGGTGACACTCGTCCAGCCAGTTGGCACACACAGAGGTCGGAGCAACCACCAGGCCGGGCCCTGCGGGGGCCTTCGAGACGATCAGCGCCAGCGCCTGCAGTGTTTTGCCCAGACCCATGTCATCGGCCAGGCAGGCGCCCGCGCCCCATGTCGCCAGGCGACTCAGCCACGCGAACCCCTCCTGCTGATAGTCGCGCAGTTCCGCCGTCAAAGTGGAAGGGACAGGCGAGATCTGCTCTTTGGCCTCATACAGCCTCTGCAGCTGCCTTTTCCAGGCGTCGTCCACTTCGAAGGCGCCGAAATCATCCCCAATGGCCTCAATACCGCCGGCCGTAAGCGGGTGAAACTGTATGCCTTTGCCTTTCCCTCCGGCATAGCCACGTAATTCATCGAGCTGTTGCTTGAGGCGTTGAGTGAGTTCGAGGTACTCGCCGTCATCCAGCTTAAAGAATCGTCCCTTGCTGTCCTGCGTCAGCTCCAGCAAACGTGCCAGGCTCAGGGTCAGCTTGTCATCGATGGTCAGCTCGCCTTCGGCCTCAAACCAGTCATGCTGTTGCCGCAGTCGCATCGACATGTTGCCGGCATCCACTTGCGCGCGAAGGCGGAGCTTTTCACCACGCGGCCAGATGAGGTTTATCCGCTCATCACCCAGGGCCTTGCATTGGGCCAGGATCTCCAGGCTGTCCTCCGGATCATCGGTCTGCCAACGCCACCGGTCTATTTCGCAGGGTGCCAGCGCGGGACAGGCCTCCAGCACCTGGTCTGCATTGGCCGTTTCCTTTGATCGCTCGCGCACGGTGTGAAGTTTGGTTCCATCCACCTCTGCGATGACGCCTTTTGCACCTTCCCCCGGTTTGAAACCCGGCCCCTCGATCCCAAAAGGGTGGTTGAACATCTCGAACGACAGGCCCTCGGCCGCAGGCAGGATGTGCAGATAGGGAGTGCTGTCGGCCTGGGCCTCTTCCAGGCCGTCGGACATGCCGGCGACTTCGGAGTGCACCGTCAGCATAGGTGCGATATTGGTAATGGCTTCACGCACGCCCGGCTCTGCCTGCGATGGCACGGTAAGTTCGTCACCGATGATGCGGGCGATGCGTTGCATGGTCTCATCGATAGGTATGACGCTAAGCCGAGTCGGTGACTGGCGGATGATCAGCAGCTCTTCATCAGGGTCGATGTTTGGCTCCAAGGCCAGTCTCAGGTTTTCACCCTGCTTCGTGATCTCCAGTATCGGGCTGGCCGTTTCGATCTCCACCTGCGTCGAAGGGGACGCTTTCAGGAACAATAGAGGATGACCGGCGAGCAGGGGGAGTGCCCTGTTGGTATCGATTTCGTAATGATCTCTGTAGTAATCGTAACTGTATTGAGAGTGGCTCCGGATATGTTTGACCACCGCCGCATCCTGAGGGGTCAGGAAGTCCAGCTGACCCGACTCTTCGGCCAGGCGCTTCAAGCCCACGGCACGGCCCTTGGTCCAGCCGCCTTTTTGGGTGGCCTTTTGTTCTTTGGGTTCGAGATAAATATCCCCAAACTCATCGAAATCCAAAAGCCAGATCAGGCGAGACAATCCTTTCTTGATCGTTTTGCCTGGTGCTTCCGGTTCATGGCCCAACAACGCCAGCGCCTTTAAGGCACGCTCCCACTCTTGCATCGGCTGCACGGCATCCACCAAATAGCGCACGGGGATCGGCACAGGCTTTCCCTGGAGTCGCTCAGCGAACTGCTGGCACTCCTGGGCGATCCAGGCGTAGCCATTTTTTTTCGCCAGCTCCCCTGTTTCTTGGATCTGGCTAAGGGCCATTTTTGGCGGCAGTTTTCCGCGCCATTGCCAGAATAGGCAAAAGAGCAACAGGCCGATACCTGGGTCAACGCGTTCAAACACCCAGTCATGGGGTGAACCAGGGGCGTCAACATCTCCGAGCAGCGCATTGACCACCGCTGATAGACTGTCGAGGTAATACGTCATCGCATTGTCTTTCTGTTTCGCACCCTTTATCAGCCTTTCCCGGAGCGCCAGTACGCGACCCTGATCGGCACCGTCCAGTTGCGTGGCCACCAGAAAGACCCCAGCCAGTCCTCGGAAATAGACATTGCGTTTGCGGGTGCTCTTCAATAACTGCTCATAGGCCGTTTCGAACAAGACTCGCGCTTCGGGATAGTCGCCCTCGACCATGCTGGCCCAAGCGAGCTGGGCTGCCTGCTCAGGGGTGTCGGGGTGCCCGATCTGTTTTCTGGCCTCTTGCACTTTCCCTTGTAGCAGCAAAGCTTCTATCAGAATTTCCGGCAGATCCCAGTCGTTTTCTGTCACCTCATCTTGCAGCGCGTGGAACAAATGATCGACTGGTTCCAGGCGAAATAGGGCCTGCTCGAGCGGTAAGATCAAAAAGCTCAGGCGCAGTTCGGGAGAGAGACGTCTGAACCAGGGCTGGCTGAAATCACCGCCCCCCATACTGGCGAATACATCCACGTGGGGGCTTTGGTCCCGAAAGTATGACTGTCCCGCCCAATCTATCATTTCAAAAAAGTCTCCCAGTTCGCCGAGATAGATCGCAGCCCTCAGGTGACCCAGAAAATGTTCGTAAGACGAATAGGGTGAGAAGTAGCCCGGATGTCGGTGGCCGGTTTTTATGCCGACGGCATCTGCAAAGGTGTCGAACCTTTTTTGGGCGAGTAACGATTCACAAGCAATGTTGGCTAGATTGGGAGGACAAGCGATGGCTCGGTTTCTCTCCAGGATCAACTTCTTTTTAAGTAAATGATCCACAACAGATTTCATGTCGCCGTGGGCAAAAGCCTTGCCGTTTTCAGTTCTCAAGCCAAGGCGGCGGGCGGCATCGAGCAAACCGGTCCTGCTGATGGGTGCATAGTGAACCGACAAGAGACAGATAACGTCCCGTTTTATCTGGTTGAGCTTATCGAATAGCGAACGCGGGTCTACGGTCGGCATGACGAAGGTACGATTGACATTGAACTTCTTAATCTACCGGCATGTGGTAAGCCCCCATGCTCCTAGAAGGTGCCTGTCCTCGTGCCGTAACGTTTCTGGCGTGGCCACGATGGCGGCCAGCTGCGCTGGGAAGAGCGTGCTTGTGAAACTGTCGTGCGGTGGACTGGGGCGCCGCGATGCCACTTAGACGCGATTGACGAGCCGGAGCGGCTGCCGACCACATGTGCCGACACCGTTGAGGAAGGGTTGCCTGCCATCGAAAAGGTGGTTGATGTTGACTACACGCACTACTGTGCATTTCTCTTGTCTCAGTCTCGGGTTCATCGAGATCGATGTGCCAGAGAACTTCTCTGCTAAGGCGACGGATGGATAGCAAAGTTCCCACTCACAGTATCGCGAACGACTGACCATCAGGGAGGCGGTAACGTGAGAAATCTCGAACGTCGGTCGTCATAATCTCCCGTATCCCCGTTTCGTTGGCAACCCAATAGAGCGTTGCATCGGCAAAATCCATCTCGCGTTTCCTGTCTGTGGAGTAGGTCTCCATCCAGGCAACCATGTCTCCCAGGTGGTGGGGGCTGAACGGATAGACGACAACGCCGCCCAGCTCAATCCATCGCAACAGTTCAAAACGTTGGGGTATCCCAAGCAAGTAGCTGGCTTCGACGATGCAAGGCCAAGTCGTGACCACGCGTAACCCTGTTGCGGAAAACTCCGAGATTAGCCGGTCGTAATGGTCGTGGTGTTTGTCGTCTACAGCGAAGAGCGCAATCAGCGGGCCGGCATCAATCAGTATGCTTCTCACGCAGTTTTTCCCTTACCTTCCTGGATACCTGTTCGGACGCATCGCGGGTACCAAGTGGCGCATTGCTACGCACCTGGTGCAGTAATTCAGCGGGACTCTTGAGTCCCAGCACGCGCTCGATCGCATCCTTAACGAATTCGGATTTGCTGATTCCGAGTCGGTGTGCCTCCTCCTCGATGCGGGCCTCGATTGCCGGTTCGAGTCGTACGGACAAAGCCATTGATTTAGCCTCGTATTGATGTAATACAGTAATACTACACGACACTGATTTGTGTAGCCAATGCCGACCTATTATTTAGATTCCGGTCAAGAAGGCGCGCAGACCAGCAGAGTGAAGACGGCTGCAACCTATTCGAGATAGGTACCAAGTGCTACGAAATGAGAAAGTTTGATATGGTAAAAACGCGAATGGGGTTGTGGGGGTCGGAGGTTCGAATCCTCTCGCTCCGACCAATAAAAACAAAGGCTTAGGATGATATCCTAA
>CAZCDY010000208.1:0-4402 GCA_964497145.1 uncultured Gammaproteobacteria bacterium
ATTGAAGGGCAGATTTGTTCCGGGTTCGGCCAATTGCAGCCATTCAGACTGCCGTCATGCCTTAGTCAGTGAGTCACGATTCCTTCTTGCCGTAGCGGGCCATTGCCTTGTCCACGATTATCGTTACCGTCAGGTATACGGCAATGAAGATCAGAAATCGGACAGAAAAGTCGAGCATCCCCAGCAAGCGAAAAGCGACCATAGCCGCTACAGCACCTGCAAGACCAGCAATGTATCTCAACATGATCGCTTCCTATGTAATTCTCGTAAGGAAGACAATATCACGAGCGCCGTTCCGGTTTAATTCGCCAGTCGTGGGATATCCTTTTTGGGTCAACTGCAGCCATACGCTCCTTTGCCAACTGGGCGGCTGCAATGGGTCGGACTGCGAACATAGTGCGGGCGCAATGAAGTGCGATTCCTGTTCCGCATTCCATCTGAGAGCGGATATTCAACACGATCATGATTCGATTTGGCTTTGGCCGCTACCGACCCACATAATGTTCGCATGGTATTCGAATATCTGACCGTCCTGATATCCGTCGTTGTCGGGCTGACCGTGACGTCTTTTCTGACCAACGTCGTGCGAATCATCCACGTACGAGGAGACGTGACGATTTCCTGGGTGCAACTTCTGTGGTCCGTCGCCATTTTGAGCTGGACCATCGCATTTTGGTGGTTTACGTTTGTCCTGGCCGAACAACGGCAGTGGACGTTTCCGTTATTCGTTTTCTTGCTCGCCTATGCAACGCTTCTTTTCTTTCTGATGGCTCTTTTATTTCCCGAGGGCGTGCCGTCCGATCATAACTATCGAACGCAGTTCATGCGGAACCGGGGCTGGTATTTCAGTGTATTCCTGGTTTTTCTTTGTGTTGATCTGATGGACTATTCCATCAAGCTGGAAAAAAACGTATCCATCGTCAGCCATTTGCCTTATGCGGCCTTCGTCGGGCCGTTAATGGTGTTTTCCATAATCGCGTTGCGAACCGACAACCTTTTGTTTCATCGGTGTTTTGCGGCGTATGCTGTGCTGGCCACCTTGGTGATGAGTGTGACCACGCTGGTGCCACTCACAAACTGAGTTGCAAGCGACCGCTTCGGATCATTGACTGCCTTCGCCAGCGAAAAACGGCTTGGTTCGGCCAACAAACGCGGCACGTAAATCAGCCGGCAAGGTCCGCTGGTTCGACGCCTTGCTTCACGCCGCAAAAGGCAGGGTAACGGGCAGGCCCTCGTTACTCTTGCAGCGCTGGACTTCAGTCTGGAGCAGATGCGCAGCCCAAACCCAGTGATCCCGCCAGAAGCGTCAAATCGAATTCCTGTATTCCGTCAATCCCTTCCAGTCGGGCCCATCCATTGTCACAATCGTCGAACCCGAGTTGCAGCGTGCCCCAGAATTCACGCAGGATCAGCTTCGAGTCGACTTCGCTGAACGTACCGCCCGATGCCTGCAGCATCTCGATCGCGATCTCATCCCCGAACAACCACTCGTTCTCCCAAACGCCGGTAAGCCAGAGGTTTTTACCCGTGTCATCAAATCCGTAGAAGTAAACGACACCCCGGTCGGCAGCGATTTTGTGTACCGAGAACCCTTGGCCGGATGTCGCCTCGTCGTACCAGGAGCCGGTAACGGCATCGGTCGCAACATGGGTTTCCGCATCCGAGCATTTGGTGCCCGAGGTACTGGCAAGCCGGGTCACGTGGACCGTCTTGTCGCCGTGTTCTCCAAGCATTTCGATCGTGGCCCTGTCACATTCCCACTGCGTGAAAACAAAAGTGCCCCAATCAACTCGCGCCACGTTTGCAGGCGTGAATTCGTTGAAAGAACCTCCGGTTGCGTATTGCGCTTCGAATACGGCGGGGACTCCCCATTCAAAGGGTCCTTCGCTGATACCGATCAGCCACAGCCGCTCGCCTTCGTTGTCGTAGCCGTAAAAATAACCGACGGCAAGATTTTCGTTGACGCTGTGCAACATGAATCCCTCGCCCGAACTGTCGGGGGAATACCAGGATCCCGTAATGGCTGTTGAATCGGGTATCACCGGGGTGACAGGCACATTGATGAACTCACAAGCGATAGTCGCTTCCGGTTTGATGGCGATGTCGGAACAGGTCGAGTCCGCCACTTCATAACCATCCGGCAGGACCGCCGATGCACTGCAGGACGTGCCGGTGTATGGAAAATTACGGACTCGGAATTTGGCCTTATCCTCATTTGATGCCAGGTCGTCGTAGACCGCCACCGTCCCGGCATCGCACGTCAATTCGACCTGGATGGGCGACGGATCTCCATCGAGAAAGCGGGCGCCAACGCGCACCGGAACGGATCGCTGGTAGTTCTCGATCGTGCACTGCGGCGCGGGGTCCGTTGTCATCGGCACGTCCAGGCAATTCCTTTCACTCTTGAAGTACCCCGTGGGAACAGCAACCTGCGTCACGGTGCAGCTCGCTGACTCGGTTGCGGGCCACATTACTTCAAAGATTGCAGGCGATGACTCGGAAACCAGGTTATCGTCTATTGCTGTTACCGAAGTCGTTCCATTGCAGGTAACGGCAACTTCGACATCCATGGGATTGTCATCGGTGAAATCCATGCCCACCTCGAACAGGGTCATGTAATTTCCCAACCAGGTATTGGTAATGACGCAGCTGTTATTGCCCAACAGGTTATCGCCCGAAAAAGTGCAAGCGTCATCCGATGTCTCACCGTTGGCGGCATAGGCGGTGTCAAAACCTTTGACGGAGGCCTGGTGCAGGGTGCAACTGTAGTCCGGAGAAAACTCCAAAACCGTGAATGTCACACTTTTTTCCTCGGTCAATTCAAACGATTGTTCCAATGGGAGTCCGCCGTTGCACGTTAACGTTACCTGCACGGGTTCGGAACGATCGGGTTCAAAAGAGGTGGATACCTGGAAATTTTGCGTCGATTGTCCCAAAAGGACTGAAGGAAGAACGACCAGAAACCACGCCGTAAACAACTTTGTCTGCTTCTTCATGATAAACCCCCTGTCTATCATTCCTGGAATGAGGGGTGATTGCAGATACTGCTATCTTCAGCATAGGTAAGAACCAGGGATTTGCAATTTGAGGCATCGGTTAGGCAACATTTACGTACTAAAACCTGATGTCGGCAAGAATGTATGTCAGAAATTGGCTTCCCTTCCCGGCCGACAGCAGTGGTCTCTTCTGTTCAAGGCCTCAGTAGGGCCTTCCATTTGCGTTTCACCTTTTCGAGCACCGGACGGAGCGACTCGTCTTCGACCAGCGGATGCAAGAACGGGGAATGCTGTGCAAGGTAGGGCCAGTTCACGAAACCCAGGTCGACGGCGCGGTTCAGCCACCGGGCCGCGCGTTCGGGGTCGCCGGCCATGGCCCAGGCCTCGGCCGCGTGGCGGGAATACATCTCGCTCCCCATGGCCGCCGCGGAAATCGGCCCGGGCAACTGCTGATTCTCGATCGCGCCACGGTGGGCGGCGGCAAGCAATCGCGCCAGGTGGGCCGGTGTCGATTGCTCGGCCAGCCCTTCGAAACTTTCGGCGACCGCGATCGCTTCTTCAGCATGGCCCGCGGCGAACAATATCCATACGTTGAACAGCCGGGCTACCGGGTTGGACGGGTCGCGCTCCAGCATATCGCGGTAGGGACCGATGGCCGCTTCAAAGCGGCCCTCCATGGCGTCGAGATAACCGGGAAAGCAACGGGTAATCGGGGTGAGCGGATCGACCGCCATCACATGGTCTATTACAGGGCGAGCGCGCTGCGTCTGGCCCGTGCGCAGGAGACAGTGCGCCAGCAGCAACAGGGCATCCGGATGATCCCGGTCCTGTTGCAGGGCCTGTTCGAGCTCCTCGATGGCCAACCCCAGATCGCCTGTCGTGTGAGCAACCCAGCCGTTCAGAATACGTGTCTCGGGGTGGTCCGGATCCGCCGCCCGGGCCCGTTCCGCCCAGGAACGGGTTTCCTCCAAGAGGTCGTCTTCGACGGGTATGCCGGCTTCCAGGTAGTGAAGCGGCACCCGGCCCATGGTGGCGCAGATCAACGCGTTTTCCCCCGCCAGTTCCAGCGCTTCGGCGAGCAGTGAGCGCGCCTGTTCGAGGGCTTCGGGGTGCCACCGATACGCGGCTTCCCGGGCCAGCACGACGCGACGCCAGGCAGATATGTCGCTGATCGCCGGTTGGCCCATCGCGACCTCTTCGGAAGGGGTCAGTTCAAGGTGCAGCGCGTCGACGACTGCGCGGACGATCTGCTCCTGGATGTCGAAGACCTGGTCCATGTCACCGGCGAATTGCCGGGACCAGATGTGGTCGTCGCGGTGCGGCTCGATGAGCCGGACATTGATGCGCAAACGCCGACCGTCGCCCACGACGCCGCCTTCCAGCAGGTAGGTCACGGTTTCGAAGCC
>CAZCDY010000208.1:4412-5682 GCA_964497145.1 uncultured Gammaproteobacteria bacterium
CGAGCAGCCTGGCAATCGTGCTCGAGTCCCGTTCGCTGCCCCTGAGAGCGGCGGAAGAGGTTCGCGATGTCACCCGCAGTTTCGACAGGCGGGAAAAACCGGCGATCATTTCTTCCGTCAACCCGTCAGCGACCCAGGCATCGGCAGGATCCGGCCCGGCGAAGCGGAAGGGCAGCACGGCAATGGCGGCGGCGTCACCCCCGACGCCTTGCGACGCCACAGTCGTTCCCATCACGGAGTCTGTTGACCCGTTCGCGGTTGACCGATCCGCCGGCCCGCGGGCCCGTGCTTCGAGCCAGCCGTCCAGTTCCTGCCGAAATGCGAAGACACTTGCTTTCGCCTGGTGCATTAGCCGGTGCACCGGCAGTGCATGCTGCTGCTCCCAGCGCCGAACCGTGCGCACGCTGCGTCCGAGGTAACGGGCGATAGCCTTCCAGGAGTCGAGGCGGTCTTCCGGTGGCGGGCGAGTCATGGGCGACATTGTAAACCGGCTGGCTGATGGGACAAAAGCGGCCAAAACGGGCCAGGAACGGCCGTGTCCGCTGCTGTCCGTTGCCGCCGCCGCGGCGGCGGCCCAGCATCAGGACCGAGCACCGACGCAGCTTCGCAAGGTGCCTGAACAACCGCCCGAGGAGACAGACATGATGAACAGAACCACCATTCGACTTATTCCCGCCCTGGCCCTGCTGGCCGCTTCTTCCTGCTTCGCGGAGCCGGATAATTCGCCCGGCAAGGGGCTCTGGAAGGAAGTGTCCGGCACCGCCATCCACTATTTCGACGACATGCCGGGTCGCAATGTCATCACCCACCGGGCGACACCCACGGAAACAGGTGTGAAACTGCGCACAACGGAGTCCGTCGACCTGTTCGGCGATCTCGAGGGCCGGGTGCTCTATCAGCCGCGCACCGTCATCAACCAGGTCGAGGGCACGTTAGTAAACACGGGCAACCAGGTATTTTCCGGAACCGTGCTGGGCGAAGGTCCGGTACTGTTGCACGACAACCTGTTCCGCGTCGACGTGAACCTCGTGACCGGAGAGACCATCGGCAAGATGTTCCTGACCGACCACGTGGACGGCCCGGTCGTTGACTGCATTATAGAAATCGAGGGCACTGGATTTACGGAAGAAGGAAACGGGCTTGCCGAATACTCGGGACGCTGCCGGCTTCGGGACAATACGGGCCGCCGACCGCGCTGAAGAACCAGGAGGGAAATGGGGCCAGGGTCAAAACCCTGGCCTCGTTTCAAGCCCAGTAAATGAAGTGGCTC
>CAZCDY010000209.1:0-4892 GCA_964497145.1 uncultured Gammaproteobacteria bacterium
CCTTGCGGGTCATGTAGTCGCTAACGCGCACGCGGCGTTTCTCCTCGTTCGCGGCTCCGGGCTCATGGCTTGCAGCTGCGGGTTACAATGGTTTTTGCGGGTTTCACAACATTTTATCGGCGCTTGCGTCGTCTTCCGGAGTCCTTCTGTTTCAGGCCATGTGTCTGCTGGGTGCGGAAGCTGCCTTTCCCCGCAGGTCCTTTGCCGGGTGTCCGGGTCCCTTCAGGCCGGCCGCCTGTTCCGGCGGGCTGGTAGCTCGGGATCAGGTGGCGCTTGCCGTTGCCGATCAGGTCGGCCCGGCCCATTGCCTTCAGCGCATCGCGCAGCAGAGGCCAGTTGTTTGCGTCATGGTAGCGCAGGAACGCCTTGTGCAGGCGCCGCTGGCGCAGCCCCTTGGCTGAGAACACCTTCTCCGATGCACGGCTGACCTTTTTGAGCGGGTTGCGGCCGCTGTGCCACATCGCCGTGGCCATCGCCATGGGTGAAGGCAGGAAGGCCTGTACCTGGTCTGCACGGAAACCGTTGGTCTTCAGCCATAGCGCGAGATGCAGCATATCCTCGTCGCTGGTACCGGGGTGCGCGGCGATAAAGTAGGGGATCAGGTACTGTTCCTTGCCCGCCTGCTTTGAATACTTGTCGAACATGGCCTTGAATCGCTCGTAGCTGCCCATGCCGGGTTTCATCATCTTCGACAACGCACCCTGCTCGGTGTGCTCGGGTGCAATCTTGAGGTAGCCGCCGACGTGGTGACTTACCAGTTCTTTCACGTACTCCGGTGTTTCCACAGCGATGTCGTACCGCAGTCCGGAGGCGATGAACACGCGCTTGATCCCCGGCAGCTCACGGGCCTTGCGGTACAGCCGGACCAATGGCATCTGGTCCGTCTTGAGGTTGTCGCAGATGCCAGGATACACGCAGGAAAGGCGCCGGCAGCTTGATTCGATCTTGGGGTCCTTGCAGTGCAGGCGCCACATATTGGCGGTGGGCCCACCAAGATCGGAGATCATGCCGGTGAAGCCCGGGGTGTGATCGCGGATGTTCTCGATCTCGCGCAGGATGCTCTGCTCGGAACGGTTCTGGATGATTCGGCCTTCGTGCTCGGTGATCGAACAGAATGAGCATCCGCCAAAGCAGCCCCGCATGATATTTACCGAGAAGCGGATCATCTCGTAGGCAGGGATCCTGGTGTCGCCATAGGCGGGGTGGGGCACCCGCTGATAGGGCAGTTCGAACACCCGGTCGAGCTCGGGCGTGCGCAAAGGAATCGGTGGTGGATTGATCCAGACATCGCGATCGCCATGACCTTGTACCAATGCACGTGCGTTGCCCGGGTTGGACTCGAGGTGAAGCACGCGAGAGGCGTGGGCGTATAACACCGGGTCATTCCTCACGCTCTCGAATGCCGGAAGTCTTACCGCCTGATACTGGCGGTCCTGGCCCTTCGCTCTCGTATGCAGGGTAACCACTTGCGCGCCGGGTGGCGCCTCGTTTGTCGAGGGAGGTGCAGGTGAGGTGGAAGCGCCAGAGCCGCCTGCCGGGTCGTTAACCGCCGGTTCGCGATCGCTGTCCGGACCCTTGCGGGTGGTGTCCTGGTACGGGTCGGGATGAGGCTGGGTCCTCCCCGGCTCATCGATGCTTGTCGAATCAATGATGGTCCAGTCCGCAGGCAGCGCCTTTATGTTGAATGCGGTCCCGCGCAGGTCGCGTATCTGTTGGATCGCTTCGCCGGCGGCCAGGCGATGGCTCAGCTCGACGATTGCGCGTTCGGCATTGCCGAACAGCAGGATGTCGGCCTTGGCGTCCACCAGCACCGAGCGGCGGACCTTCTCCTGCCAGTAATCGAAATGCGCGATGCGGCGAAGGCTGGCCTCGATGCCGCCGAGCACGACCGGAACATCACGAAAGGCCTCGCGGCAACGTTGTGAGTAAACAATGGCGGCGCGATCCGGGCGTCTGCCGCCCTCGCCGCCGGGCGTGTAGGCGTCGTCGGATCGCAGGCGCCGTTCCGAGGTGTAGCGATTGACCATTGAGTCCATGTTGCCGCCGGTCACACCGAAGTACAGATTCGGCCGACCGAGCCGCGCAAAGTCCTCGGCCGATCCCCAGTCGGGTTGGGCGATGATGCCGACCCTGAAACCCTGTGCCTCCAGTACACGCCCGATCACCGCCATGCCGAAGCTGGGGTGGTCCACGTACGCATCGCCGGTGACAATGACGATGTCGCAGCTGTCCCAGCCCAGCAGGTCCATCTCTTCGCGCGACATGGGAAGAAAAGGCGCGGGGCCGAACTTGTGCGCCCAGTGGCGTCGATATCCGAACAGGTCTGAGGCGTGCTGGTTCATGGCCTTGGTGCCGAGGGAGACTGATTGCCAACGTGCCAATATAACATCGCCGGTGGCGCGATTTCCCCGCTGGCGGCCGGGACTAAGATGCCTCTTGTGTTGGCCACTGAAAGTGTGGTGAATTGTAGGTGAATTGATTTGCGCCGGGTTGCGGCCATTGCGGTGAGTGGATTGTCGTCGGTTGCCTGCAGTCCGGGTGACGGGCACCAGTACCCGCAGCTGGAAACGGGTAATCAGTTGCACGGCCACCATGGTGCATCCCGCTACCGGGATGCCCGCGACGGCACCTTCGCGATAGGCGTCCCCACTGTGAAGGAAACGTCGATGACATATCGACAGATGACTGATCGATTTCGTGTTCACGGCAGGGTCGGAGACTCGCGAATGCCTGGGTTTTCGACCTCGTCGGAGGTGGAGGCGATCGGCATTTGCGCCCGTCATGGGGCCCAGGACCGGGTGAGGGCACCATGCTGGTGACACCCTCGAGCGCACGCATCCTCCTGTTCCTGGTCCTGATGGTGTTTCCAGCCGCGCTTCTGGCGGCCTCGAACGGCGCGCATGCGGACCCGGTGGCGCCGGTGATATTGGGCGTCACGGCCATACTCGTCTGTGCCGTCATCGGCCGTTATGTCGCACGTCGCTTCGGGCAACCCTCCGTGCTTGGGGAGTTGATCATCGGCATTGCCCTGGGCAATCTGGTTTATTTGCTTGGCGGAGACTTCATCCTGGTCGTGCGTGAGGGCCGCCTGCTGTTCGATATGATCGATCTCACCTTCGCGGGGGCCAGTATGAAGGATGCTGCCGCGCAGATCTTCCCCGACCCTGTCCTTGCGCAAAAGATCGTTGAGATCGTCGAGGGTCCCGATGGCATGCAGCTGTTGAGCTTTGTCCATACAGTCGACATGTTCTCGCGCTACGGGGTGATCTTCCTGATGTTCCTCGTTGGCCTGGAGAGCAGCGTGGAGGAGATGCGCAGCGCCGGTATGCCCTCGCTCAAGGTTGCTGTGGTCGGTATGGTGATCCCCTTTTTGTTGGGTCTGGGGGTGGCCTGGCTGGTGCTGCCGGACAATTCGGTTGGATCGATGTTGTTCATTGGCGCAACGCTTGGTGCCACCAGTGTAGGGATAACCGCGCGTGTGCTCGATGAGTTGAACGTGGTCCACTCACAGGAGTCCCATGTGATCCTGGGCGCGGCGATCTTTGATGATGTGCTCGGGCTGGTTGCGCTGGCCATCGTCTCGGGCATTGTGATCAGCGGCAGTATTCAGGGTGCTGAGGTGCTGAAGATACTCGCGCATTCCACGCTGTTCATCCTCGCGGTCATGTACGCGGGTCCCCATATCCTGCGTACCCTCATCGCCATGATGCATGGTCTGCAGACCCACGAGGCCAAGATCTTCGTTACCTTCATTTTCGTCATGGGGCTTTCCTGGTTTGCCGACCTGGTCGGCCTTGCAACGATCATCGGTGCTTTCGCCGCCGGGTTGATCATGAACGACCAGTATTTCAGCGGCTGGAAAAGCGATCCCAAGTATGGCCGTGAGACCATCAAGAGTCTGATGGACCCGCTGGAGGCCATCCTGGTGCCGATATTTTTCGTTCTGATAGGCCTGCAGGTGAAGCTTGAGAGTTTCCTCAATACCGAGGTCCTGCTGTTCGCGAGCGGCCTGACGCTGGCCGCCATTGTCGGCAAGATTGTCTGTGGTTACGCTGCAGGTGGCGGCCTTAATCGGCTCGCGATCGGCATCGGGATGCTGCCTCGCGGCGAGGTGGGTCTTATCTTTGCCGCCATCGGCAAGGGTCTGGGTGTGATCGACAGCCAGCTGTTTTCAGCCATCGTCATGATGGTGGTGATAACGACGGTGATCTCTCCCTCATTACTCAAGTGGGCCTTGCGGCGTGGCGTGAGTGATAATCACGCTCCGGGATCAGATATATGAATACAGGGGTGACAGCGATGAAGGTGGTTTCTCTGATCGGAATCCCGGTCCTCGTGACGGCGATGCTTGGGGCATGCACCCAGGAAACCCAAAACAAGTTCGGACGGGCCATCCAGAACTGGACCGGTACCAACGGGGTGCTTGAGATCTATGCCGGTGACAAGCTGGTGCGTCGTTTTATCGAGATCGACAAACTCAGTACCGCGGATGCGACCCAGGGTGCTGGGGCGCGCCCGTATCGCTTTGGCTACGGCGTGTTCGACGAGAATCTGAACATGCACAAAGACGCGGGTGAGAAAAAGGTCTACTTCGAATTCAGTGACTATTCGACCCCGTATGTATTCTTCGAACACCCGCATCGCTGATCGCGTTATTACCGTGATCATCCAGTCCCGGCCGGGCTGACAGCCTGCATCGCTCAATGATCTGGTGATGACTGCTCCTCAACCGACCTGTTCAGGTCGGCCGGTTTTTGGTGGTGGCGATTGGGTGCTGACTGAGATGATCTGCAAAGATCGTACTGTTGTTCAGGAAGATCCGAAATACATCCGCGAATTGATCCGCAAGCATAAGGATTGCCGGCATTCTCGGGAGATTCTTCGGGGGCTCT
>CAZCDY010000209.1:4902-5641 GCA_964497145.1 uncultured Gammaproteobacteria bacterium
GAAGGCTTTGCGCAGGACGAAGTAGCCTGCAATCCCTGAAACCAGTGAGCCGAGCACGATGCCGATGCGCTCATCGAAACCGATCTCGCCGAGCTTCTCAAACGCCAGTGATCCGATGAACAGGCTCATGGTGAAGCCGACGCCGCACACCAATGATATGCCATACAGTCCCATCCAGCCGCTGCCGCTCGGTAGTTTCGCTATCCCGAGTTTGATCGCCAGCCAGCAGAGCCCGAACACACCCAGCTGCTTGCCGACGAACAGCCCGACGCCGATACCAACGGGAACCGGATGCAGGATGTAGTCCAGGTTCACTTCGGAAAGATTTATACCGGCATTGGCGAAGGCAAAAAGCGGCAGAATTACGAAGGCCACACCGGTGTGCAAATCGTGCTCCAGGGTGCGCAGGGGTGAAACATCGGGGTTGTCGCGGTGCTTCATCGGGATAAACATCGCCAGCACTATCCCGGCGAGCGTGGCATGCACGCCTGATTTCAGAACTGCGATCCACAAGATGCTGCCCACAAAGGCGTAGGGTGCGAATTCGCTAACCCCGCGGCGGTTCATAATGAACAGTATCGTGATCGCTGCTGAAGCGATGATCAGCGCGGTTGTGGAAAGCCCGCTGCTATAGAACAGCGCGATGATGACGATGGCACCGATGTCGTCAAAGATCGCCAGCGAAACCAGGAAGATCTTGAGCGACGTCGGTACCCGTTTGCCGAGCAGGGTGAGGATC
>CAZCDY010000210.1:0-5634 GCA_964497145.1 uncultured Gammaproteobacteria bacterium
AAAGGGGATGGTCACGGGATGGCTTTTTACCTGCCCGGTTCAGGCATCGAGGACAGACAATGCCTGGTCGGCAACGAGCCGGGCCTGTTCAGCATCGACTCCGATGCCGCTGAGCACCCGCAGGCCCCATAGGGTGGTCATCAGAAACCGCGCGAGCGATTGTGGTGATTTGCCGGCCGCCAGCAGACCGTGAACCTGCGCCTCCTGCAGCGCCGCGAGAAAGACGCCTTCGATCTCGGCCAGATGTGCCTTTACCCTCGCCTGCACCTCGGCATCGTGACGCCCCACCTCGAGCACCGTATTGACCAGCAGGCAACCGCGCCTGTGCCTGCCGTCGGCGGCATTGCGGGCGAGCTGCCCGAAAAAGCTGCGGATACCCGCCAGAGGGTCGACCGCCTCTGCCAGGACACCACGCAGACGCTTGAGGCTCTGCGCGGCATAGAAATCCAGCGCCGCGAGGAACAGGCCCTGCTTGGACTGGAATGCTGCGTACAGACTGCCCGGCTGCAGCTGCGTGGCCTCGACCAGCTGACTGATGCTGGTTGCACGGTAACCGTGCTCCCAGAAGGTCGCTGTGGCCTTACCCAGTACCTGTTCGCGATCAAAGCTCACCGGCCTCGCCATACCTGCCCGCCCGTGGTTGCAACTGACCCGATTATAGCCCCACAAACGGCATACTTGAACAAGCATTCCAGAACCGCTATAACTCGCCGAATAACCATTCCACAACATGGAGCCCACGATGTCCGACCTGCGCGAAAAGATTGCCGAGTATGATGCCGCCAAGCCCGATTTCACCCAGCCCAACCACCTGAGCCAGCAAAAGCGCAGCAGCGACATGCTGGCGGGATCGGTGTTGGTGCTGAATTTCTATCGCGGCGGCTGGTGCCCCTACTGCAATATGGAACTGAACGCCTTGCAGCAGGCCCTGCCGGACATCCGTGCCAGTGGCGCCGATCTGGTGGCCATCTCGCCCGAGCTGCCTGACAAGGCCCTGGATACCCGGGCACGTCACGAACTCGAATTCGAGGTCCTGAGCGATATCGGCAACCACGTATCCGATGCCTTCGGCCTCACCTTCGAACTGCCGCAGCAGCTGCGTCCGATCTACACCAAGCTCGGTATCGATATCGCGGAGTTCAATGGCGACGACAACTTCGTCCTGCCGGTACCGGCCACCTACGTGGTCGACAGCGACGGCATCATCCGCCATCACTTCGTCAACGTGGACTACACCCAACGTCTGGAGCCTGACGACCTGCTGCGCGTATTGCGGGGCCAGTAAAAAATCACGCGCGGCACAGGACCCCGTGCCGCCATCCAGTTTACCATTCCCTGTTTCGGGGGCGCGCAAGCGTCCCCTGTTTTTTTGCCATGGACCTCGACAGGGAGCTGCATGATGGCCATCTGGGTTGACGCCGACGCCTGCCCGCGCGTGATTCGGGACATTCTTTTCCGGGCCGCCGAAAGATGCGGCATCGAAGTCACCCTGGTGGCGAACCAGTCGATCGAGATTCCGCGCTCGCGCCATATCAGGATGCTGCAGGTATCTTCAGGCTTCGATGTCGCAGACAACGAGATCGTACGTCGCACCAGACCCGGTGACCTGGTGATCACTGCCGATATCCCGCTGGCCGCCGAGGTCATCGACAAACAGGGGCATGCCCTGAGTCCGCGCGGTGAACGCTTTACCCCGGACAACATCCGCGAACGCCTGAACATGCGGGATTTCATGGATACCATGCGCTCGAGCGGCTTCACGGGCGGCGGACCACCCCCACTCTCGGCCACCGACCGTCAGGCATTCGCCAATGGACTCGACAGCTATCTGGCCAGATCGACCGGAAGCTGATCGGACTCACCCCCCGTCCGATTCGATGAGGCGGCGGGTCATGTGCAGGCGCACCCCGCTGTCCTCGGTAAGCATGTGGAACAGGTGGTGCGGCCCCGTGGCCTTCGCGATCAATCTATCCAGGTCGTCGCGGACCTCCGCATAGAGCGGCGGCAGGCGTTGGTCGAAGACATGCAGCGCCTGGCTCAAGGGGTCCTTGCGCTGGCGTGCCAGGATCCTGTCCAACCCTTCCCGGTAGAGGTCGCCCAGACAGATGTGCACCGCATTGAACAGGGTTGCCCAACCGTTGAACCAGAACATCAGGTCGATATCGAAACGCTCACCGGCCGCCGCCCCCCTGGTCAGCACCTCGGCCAGCAACGCTTTCTCCTTGACCGTCTCACCCTCGTCCAGCAACTCGGCACGGCCGTATCCGTCGATGGTCGAACTGGTCATCAGGATGGGCGCATCGGGGTAGCCGGTCAGTACGAAACTGGCATCTTTGAGAATGGGGGCCGGTTTGCCGGGGTCCTGCGGATCGTGCTTCAGGCGCGCTGATGGCGCAGTCGACAACACCTTGACCTGATGGCCCCGGCTGCCCAGCTCGTTGACCAGTCGGGCGAAGACGCCTTTGTGCAGCACGTCCATGGAGAAGTTCAGGCTGGTCTGTTTGTGCAGCAGCGCCAGCTGGACCTGATCGGCATAACATGGCGTTACCTCGACAATATGCGCGATCTTGGCGACGGGGATACGCTCCTTCAGCTCGCCGCGCCGGTCGACGACCACCTCCTGATGAAACTCGTCGAAGCTGATCTGCAGCAGTACCCGGGCCTTGGGCCAGTGGCCGGGCCGCGCCTTGACCGCATCGGCCATGGCCTTGATGACCCGCTCGGTCTCGGTCCTGTCATTGGCAAAATCGCCGTTGAGCAGGATCGCGAAGGTGGTGACATGCCGCATGGCGCGGATACCTTCATAGAAGGCATCCATATGCCGGGTCAGATCCCCTCCGGTAAAGAGCACGTTGTCGGTGAGGGTATCCACCGTGCGGTAGACGAGCTGGGGATCGGGGTCGACGGCCTTGAGCGGCCGCCAGATGAACATGCAGTGACGACAGGTCTGCGGGCAACCCATCGCGGGGATGATGCCGGCCTTGGCCAATTGCGGCTCACTGCCCTTGAGGCCGGGGTCCGGCAGTTTGTCGACCAGCGCCAGCCGCTCCAGGTCCATCTCACCCAGCATGTCGCCATAACGTGCGCGCTCATGGCGCGCAAGCTCGCCATAGGCGGATTTGTAGTCTCCGCTGAACAAGCCAAGACTCTCCCAGGTCTGCTGGATATAGCCGCTCAGCCGGTCCGGGTCACCACCCTGCCCCTCCAGCAGCCGCAGCAACTGCACCTGCTGCACCGGTCCACCGCGGGCGGCCTTGAGCCAGTGTCCGATGTAACCGGCGATGAACGCATCACGGCTGTCGCTCAGCAGCAGGTCCATCAGCCAGCGCCGCGTCGGCGCCTGGAAGGTCGCCAACACCCGCTCGCGGTAGCCCGCATGCACATTGTGCTGCAGCCAGTGAAAGGCATAGAGATAGCTGAGAAGGAAGCTCAGGTCCGCCGCATCCGGGCGGCCGTCCAGCATATCCTGCATGGCACCCGAGGTCAGCCGGTTGATCTCGTTCTTGAAGCGCTGACGCATCGCCGGCAGATAGATGCCCGACAGCTGTTGTTGGCTGGCATTGAGCGGCCGGATGGCAGGTTCGGTGGCGGACATGGCTGGCGTGGGTTCCTCAGCGGCTGCGCGGCATTCCAAGCTCAATCCAAACTGGGATAATCGACATAACCCTCAGCACCGCCACCATAGAGCTTGTCCTCCTGCAGCGCATTGAGCGGCGCGCCTTCCCGCAAACGGCGCACCAGATCAGGGTTACTGATGAAAGGGCGGCCGAAGGCCACCATATCAGCTTCACCACCGGCGACAGCCGACTCGGCGTCATCCTTGTCATAGCCGTTGTTGACCATCCAGAGACCCGTGCAACGCGCCTTCAGGGCCCCGTAGTCGAAAGGTACGACCGCATCCTCCGGATAGCGCTCACCACCGGTCTCACCCTGGATGATATGCACATAGGCAAGCCCCATCGGCGCCAGTTGCTCTGCCAGCCGGTTGTAAAGCGCCTGCGGATCGCTGTCCCGCGGCGAGTCACTGAATGTCGTCATCGGGCTGAGGCGTATACCGACGCGCCCGGCACCGATCTCTTCCGTGACCGCCTGCATCACCTCGACCACCAGGCGTGTCCGGTTGGTGATGCTGCCGCCATAGGGGCCTTCACGATCATTGACACTGTCGCGCAGAAACTGTTCGAGCAGATAATTGTTGGCGGAATGCACCTCGATACCATCGAATCCGGCAGCGATGGCGTTGCGCGCGGCGGCACGGTACTCGCCGATCAGGCCGGGGATCTCTTCGTCGCGCAGCGCGCGTGGCGGCGAGACTTCGACGAAACCGGCTGCGGTGAATGTCATGGCCTTGGGTCGACGATCCGTAGACGATACCGGCGCAGCGCCGTCGGGCAGCAACGAGGAGTGCGAGATACGACCGACATGCCAGAGCTGCAGGAAGATATGGCCGCCGGCCGCATGCACCGCATCGGTCACTTTCTGCCACGCCGCCACCTGCTCCGGGGTGTAGATGCCGGGTGTATCGAGATAGCCCTGGCCCATGGCACTGATCTGGGTCGCCTCGGCAATGATCAGGCCCGCGCTGGCCCGTTGCCGGTAGTACTCGACGGTTAGCTCACCGGGTCGCAGTCCGACGGCACGATTTCGCGTCAACGGCGCCATGACGATGCGATTGTTGAGGGTGATATCACCGATCCGGACGGCGTCGAAAAGTGAAGGCATCAGGCTTTCCTCGGGAAGTGAATTTCGCGGCAGGGACGCAAAACCTTAAGAAATAACGGGGCGGCTGTGAAGCACGGCATTTCGTTTCGCTGCTATTGCAGCATAATCCAGGACAGATGCGCTCGCCCGATCAAGCGGCAGTGTATCGGCCCCACGCGACCCGGTCCCGTCCGCTCCCGAGCAAAACCGAAGCGCGGAATCAGCCTTCGCGCGCCTGGCACCTGCGGCAGATTCCGGAGATAGCAGTACAACATTGCATTATCGACAGGCCACTTCATTCGACCCATGCGCCGGTCTGCAATGGAAGCCGGTTCCTATCTGCTTCCCACACCCTGGCTGTTGGAGGTATCGTATGGGCCAATAGCCTTTTAGCCAGTTGTACCCATGCCAATCAAACCGCAATCGGCTGTATTCATTGCACTCGGGCTTTTCGCACCTGCTTTCGGGACCTCTTGTCTCGCCGAACCGCTCAGTTACAAGACCGATACCCGCGCCTACAACCTTGCGCATGGCCGGGTCGTGTTTGCCGACAACTGCATGCGCTGTCATGAGAGCGGCCGCAAGGGCGCCCCGGTCATGGGAGACACCGCTGACTGGAAAGCCCGGCTCGAGCAACCCCTCGATACAATGATCCAGCACGCGCTCGACGGCCATGGCCGGATGCCGGCGCGCGGCGACCAGGATCTCACTGACCAGGACGTGGCCGCTGCGGTCGCCTACGTCGTGGACCGCGCCCGGACGGCAGCCGCAGATGAAAACAATTCACAGCCAGCGCCATCGGCCGGAAATCTCACGACGCAGACAGTGGATCCGACTGATCAGGCTGCGGTGCATATGTTCCTGATGATGTTCGGACAAGACCGCTGGAAGTAAAACATCGCAGCAGCAGATCTCGACACAACCCTCTGGCCG
>CAZCDY010000211.1:0-5510 GCA_964497145.1 uncultured Gammaproteobacteria bacterium
GTTGTGGAATTCCCGGCCGTTCACGGCCTTCATCATGCCTATCTTCCGAAGGCTGCATGAGTATTCGGGACCGACAACCCACACGCGCGCCACAGGATGGGCGGGCGCTATGTTACCTTCAAGCCCGTACTGTCATTGGGCATTATCTGAAAACGATTGAATAACTCGTGCTGCGGCCGCCGCCAGGGTCTTTCTGCAGGGCTCCGCGTTCAATCAAGTCCATGATGTCCCGGTAGGCCGTATCCTGCGAACATTTGGCCAGCTTCGCCCATTTAGAGGAGGTGAGCTTGCCTTCGAAGCCAACCAGCACGCGGTTGAGGACTTTGATCTGACGATCATTCAGTGGCTCCTTGGCAAAGCGCCCCCAAAAAGAAGCCTTTGCCAGCACAGTTTCCAAGGTGTCGTGGGCCCCTTCGATCGCGCGCAGCAGGCGGCCTAAGAACCATTCCTGCCAGGCGGTGATATCGCACGTGCCTTTTTGTGTATGTTCAAGCATCTCGTAGTAGGCGTTGCGCTCGGCGCGGATCTGCGCGGACATGCTGTAGAAGCGCTGACTTGTCTCTTCTGCGCGGGCCAGGGCCATATCGGCAATCGCGCGGGCGATCCGTCCGTTGCCATCATCAAACGGGTGGAGAGTTACAAACCACAGGTGCGCCAGACCAGCGATAAGCAGCGGGTCGGCATCGCCGGGTTTCTTAAACCAGTGTAAGTAGGCCTTGATCTCTTTCGGCAGGCGCTTGGCGGGCGGCGCTTCATAGTGAACCTTTTGTTTGCCGATCGGCCCAGAAACCACTTGCATTGGCCCCGTCGCATCGTCGCGCCAAGTGCCAACGTTGATTTTATGCATGCCGCTGCGGCCAGCCGGAAACAGGGATGCATGCCAGCCGAATAGCCGATCCTGCGTGAGCGGCGCGGCGTAGTTGCTGGTGGCATCGAGCATCATCTCGACAACGCCTTCGACATGGCGATCGGCCGGTATGCTGCCCGCGATATCCACGCCCAGGTGCCGGGCAATGGAGGAACGCACTTGCTCAGTGTCGAGTTTTTCGCCTTCGATGTCGCTGGATTGCACGACGTCCTGGGTCAGGGTACGCAAGTGTGCTTCGGTGCGCAAATCAAAGCCAAGTCCTTCCATACGGCCCAAGAGGCGGCCTTGCTCGCGTGATACTTTTGCGAGCAGGCGGGAGAGTTTTTCATCGTCCCAGGTGAGCTTTGGCCAGTCCTTTTGTTCCCAGATATACATCATAATCTCCGCATTGAATGCGGATAATATGCACATTATTCTCCGCAGGAGTCAAGAAAAAATCCGCGTTAAATGCGGAGAATAGGCTAGTTAATCTCCGCATACACAAAGATGCCTGTGGGTCCCGAAAAAGGGAGCATATTGATTTCATTGCATAAACTCGGGTGATGTGCCGGAAGTCGGGGCAGAGGCCCCGTATCCGCCCGGCAGATCGCCTGCTCTGGTCCGTCATTTCGAGGCTATGGTCGGGATGGTGCGCTGCTCTGTTCTTTGTCCAGCCCAGGACCGTAACGACTTGGCAGAGGAAGCGATTTCGCGACTACTGGCGCGCGCTCAGTCGGTCGAACAAAGTAGGTCGGCCCCGGATTTCGCCAGAACTCAGAAAGCTCATTGCGAGGATGTGGGAGGCCAATCCAACGTGGGGTTCGCCGAAGATCGTCGCAGAGCTCGCGATGCTTGGAATTGACGTTGCCAAGTCAACGGTAGAAAAGTATCGCCCCAAGCGAACCGGACCCCCATCACCTACGTGGAGAACATTCCTAGACCAGCATGTTCGAGATCTGGTATCGATCGACTTTTTCATCGTCCCGACGGCGACTTTTCGGGTGTTGTTCGTCTTCATCGTGCTGGCCCACGACCGGCGGAGAATTATTCACTTCAACGTGATGGAACATCCAACGGCCCAGTGGACAGCGCAACAGATCGTCGTATCTGGATTACTACCATCCCTGGCGAACGCACCAGTCCTTGAGTGCTGACGCGCCGGACGGTCGTCCCGTGCGAGCAGCGGAAGCCTGCAACGTTGTTGAATTCCCGGCCGTCGAAGGCCTTCACCATTTCTATCTTCCGAAGGCTGCATGAATATTCGGGCCGACAAGTGGACGTGAGACAGTGCTATGCCGCCACGCTAATAGAAACGTGCATTCCCAGTCGATGGGCCATGTCGACGAGGCTGTCCAGGCGAAAATCGCTGATCTTCCCTTGCAGAAGGGCACTGATCCGCGGCTGGGTAATATGTAGCACCTCGGCAGCTTGGGTTTGCGTTAGGCCCCGTTCCTTTATCTGTTCCGCGATCTCAATCATCAACGCGGAGCGTAGTTTCAGGTTCTCCTGCCGCACCGGATCATCCTCGAGGGCATCCCAGACACTGCTAAATTGGTCTTTCTTACTCATCACCCATACCTCGTTGTCAAAGCTGCTTCAGCACCTGCTTCGCAGCATCGATATCCTGCTTCCTCGTCTTTTGGGTCTTCTTCTGGAAGGCATGCAGGACATAGACGGCATCCGCAAGCTTCGCAATGTAAAGCACCCGAAACTGACCCTCATGCATGATTCGGATCTCCCGAACGCCCGGTCCGATCGATGGCATTGGTTTCCAGTCGGTGGGTTCCAATCCGTGTTGAACACGATCCAACTGATAGCCGGCCTCTCGCTTGGCAACTACCGGGAAGCTACGAAGCGCTTCGAGGGAGCGGCCACAGAATCGGATGTCCTTCATGCAGAGACTATATGCCTAGATGTATACTCATTCAAGTAACGATATATCGAGGGTTTGACAACTCAGAGCGATCTGTCGGCTTCCTGTGGGTGGCGAATGGCAAAATCATGCGGCAATGGAGTAATAGCGATGTTGGTCGTGCTCGTCGAGATTACTTGTTAGCAGCCGACTGCTCGAGACGCTCGGCCAGCCATACTTTGATAATCGACTGACGCGTAACGCCTAGGCGGCTTGCCTCTTTATCCAGTGACTCGATCATCCAGGTGGGGAAGTCGACATTGACTCGCTTCTGCTCCCGAAGCGGCCGCCGAGCTTTTGAAAGATCCAGTGCACCGGTGACATCTTTGTCATTGTCAAAATCGGAATCGAACTTTTTAGCCTTCATAGATAGCCACCTCTTCAATTCGAGAGCGACGGACGGAAATGATCCGGATGGTGCTACCCCTCGTCGTCACAACAGCGGACCAGTGTTTCCCGGCTATACGGCCGACGATCAGAAACCTCGGCTCGTCAGCCGTCCTCGCAGGGATTTCGATTAAATCGGGATCTCTCCAGAGCGCCTGGGCATCGACGAAATCGGTGCCATGTTTTTCCAGATTTGTCTGGCTTTTTCGCTCATCGAACTCGAAAACGAACATGGTATAAAAAATATACCATTATTATTTATTGGTCAAAACAGCGGGTTGTTACCTTTTTTCACCCCATCGGCGAACCGGCAACTGTAGGCTGCCGAAGTTTTGCCGGGATCAGTCCTGCACAGTCGTGCATTTTCATGCGGTTTGCAACGGGCGGCCTGCCAATTAGTTAAATAAAAACAGCGACTTGAATATCTTATCGCCGCCTTTTAATCAATTGGTCGGGCGTTCGAATCGCCCACGACCCACCATAAAATCAAGGGGTTAGCTCAAATTGGGCTGACCCCTTTTTCGTTTTCTTCTGGTTCCGTTGCCGTTGAGCGGAGATCATCAGTCATCATCGATACTCGTAGCTGAACCTAAAAGTCGCCCTTCCGCACAAAGGGTGCTGGTTGGAATTCTTTCTGGTCGGTGATGCCATAGACGGATATTTGCGGTCGATAAACCGGGTGGGATTTCGTGCGGGCACGATAGGGTGGCGTTGGGCTGTCCAAGCGAAGCTTCGTTTCCGAGTTTCTTGGTTCTGATTGTCAAAGGTCCCGGTCAGAGCACATTTCCCGATTTGCTAGACTGCGTTTCCAATAACCCGCTGTATCAACAGCGGGTTTTTCGTATTCGGGGGAAAGAAAAATCATTCTGATCTCTAGATAAAGATCGAACTGATCCGGGATTTTTTGTGCCGGCTGCCGCGTGCGGCCGAAATACGTCACGATTCGTTCGTACTGTTTGTCGGTAAACGTAAGGATGTTGACCTTCCCGCCACCCGGCTAAGCTGCCTCAACACGTCGGCAATATGTGTCGATCTGCGCTTGGCCGGTGCAGAATCGCATGTAGATACAAAGCCATTTGTCTTTGTCGCGAGCGTAGCGGGAGTGGGCATGTTTTTTCTTCTGCGGCGACAAGGGATGCAGAGTAAACGCTGATCTATTCGGGCTTCAGCCTACCATCGAAGCGGAAAGGCTGCGCCTCTCCAATCTTTATCGCGGCAAAGTCTGGATGTTCGGGATTCAGGATGATGTTGTGTTCTTGTGGCACCACAGCAGAAGGAACCAGGAGCATTGCGCTGCTTCCGGCCGCAAGCCATTCGCGCCCGACCTGTTGGAGGGTTTCATCTTCGTAGCGCTCGGTCCAGTCGTCGGGCAGGCTGTCCACGTCCAGATGGTCAATGGCTGCGCCGTCTGGGATATCAACCGGTATGTACACGAACCTGTCTCCGAAGTGTCGAGGTTCCATGTGCACGAGCATCTCGAGTATGGCGAGTGATAAGTGCTCGGAGGTGTAGACGGCAAAATGTCCTTCAGGCACCCACCTGCTGCCAAACTTTCGGTTGCCGGTGCCTGATAGGGCAGTGTCCGCGTGGCGGGCCGAGGTCAAACGCCAGACACGCACTAGGCGTAGACGCCGTGCTCGATGCGACCGAGTACTCTCAGTACCTGATCGGCGCCAGCCTCAGTGTCGAGCAGCGAGAGTGGCTTGTCTCCCAGCGCGCGATTGGGCGACTTCAGCCAGTCTATTGCAGTGGATTCGTCACCGAACGTCTCGATCGCCTCAGCCTCGATCTTGGCCAGGCGGTACAGCCGGTCGGATGTGACAGGATCCAGTGGCTGTTTGTCCTTTTTACGCCGAAGGAAGGTCCTGCTGGACATGCCAATGACTTTCAGTACCCATTCTGGGTCACCAGTGAACTTCTGCACCCGCTCCATGCTGGAGAAGGGCAGGCCCTCGCGAAGTCGGGCGATTAATGTACCCGGCTCGTAGTCGTCGCCTACGAGGATCTGGAAGGCCGTGTCTTCAAGACCTTCGGCGCCATTCGCGACGCGCCGGATGACGACGTTGGAACCACCAGATTTTGTGCCAGCCTTGGCGCCCGTTGCAGTGACACGAACGAAGGCCCCGGTCTTAGCTGAACGCTTTGCACGGCCTGCTTTATTTGCGATTTCGCCAGTCATGTTTCACCTCGGACAATTGGCATGATATTACTGCCAAGTGGCGAATTGCACAAGTGGCACCCAGCTTGCGGCGTCGCGTCGCCTGATGCTGTTGGTCACGCCAAATCAGCCTTGGAGGAAACTTCCTGGCAACCTTGCCGTGACCAGCGGACTGGAGGGTGAGCAAAGCACGAAACGACGACGAT
>CAZCDY010000212.1:0-5390 GCA_964497145.1 uncultured Gammaproteobacteria bacterium
ACCGCCGCGTCTGCGGTCGAGGCACCGGTCACCATGTTGCGCGTGTACTGCTCGTGGCCGGGCGTGTCGGCGACGATGAACTTGCGCTGCTCGGTGGCGAAGAAGCGGTAGGCCACGTCGATGGTGATGCCCTGCTCGCGCTCGGCGGCCAGGCCGTCCAGCAGCAGCGCCAGATCCACGCGCTCGTCACCGCGTTGCTGGCTGGTTCTCTCCACGGCGGCAAACTGATCTTCGAAGATGCAGTTGGTCTCGTACAGCAGGCGCCCGATCAGGGTGCTCTTGCCGTCGTCCACACTGCCGCTGGTCGTAAAGCGCAGCAGGCTCTTGTTCTCGTAGGCGGTCAGATCGAGGTTGGTGCCCATCAGAAGTATCCCTCCCGCTTCTTCTGCTCCATGGAGGAATCGCTGGTCAGGTCTATGATGCGGTTTTCGCGTTCGCTTCGCCGCGCATCGACCACCTCCTGAATGATGTCGTCGATATTCTTCGCGTCAGACCTCACGGCGCCGGTGCAGGGGATGCAGCCGAGACTGCGAAAGCGGCAGTGCACCTGTTCGGTCTGGTCTTCGGCCAGTTCCAGTCTGCCGTCGGGGTCGACCACGTTCGCGTATTCGAACGGGATGGTGATGCCTCCGATTTCCAGCGTGGGTCTCTGCTGCGAAAAATACAGCGGCACGAGGGGGATATCCTCCAGCTTGATGTATTGCCAGACATCCAGCTCAGTCCAGTTGCTCAGCGGAAAGATACGCACGCTCTCGCGGTCGTCAACGTCGGCGTTGTAGATATTCCACAACTCGGGACGCTGGTTTTTGGGATCCCACTGCCCGAATTCATCGCGCACGGAGAAAAACCGTTCCTTGGCGCGGGACTTCTCCTCGTCCCTCCGTGCACCGCCGAAGGCGGCATCGAAGCCATGCTTGGCGATTGCATCCAGCAGGGCACGGGTTTTCAGCTGCTGGCAGCACTTGTCATTACCGATCTGTGACGGATGCATTCCGCTTTCGATGGCCTGGGTATTCGACTCGACAATCAGCCTGGCACCGATACTTGCGGTGTATCTGTCCCGGAATTCGTACATCTCCGGGAATTTGTATCCGGTATCGACGTGCATCAAAGGAAAAGGGAACTTGCCCGGATGGAAGGCCTTCTGTGCGAGTCGGATCATCACGGCCGAATCTTTGCCCACGGAATAGAGCATGACCGGATTCTGGAATTCGGCCACCACCTCGCGAAGGATGTGGATGCTCTCCTGTTCCAGCTGCTTCAGGTGCGTCATCGTATAGGAACTCAAGCCGGGACTCCTGGTTGGCGAATGGTTGGTGATCGTGGGTCTGGATCGTTTTCGTCCGCTGGCGGGCAGACTTGAAAAAGGATCAGTAAGCCCGACATTATACGCGGGAAAGAGGCGGAAAATTGTCGATGGTTACAGTGTCGGGTAGCAACGGGCGACAAGCCGATTGTGCACCTTGGGGTTTTTGACGCTGCCCTGCATGCGACAGTTTTCCGCACGACCTGCCAAATGCGAAAGCAGGCGCCATTTCGCGCCTGCCGGCGAGGCCTTATGACTGACTTTGTGGGAAAGCTTCGTCTCAAGGAGATGGCGGAGGAAGACATTTACTTTGCCAAGCGCGATCGCGAACTGATAAGGGCCATGCATGAACGCAAATTGGCAAAGCATTTGAAGCTCGAGGCGAAGAAGAAAAAAAAGAAGGCCGAAGGTCTGGAGGATAGATATGCCACGGCTACCGCCGAATGCCGGCACGAGCCCTGGAAGCTCAGAGAAATCTATCGGACGCTCATTGACAAGGCGTTGAAACTGGTCAAACGCAAGCGGCGTTGATACCTGGACTAACATAGGAGCCCCCTCTGGCTCTGCCGGGGGGGAACGAGCAGTTTGACAGTATCAGGAATCTCACAGTACCTCCGAAGCGTAAGCCGCCAGGCACCATGCAACGGAGAAACCATGAGACCGACAGAAAGTCTAAGTCACCCGCGATGGGAGTGTAAGTATCACGTCGTGTTCATCCCAAAGTATCTGAAGAAGTCGATCTTCGGGCAGGTCAGGAAAGAATTGGGCGGCGTGTTTCGCCGAACTGGCGGGCACCAGCGCCAGGGCTGCCGCCAAGGACGGGTTTATATCCACCGATGGGCATATGCAGTATTGCACCAAGGTGATCCGGGGCCTGATGGACAATGGCCGCTTCCCAAGTACCGGGAGATGCTGTTCGTTAAATAGCCGTTATCGGTGCGGACGGGAGCCGCGGCGTGACCGATGAGTCCAGGGGTCAGTGTTCCAGGGTGGTGAAGAATATGGCTGCGAGGAAACCCGCCAGGGTCGCGAGGCCGATTACCGATCCCCCCTTGGTATACGCCTCCGGCAGCATGGTTTCGGCGATCATGGTAAGCATGGCGCCCGCCGCCAGGCCCTGAATCATGGATACCGTTGTGATCGAGGCGCCGGTGAAGAACAGGTTGCCCAACGCGGCACCGATTCCCGTCAGAACCATCAGGCTGGTCCACATGAGCAGCACCCGGCGAAACGAGAGACCCTGCTGACGCATGCCCATGGAACTCGACAGTGCTTCGGGATAGTTGGACAGGAACAGGCCAGCGAGCAGGGACAGGCTCAAGGGTGAATGCAGCATGCTGGCGCCGATGACCATGGACTCTGGAATGCCGTCGAGCATGATGCCGAGCCAGATGGCAATGGGTGCACCACCGTGCTCCTTGATTTTCTCGGCGAAATCCGCGACTGAACGCACCGGCCGACCGTTCTCCAGGCTGCGCACAGCGCCCCTGATCCAGCGTGCGGCATCGTCAGCATTGAATTCGTGACGCTCTCTGAGGTAGCCGGCGATATTTTCTGCTTGCACCAGCTCACGCACCTTTTCTTCCAGCAGGGGTGACCGACGCAGGAGTTGCTCGAAGTCACGCTTGCGCAACACCCATAAGGTGGTGTCCATGGTGGCTACCGCACTTTTGGTATAGCGCGCACCGGTGACGAAGGCGAGTCCACCCATGGCATCACCGTCGAACAGCTTTTCCGCCGGTTTCAGTTCGTTCTGCGGATCCACCAGGGCAACTTCACCCTCTTCGATGATGTACATGCGTTCCGCGAGCTGGCCGCGTTGGAACAGCGTTTCTCCACGTTCGACGGTTCTGCGGAAAAGGTACCCGACCACCTGCTTCAGCTCATCCTCGGGCAGATCGTCAAAGATCAGCGTGCTGCCAACGTCCTGGATGAGCTCGCGCAAGGACTCATCGCCCCGGTCCACCTTGACCGCAGGTGGTATCGTGCCGTTATCGCGCAAACTGGCGATTGCTTCTTTTGCCCAGGTTTCCACCTGATCCGGTTTGAGTCCCTGCCGCTCGACCAGGTAGGTGCGTACTTCCTCGCCGCTGATCAGTTCGACCAGCGCATCTTCCAGGCTGGGAAGTGTCACCAGCAGCCTTTCGAAATCGTCCCGGGCCAGAACCCACACGGTAACGTCGGTCTGCGTCCGGGCTACGGTCGCGTGCGGGGAGCCGGTGAAAAAAGCCATGCGCCCGAAGGCGTCGTTTTTCACGTTGTGGCGGAAAGGGGCCATGTCCTGATCCGGGTCCAGCAGCTCAACCTCGCCATGTTCGACGATGTAGAGGCGGTCGCACGGGTCATGCAGGCGGTAAAGCGTCGTTCCGGCGGGATATTCCTGGCGGAACAGCACGTCGCCCAGGTCGCGAACCTCGCGCTCTGAGAGATTGCGGAAGGTTTCGATATGCCCCATGTGACGCAGGATACGGCGTGTGCGCAGGTGTCTTTCGCGACGAATGTGGAAAATGGCCGTTGAGGGTTTGCGTAGAAAGCCGCCCTGGTTGTTGACGAGCTGATTGAGCACTGCGAAAAGAATACCGCCGGCCACCATCCCGACGGCGAGCGAATCGAACTGACCGAGCGCCAGCGCAACGCCGACGAGGTCCAGCGTCAGTGCTGCAAGCAGCGCCCCCGCGCCGAAAGCCATCAGGAACGCCACCATGCGTTCACGCGGTCTCCATATGGCCGTGGTCAGGGTGCCGAGCGGGAGCGAGCTGGCACTGACGATACCCATAATGAAGGCGCTGAGAACGACGTTTTCCATAATCGGATTCCGTTACGCGATGAACGGGCGGTCAATTGATGCCAGAGGAGTCTCTGGCGAGCGCCCAAGGATACCTGTCTGAAATTGAAATTTCGTGACAGTCGACCCAAGCGGGCGTGCTGCCGGGTTCCCTGTGCTGTCGCAGGGGTGCAGCTTATAGGTCGGTCATGATTGAGGCCTCGTGACCTTCACAGCGGCCATGCCCATAGCAGCATCGGGATGCTGACAGCCACGACCAGGATCTCCATCGGCAGACCGAGTCGCCAGTAGTCGCCGAACTTCAGTCCGCCGGGACCGAGGATCAAGGTGTTGTTCTGATGGCCGATCGGAGTCAGAAAGGCGCAGGAGGCACCGATCGCGACCGCCATCAGGAAAGGGTCGGGGCTTACACCGAGTTGTTGTGCGCCACTCAGCGCGATGGGACACATGACCGCGGCCGTTGCTGCATTGTTCATGAAGTCCGACATGGTCATGGTGACCACCAGCAGCAGCACCATGGCGATCACGGGTGCTCCCTGGGCGAGTTCATTCAGCAGGGCGTTGGCCAGCAGGTCGGCGGTGCCAGTCGTGGACATGGCGCCTGCTACCGGAATCAGTGATGCGAGCAGAACGATCACCGGCCAGTCCACGGCGTTGTAGAGGTCACGCGGTGGGATGATGCCCGACACACCCATCAGCAGCACCCCCATTGCAAAGGATGCGGATGCCGGTAGCAGCCCGAGCGCGGCGGCACCAATGGCAAGCACCATGATCGCCGTGGCCGTGATGGCCTTGCCCGGTTTTGGCAGACGGATATCGCGGTCCGCCAGGGGTACCAGCTGGTGTTCGTTGGTGAATTCCGCGATGGCCTCCGGTGGTCCCTGCATGAGCAGCAGATCACCCGCCATGAAGCGCATGGTCTTGACCCTGCGCACGGTGCGTTTCCCTTGTCGTGACACCGCCAGCACACTGATGGCGTAGCTTTCGTTGAGCCTGGCGCCACCGGACGACCGGCCGATCAGCGACGAGCCGGGCATGACCACCAGTTCCTGCAGGACGATGGGGCCACCGCTCTTCTCATCGGCTTCCTCTTTCTCGCGGCGCCTCGTCGTTTCATCGGTGGTCTTTTCCGTTTCGCCCAAAGACAGCTGGAGATCTGAGATGACCTTGCTCAGGTCGTCCGGCTCGGCCTCGATAATCAGGATGTCGCCTGACTGGACCTGGCGCCGGGGGTTGGGTCCATAAAGCCGGACCTCATCGCGGATCAGGCCGACGATCTGGGCACCCTCGTGATCGAGA
>CAZCDY010000213.1:0-1457 GCA_964497145.1 uncultured Gammaproteobacteria bacterium
ATCATCCTGATCGCACTGCTCGACGACGTGCCGATCATGACGATCGCCTACGACAACACGCGGCTACCCAAGAAGCCGGTTCGCTGGCAGATGCGGCGATTGTTGGTCGTCTCGAGCTTCATGGGCGTGCTCTCGGTGGCGCAGAGCTTCGGCCTCTTGCTCATCGGCATGGAGTGGCTGAGCAACACCGACTGGCAGGCCTGGATCACGCTCACCCAGGAGCATATCCAGACCGCGGTCTTCCTGCAGATCGTCGCCGGCGGCCATCTGCTGCTTTTCGTGATGCGCTCGCGCGGCACACTCTTCAGCCCGCCCTGGCCGGCCAGGCCATTGTTTTTGGCGATCGTCGGCACCCAGGTCTTTGCCGTCTTGATGTGCGGCTTCGGCTGGTTCGTCACCGCGCTACCCTGGATCGTCATCCTGATGGTCTGGGTCTACATGCTGATCTGGATGGTCGTGCTCGACCTGGTCAAGCTCGCGATCTACCGCCGGATCGCGGGTCGCAGTCCTAGGCTGACGTCAGCCCAGCGGCACGTGCCTGCCGCTCACGCAAACGCCTGAGCGGCGGGCACGCGCCGTCCTTGCCTGCGGCGTCCCAGCCCTGCACGCCAGAACGGCACGATCAGTCACGCGCTCAGCGCCATGAATGTGCAGTGCGTCACTGTGACCGGCTTCAAGGTGCCGTCGCAGGAGGAAGCCGCGCATGATTTCCTCTGGCGTTACCACAAGGCAGCACCACCCCGAGGCCATGTGGCGATCTTCAACCGGTCACACTACGAGGAGGTGTTGGTCCAGCGCATCCTGGACCCCAAGCGGCACTGGAAGATCAGCAATGGCGACTTCGCGGAGCGGCCATTCTGGGACGCCTACACCGAAGCATTCGAAGCGGCGCTGGAAAAGTGCAGCACCAAGCACGCGCCATGGTTCATCATTCCGTCGAATCACAAATGGTTCCGCAACCTCGCGATCTCAAAAATCGTCGTCGAAGTGCTCGAGGACCTGAAGTGTGTATTCCCATTTTCCCCGATCTCTGGGCTGCGCCCAAGAGCGGGTTTATCTTCGAGGGAAGCGATTGGTCCGCTGCCTGCGTCACCGCTTGGCGCTCAGGCAAGATCCAAGCCTCGAACGAGCCTCATCTTCTGCCTTATCGGACTGCTGTGGTCAGCACTGCCGGGTCCAGCGCAGGCGGCGAACGAGGTCGATGAACTCAGACGCCTCGTTGTGGAGCAGCAACAACAGATCGAGTTGCAGCAGCAGCAGCTCAAGTTGCAGCAGCAGCAGCTCGATGCGCAGCGAATGCTGCTCGAGGACATGCAGCAAGATCTGAATTCGCTGGCTGCCACCTCGCTACGTACGCCACCACCGGCCGAGGCAGCAGTGCAGACCGCGGAGCCGCACTCTCGTCCCCTTGACGCGCCACCGGCTGAAGCCACGTCCCGGCAAGCATCGCCTGAGCG
>CAZCDY010000213.1:1467-4353 GCA_964497145.1 uncultured Gammaproteobacteria bacterium
CAACGCGGCGATCACAGCAAGGGTGTAAAGCTGCCGGGCACGGACACCGAGATCAGTTTCGGTGGCTTCGTCGAGCTGCAGATCCAACACGACACGACGGCTATCGACAATACTGAGTTCGTGACCTCACAAATTCCGGTGAACGGCGGGTCGTCGCAGACTCAATTCGTTCCGCAATTCACCCGGCTGGAAGTTGGCTCGAAGACACCGGTCGGCGACAATCGCGTGAATACCTACGTCGAGGTGGACTTTGACGGCGACGGCTCTTCCAGCTCGGCGGAGCTGAGACTCCGGCAGGCATACGGGGAGTTCGGCAGCCAAGGCTCAGGGTTCAGTGTTCTGGCCGGCCAAACCTTCGCGACGATGGTCGACCTCAAGGCGCTGCCGGAGACGCTCGATTACCTCGGCCCATCGGGAGGCTTCGACCGACGCCAGCCGATGGTGCGCAGCACCAAATCCCTGGGAGATCAACTGGCCGCGGAGTTCTCGCTAGAGACGCCCGAGAACGTCTCCTACGTCGATGCGACCAAACGGACGCGCTGGCCGGATGTCGTGGCGGCCGGTACTTGGAACCGTGGCGGCAAGTATCTGGACCATTTGCGGCTTGCAGTCCTGGGGCGGGATTTGCGCGCAGACGGCGATACCGGCTCCACGGAATCGGCCTTCGGCTGGGCACTCAACGGCTCGGGGAAGTTGCTCCTCCCGTTCATCGGCGAGAAGGACAATTTTCGCTTTGCCCTAAACTATGGTGCCGGCTACGGCGCCCAACTAGCGGATGGGCCGGCTGATGCCGTGTTCGACAGCACCAATTCGGAGCTCAAGACGATTGGCGTCGCCAGCGCTCAGGTCGGGCTTCAGCACTGGTGGTCCGACACCTGGCGTTCGAATCTGACCTTCGGCCACTTGCGCGCCGACAATCCGAACGTGGTCGAAGGCGATCAACTCAAGCAAACCTCTTACGCCGGCATAAACGTTATCTGGACGCCCTACGACAACTTGAGGCTCGGGCTCGAGTATCTCTGGGGACGCCTAGAGAACGAAGATGGCGATTCCGGTACCGCCAACCGATTCCTCGCCTCTGCCAAGTTCTCGTATTAGGCGCATCGAGAGTGCATCATGCATGATAGCACCCGCACGCTGAGCATCATGACAACTGCGAGCACCCATAGAGCCGCGCAACGGCCAATCGCGGACGCTTGCCATGTGGGTATCGGTGACTCCCGTACCCAAAGTTGTGTTCAATTACATGAAATCCGCGTGCAGATTGCCGCGGGAGGAGATGACCGATGATTGACGGTAAACACCCCCAATCCACCGCGGCAATGCAGCGATTTGCGGTTCCGCAGCTACCCCTCGAAGGCCCGAAGGATCTGGTGCTTCAATTCCCCGCGGGATGGGACGTCGAAATGCGTCCGATGGCCGGTGCTCTTCGCCCCGAGGTGTCGTTGGAGGCTATTCGGGAGGCCGTGCGCAACCCCATCGGAACGCCGGCACTACGCACCCTCGCGACAGGCAAGAAGCAAGTCGCCATCATCGTCGACGACAATGCGCGCGGCATGCGTTGGAACAAGATCGCTCATGTCGTGCTCGAGGAGCTCGAGGCGGCAGGCATCGCCAAGGACAGCATTCGATTCGTCTTTGCCCTCGGCAACCATGGCGTGATGTACAGGACGCAAATGGTGCAGAAGCTGGGCGAGGACATCGTCGCTAATTACTACTGCTTCAATCACAACCCGTTCACCTTCTGCCAAAAGATCGGCACGACCAAGACCTGGGACGTGGATGTCGAGGCGAACCAGGAGGTGATGGCCTGCGATCTGAAGATCGGACTGGGCGTGATCGTGCCACATCCGATCAACGGCTTCGGCGGCGGCAGCAAGATCGTCATGCCGGGCGTGCTCTCGTACGACACGATTGTCCAACACCACCAGAAGTCCTTCGCAATCGCCTATGGTGAGATGAATGCGGCGATGAAGGAGAACCGACAAGCAAAGGTCGGGCTGGGCCTCTACGACCCTGCGAACGCCCCGGCGGTCGACGCCGACGATGAGATGGCCGAGATGGTCGGTCTCGATTTCATCGTCGATGTCACGGTCAATCAATGGGCAAAACCGGTTGGCGTTTGGGCAGGCGATTTCCGCCAGGCTTGGCGGGCCGGGCTGGACGACGCGCGGGACAATTACGCGACCGAAGGTCGAGCAGATCAGGACATCGTTGTCGCCAACTGTTTCTATAAGAACTCCGAGGATCTCATCGGCATCATGATGACGCCGCGTTCCTTGAAGCGCTCCGGCGGAACAGTGGTACTGGTGTCGAATTGCCCCGAGGGTTCGGTTTGGCACTATTTCCAGGGAATGTGGGGCAAGGAGGCGCGCGTGCCCCATGTGACCGCGACGACCCTGGCGGACTACGTCGACCGCCTGATCATCTATAACGAATATCCGATGCCCGGGAGCTATTGGTGGCTCGAGCCCAAGGAAAAGATCGTGAATGTCAGTCATTGGGACGACGTTCTGACAATCTTGAAGGAGTGCCACTCGGGCAATCCGTCCGCCGTCATTTATCCCGACGCGACTATCCAATTCGCGGCACCAAAGGGCAACTTTCTGCACCATGAGCTGGTTCAGCCCCATTGAGCCCGGTACACGCTATGGGACGGACCCCGAGCGGCGGAGTATAGGTCGCATAAAGCCCATATTGCCGGATTTCCCCATGTTTTCTCAGTGCGCCCACCAACCACAAGACCGCCTGCGGGTCGGGATTTCGACCTGAATCCCAGCTGCCAAGCCGCGTCACAGCGCGATTTTTTGGCACCTTCACCCCCGCAGCCCAAGCGAATCCCCGCCGCGTCAATGGCTGATGCGACCTGACAAATGAGTTCGTTAT
>CAZCDY010000213.1:4363-4918 GCA_964497145.1 uncultured Gammaproteobacteria bacterium
TCCCCGTTCAGATCGGTTTATCAGGGTGTAGGACTTTCAAATAAATGCTGTAAATCAGATCGTTGGATGGGCAGGGATAGAACATCATCATAAATCTCGGGATAGGCCTCCAATGATTGACTTCATAATGGCAGAGTTTTTCAGCCTCAATGGTCTGGTGAATCTCTCGAATATCATTTTTCTCGCAGCGTTTTCCGTCCGCGATGTTTTCAACCTGCGTCTTTTGTCGATCTTCGCCTACGTGGTGATTCTTCCTTACTATTATTTCCAGCAAGAGGCGCTTTGGCCGCCTATTTTCTGGGGGGTGGCCTTCATCGTCGTGAACGCTGTCAGAGTCATAATCCTGATCTTGGAAAGGCGTCCGGTTGTCCTCAGCGATGAGGAGGAGAACCTGTATCAACTCACGTTTGGTTCCTTGGATAAGCGAGAATTCTTGAAGTTGCTGAGCCTTGCCGAATGGGTAGACTGTTCACCTGGGGACGTGATTATCGAAAAAGGCAAACACTCATCCGGCGTAATGATCATGACATCGGGTGACATCGAAGCTGTCATAAA
>CAZCDY010000213.1:4960-5369 GCA_964497145.1 uncultured Gammaproteobacteria bacterium
TAGGGCGAACATGCGCCCTGGCCAGCTTATCGGTACACCGGAGATCTTTGGCGGTCTCGATAGCCCGGTGGAAATGGTGGTGCGCGCGCCGTCGAGGCTTGCGCGGTGGAATGTAGGGCGTGTAAGGGAGTTTGCTGCAAGTAGGCCCGAACTGCGGGCAACGCTGAATAAAATCATGAGTGCCGATCTTGCTGGCAAGTTGCGTCAATTGGAAGGTGAAATTACGCTATCTCCCTAGTGAGCACTGTTTTGTAGAATCCGCCCACGCGCGCCCCGTCCCCAATTTCCGGCGTGGGACGACTCGCCGTACCCGCTCCTCATGAAACCTTCCGCTATCCTATCCAGAAGCCGCCATTGGGCAAGCGTGCCGTGCAGTAGTCAGCCAAGTCCGCCCGTGGCTAGCAGTTCG
>CAZCDY010000214.1:0-5251 GCA_964497145.1 uncultured Gammaproteobacteria bacterium
CGATGGCCTTGGTCAGCACGCGGACCGCCGGGGCGATCTGGTACTCTTCATAGTATTCACGCAGGAATGAGAAGGGTTCCGAAAACGACCGTGTAGATCACCACCATGGCCAAGAGCACTACCGGCGGATAGGCAAAGAAACGCGACAGCCGAAAGCGGTTGAGCAGCTGGGCAGTCAGCCAGGCGGCCACGACCCCGAGAAACCCGGCGATCAGCAATGGTGGAAAATACACGCCACCGATAACGAATTCACTTGGAATGAGTTGCACTGAACTATCTCTCTCTTGTCAGAAACGCGCTTCGCGCCAGCTTGCCCAGTCGATGCTGCAGGCGCTCCCGGCATAATCAACCATCGCCTCCGACACCCCGCGGTAGGCGCCCAGCAGGCGATAGAAATTTTCGGCGTCCTGCTCGCTCAGCTGCCCCTCTGCGGCCTTGTCCATGGTCGCCTCTATGCGCTGTTCCATGTGCTCCATGATCTCGTCCAACCGGCTACGGAACGCCTCCTGATCAGCACCAGCGGGATCATGCGACAGACCCCGAAAGCCGCTCTGTGCACGCAGGCGCCAGCCCCTGAAATCGGATAGCAGTTCCTGCACCAGCAGGTCCGCCTGCGGACTGCTGCGCGCCTCGAGCAGGCCCTGCATGCGGTAACTCAGCGCCTGCAGGCTGGTGACCAGCGCCTGGACCTGTTCCGGGGAGGTGCCGGGCAGCACCCTGGTGTCGACATGGCCGGCCCAACCGCCGATTTTTTGCGGCAGGGTGTTCAGCTGGTGGACGTGGTACGCCTTTCTCCAGCGGTCAAATCCAGACGGGTTGTGCGCGATGCCCCAGTCCATGGTCGACATCAGGTACTCGGCGCTGCGGAAGTAGCGGCCGAGCAGGCGCAGAAAGTAGGCCTCGGGGCGCGTGGAAAAAGGGACATAGGCAGCGATCGCGAAGACCATGAATATCAGGGGAAACATCATCGCGGTGTTGGCAACCGTGAGAAAATTGTACGTCTGCTGGTTCGAAACGGAGATGATGATTATGAACATCGACAGCCCGCACGCCCGACCCAAAGCCTTCCTCGGGGACGCGAACAGATAGCAGATGCCGAAGGTCACCGCGAAGATCATCAAACCGAGGCCGGTAAAGCTCGACAACTGCGGCATCACGAAGATATACAGCACGCCGGCGAACAGTATGCTGGTCAGCGACGGTACGATCAGCATCGAGAACGGCACCTGGGGCATGGTCGCCAGGGCTATCCCCAGGGAACTGGCTATGGTCACGAAGCTGCCTCCACCGGGCATGGCGGGCACATAGATCAGCGCAAGAAAGGCCATCCACATGATCGCCAGAAGGCGGACGACGTTCGCCAGGTGATCGGGGTCCGGCAGAAAAAAAGTCGACGGGGTATTTGCCACGCCGGTCGAGGCAACGGCTTCGCCTGTTCCTTTGATATCGCAGACCACCTCGAACAGCGACCGGGTCAACTGCTCCAGGTGCCGCAGGCGTGACCCGGTGACCGCGACCGCGGCCTGGTGAAAATGTGACAGCTGGTTGAGTGCATCCCGGTCAAACGACAGCTCCCGGACCTTCGGTGCTGACTGTGGGGTTTCCCCGGCCAGTACCCGATCGACCTGTGCCATTCGTCTCTCCAGTTCGTCGCCATAGGCCGCCAGATCAGGCAGGAGACGCTGCAGATCGAGGGTCTGCACCTCGGCGAAACTCTCGCGCCAGCGTTCCATGGTCTCAGCCAGGTCGACCGCCAGGCGCTGATAGTGCCGCCACTGTCGCCGCAGCTCCCAGACCTCGTAGTCCTCGGCCACCGCCGCATCCAGCAGCTGACCGAAGCGGGTCTGGACCTGGACCTCCTGCGCCCGCAGGGATTGCGCCTGTTCCGCACCGCCCTGCCCCTGCATCAGCTGCAGGTAGGCCCGGTACAACTGGTGCTGAGTCGAGGCCAGATTGGCGGCAGCGGCATGGAAGTCGGCGCGACTGCTGCTGGGCCAGAGAAGGACCGCGACCAGGCTGTAGACAAGGATACCCAGGCCGGTCTCCTGGGCCCGCATGACCGCGGTCTCAAAGGCGTTGGCCGGATCCAGCCCACCATCGATGCAGATGATCACGGTCACGAAACCGGACACCTGCCAGAAGTACGGGAACCTGCTTGCGCCCATCATGTAGGCCATAAAGCCCAGAAAGATGGAGAGGGTCAGCATGAAGAGCCAACGCTCCTGAGCGAACAGGGCGATCAGCGTCAGCGCAACAGCCATGGCCACCAGGGTGCCGAGCATGCGCATGGCCGCCTTGTTCAGCGACTGCCCGATCGTCGCCAGGCTGATGAAGGCCACGGCGAAACCGGCCCAATACGGCCTGTCCCAGTCCATCGACAGCGCAATGCCATAGGCGATGGTCATCGCCAGCGCAGTCTTGAAGGCCTCTTTGAAGCGAACCGACAGCATCAAATGGTCAAGCAGATCATTTTTCGGGCGTATCCCCGCTCGGAGCCAGAAGCCTCTGGAAATCCGGATTACTGCGGATCAACTGGCGTCCCGCCTCGATCAATCTATCCACCTGCTTATCGTTGAGGTCGAAACTGGTCGGGACAAGATTGAAATAATGCAGCAGATCAGGCTTGTCGATGTCGTTGAAACTCAGCTGGATGAAATGCGACTGAACTGTCTGCTCCGGGGTCGACATTTCTTTCGCCCAGCGCGGCAGCGTGTTTTTCATCAGTTCCAGGGTCGCCGCATTGTAACGGTGAAGTTGCACCGCCGACACCGATTTGACGGTCTCTTCTATCGATGGCTGTTCGTTGCTCAGATCCATCTGCTGCGCCGGGTCCGTAGAGGCATTGACCGAAATGACCACCAGGTAGCGCGGTATTTTGCGACCTATCGAATGCATAAAAGCATGCACGCCCCCTGCCACCTCCACTATCTCGTAGATCGCACGCAGACCCAGGTTGTCGGTGATCCCTCCATCGACGAAATGCGCATACTTGCGCTGGTCCTTCTGACTGTAGGTATCCAGCCCCTCAACAACCTGCAGCAACTCGGGGTTGTCGGCCAGCCGCGCTCTCGCCGCTGCCAGCCAATCCAGCTTGTCCGGGTCGCAGCCCGCGTAATTCTGCAACACGATCGGGTTGAACAGCACCGGCACGGCAGACGACGCCGCGACCGCACGTGCGACCGGATACGAATCGACATCCGAGCACAACAGGTTGAAGTATTCCTGAATAAACGAGAAACGGACCCCGGAACCGAGATCCGAGGCGTTTATGATAATCAGCGGACCATCCTGTCGCTGCAGATCCGCATAGGTCTTGTTGTGGAACACGGTCTCTTGATACGCATCGATCGCTATCTCCGTGCGACCCTTGCTGCTGAACCAGCGCAGCGGGTTGAACAGGGCGTATATCAGCTGGGACTGGAGGTCACGCTTGAGAAAGACCTCTTCGAAGTCGTCGAAAATACGGTCCCCGAACAGACCATAATAGGCAGAGGTAAAGCTGCCACCCGAGACCGAGGTGATGGTGTCGACCTCATCCAGCATCCTGCGCGGCTTGCCGTCGATCACCAACTTGGTATCGCGCAGTTCCAGCATGACCCCATAGGCCAGGGCCGCAGCTCGCGTACCACCTCCGGAGAACGCCAGGATCAGCGCAACATCCCCGGCGCCCCTGCTTCCTTTTGTATCGAAGGAGTATCCCTGGTCGTCCGAATCGCCCGTCTGTGGCCTGTTGTCGACGACGCCGTAGGAGGCACACCCGGAGATCAGCAACAGTGCCAATGCGATACTGACAAGCCTCACCAGAAACCCCTTTCCAATATCCGACAAAAGCTGCCTGGGAATATATACCACCTGAAAACTCAGGCGTTAGCAGATGCCTCGCCACGGCCTGGCGCAGTTTTGTATCGCAAGGACGCAACCTGCCGGTGCGATCAGCATCGCAGCCCCGAATCAAGACCACCGCTCGATCGACGACCGCCACCCGGGTCAGGGTACAAACCGGGGACCCGCTAGGTTTCCCGTCCCGCACTCTCGTTCTGAATGCGTATATCGAGCGGTCTGCGCGTATCGAGATGGACATCCTGTTGAGGAAATGCGATCTCGATACCGGCATCGTTCATGTTGCGGTAGATCGACTGATTGAGCTCGGTGATGGTGCGCAGGCGAAAATCAATATCGTCGATGTAGCAGCGCAACGACAGCAACAGCGCATTATCGCCAAACTCCTCGAACACCACGAAGGGTGCCGGATCCTCCATTATCCTCGGATGCTCCGTCGCCACCTCTTCGAGGATCAGCATCGCGCGGTCCACGTTGCTGCCATACGCAATACCAAGATTGATCAGGATTCGGGTGGTCTGGTCACTCAACGACCAGTTGATCACCTCCTGGGTGATGAAATTCTTGTTCGGCACCAGCAGCTCTTGCCGGTCCCAGTTACGAATGGTGGTCGCCCGGATGCGGATACGTGTCACGATGCCGTCGGTGTTGCCCACGGTAACCACATCACCGACCCGGATAGGACGTTCGAACAGAATGATCAGGCCACTGATGAAATTGGCCACGATCTCCTGCAGACCGAAGCCGATACCGACGCCGAGTGCGGCGAGTATCCACTGGATCTCCGACCAGCTCCCACCCAGGGTGCTGAAGATCCAGGACACCCCCACCGCAACCACGGTGTACTTGGTCAAAGTGACCACCGTGTAGCGACTCCCCTGCGAGATCTTCAGCCGCTGCAACAAGGTGATTTCGAGGAATGCCGGCAGCTGACGCGTCGCGGCAAGCATGACTGCCAGGATCAATAGGGCCAGCCCCAGGCTCAGCGGGGTGATCGGTATCACGTTCTCGACACCGGGTTTGGAATAAGACCACAGGGTGATATCGTCCAGGACCTTGAGCGCCGGCAGCATGTCGCGCCAGATGAACCAGACACCGATCACACCAATCGTCAGAAACGCATTATTGGTCAGGCTACGGCTGGCGGCATCGAGCGCCTTCAGGTCAATCTCCGGCTCTTCGATGTCCCTTGACAGCACGCCATCAGCACCCTCCGAATCTTCTTCTGCAGCGCGCGCCTCCTGCTCTACCCGCCGTCGTTCACGGGCGGCCTGAAGCCGCATCTTGCGCTGATTGAGTACCAGCCAGCGAAAGATGAACTGGTGCAGTATGACGATCAGAAGGGTGAACCACAGAGTGTTGATGATGTGGCCGATCACCGTCAGCGCGGTGTACATATAGCCGGCCAGTG
>CAZCDY010000215.1:0-5217 GCA_964497145.1 uncultured Gammaproteobacteria bacterium
TAGAAGGGATCGAAGACCTTTTCCAACTGGTCGACGGGAATGCCGGGCCCATTGTCATCGATGTTGAGTACGAGGTTCGAACCGTGGGTCGCCCAGCTGACTTTTGCGGCACCACCGTAGCGAACGGCGTTCTCAAGCAAGTTCCTCAGTGCCCTTCGGAACGCGTTGGGTCGAAGCCGCACGGCAACATCATCACTCGGGGCAAAGGTGCAGTGTGCCGCCATATCGCTGCACAAGCTGTCCAGAAAATTGCGCAGATCGACCACTTCGGCACCCTCGGATCCGGTAAGGCCCCGTGCAAAGGTGAGCGTCGCTTCGACCATACTCTGCATCTCTTCGACCGATGCGATGAGGCTGTCCCGCGTCTCTTCTTCGTCAACCAGCTCCGCGCGGACACGCATAGCAGTCAACGGCGAGCGTAAATCGTGGCCAAGGGCTGCGAGCATCCGTGTACGATCGCTGACAAACCGGGTCAGCCGTCGTTGCATGCGGTTGAAGGCGACGGTCAGATCCCTGACCTCGGTCGGCCCTGCGACGGTCAATTCAGGCACATCCTCGCCCCGGCCAAGATGGTCCGCGGCCTTGGAGAGGTGCCGCAAAGGACGCGTCAGGCGCGTCATGACAAACCAGAAGATCGCCACCAGAAGCAGTCCGGCGGAAATTCCAAAGGTCAGCATCGAATAGAAAGGCCATTGGATTGGCGGACGCTCGAACCGCGTTCCGACATTCAGCCAACGCGCTCCCTTGATGGCGATCGACAGGTTCATTTCAACCGCTGTCAACTCTCCGCGCATCATCGCGAGATGCATTTCCGTCATCTCGTCCGAGAGATTGGGAAGAGGCCGCAACTCGCCTTCGACCTCGTGCAATTCAACGCGAATGTCCCGGCTGTAGCTGTCGTCCATCAGGGCGCGTATTCGCGCTTCCACGATGCCGCCGTCCGAGTGACCGGTGTGATCCACGATCGGAGCGTCCGACAGATCGAACCGGATCAGAGGCGAATTTGCCGCGCGAAGGATCGAGTCCTGCAGATCCAACGGAGCCTCCTCGATCAACCGCGCGACATTTGCTGCGCGACCGGCGGCCTCGAACCCCAATGCGGCACGAATCGCAAGGGTGCGCTCGTCAGCGAACAGGAACAGGCTGATCGCCTGGGCCACGACAAGTGCCGCGACCACAAGCAGGATCAACTGGCCGCTCAGAGATCTCATCGCACGGCGCATCACGGCGCATCCTCGACATCGGCAGCCAGACAGTATCCGCCGTTCCGCACCGTTTTGATGACACTGGGCCTAAGTACATCCGGCTCGATTTTGCGGCGGAGACGGCTGATCTGATTGTCGATGGTGCGATCCATCGGGCCTGCCGTCCGACCAGCGGTCAGGTCAAGCAACTGGTCACGGCTGAGCACCATCCTCGCGCGTTCCAGCAGGACCGCCAGCAATTTGAACTCGGAGGTCGTCAATGGGGTCTCGGTGGTGGACTCGTCAATCAGCACCTGCCGGTCGGTATCCAGTATCCAATGCGCAAAACTAACTTTCCTCCCAGCGAGGCTTCCGGCCACAGGTTCGTCGCGGTTGCTTCTCCGAAGAACCGACTTGATGCGGGCGAGCAGTTCTCGTGGATTGAATGGCTTGGCGAGATAATCGTCCGCACCGATTTCCAGACCCACGATACGATCCGTTTCCTCACCAAGCGCCGTCAGCATGATGATCGGAAGATCACCCTCTGGCGCAAGTCTGCGGCAAACCGACAAACCGTCCTCGCCCGGCATCATGACATCGAGCACGAGGAGGTCGAAGTGACCGGTGGCCAGCTTGGCATCCATCTCCACGGCATCCCTGGCGACGGTCGTGCGCATTCCGTTCTTCTCCAGGAAGCGCGCGACGCTTTCGCGTATCTGAGCGTGGTCGTCCACGATAAGGATATGAGGTGGCGGTCCCATGGTGTCTTTCCTAAATCATCGTTGCATCGTGTTTCATGGGCAGAATTGTAGCCATTTGTATCAGGTCAGTCCCTTGCTACAGATGGATACAAATCTGTGCCTGCACCGTGTCGTGCTCCCGGGTAGCGTCGCGCGTATGTTATGTGACCTTTGGGATCGCAACCGATCAAAGGATGAGGTTTTCGAATATGGCTCTTGATTTGAACCGGCGCCGTTTCGTTCTGGGTGCTCATATGACGGTGCTGACCGTCGCGGCGTCACCGCTGTTGGCGCAGAGCCGATCTGTCTGGTCGGCAGAGAATGCCTTTGACGCGCTTCTATCGGATACGGCGCGGATCATCGATGTCAGAACGCACGAAGAGTGGCAAGAAACCGGCGTAGGTGCTGGTGTATGGCCGATAAGCATGCACGCGTCCGGTTTTCCGGACCGATTGTTCAGGGCGAAGGAACTGAGCGGTGATCGCACTGTTGGACTGATCTGCGCCACTGGCGGACGCTCCGCATCGCTGCTTCGAGCGTTAAGACAAGCTGGTTATTCGGGCTACGCCGATATCTCGGAAGGGATGTTGGGATCAGGCGAAGGGCCTGGCTGGATCGCATCGAACTTGCCGACCGTTCCGGTGGATGTCGCCCTGAACGGGTTGCCCCCCGCGTTGGCCTGACCAGTGAAGAATCAATTGGTCCCGTTGTGCTAAAAGCCTGATGTATGGTCAAATTGACCTGTTTGAACAGGAAGACGGGTTTGGGTGTATGACCGAGTTGATGGCCATGTTTGTCGGAATATGCGCGGCGATCCTGATGGGAATTGTCCATCATTATGCGTTGTCGGGCATTCTGAAGTTTTCCCCGCAGCGGTCGGATGGCTCCGGCTTTCGGATCATCCTGACGTTTTCCGCGTTGCTGTTGCTGCACGTATTGGAACTTGTGACGCTCGCCGTGTTCAACACGATGGTGGTGGCAAGCGTTCTGCCGCAATCGTTCAGCAACAGCCCGCCGATGTTTCAGGATGTACTCTATGTTACGGGCATCTCGTTCTCGACCCTTGGCTATTCGTCCATAGAGGTGGTCGGGCCCTTTCGACTGTTGCTGATGCTGCAATCGCTTTTGGGCTTCATGTTGCTGACCTGGTCAGCGACGTTTCTTTACTCAGCCTGCCAGCAAGTCTGGCAGAAGGCGAAAGATGACTGAAAATCGCCACGCGCGTCGGACATGAGCTTGGCGTCAGCGTCAAATACGTCCTGATATCGGTCCTTTGACCTCACCGTGGAACGGTTGAGTGAGCGCTGCGTTGCGCGCGTGGATGAATAGCCCTTGACCTTCCAGTTGCTGGAATCCCTAGGTACAAAGCCATGGCACAGATTTTCGAAAAGACAGGCGATCACGTATCGCACCATCGACACGGGGATATCTTGAAATCTCCCGTATGGGTTGGTGTGTTGTTTGTCTTGCTCACAATGCCGGCTCACCTGTTTTTGGATGAAAAGAGCTCGATAGCTCTTGCTTCGATCACGCTTGCTTTGATTGGCGGTGCCTATATCGGCTTTGGCGCCGCGGACGGCAGAGCGCGCGTGTTCTGGGCAGAGCTCGCCGTGGCCCTTTTGTTCGGCTCGGCAGCCTTCCTGGGGCTGATATGGCATTGGGCCTTCCTCCCCTTGGGCTTGGCCCTGCACGCCCTTTGGGACATGTCACACCACAATTCTTATCGTCTCGCCCGGATTCCGAACTGGTATATTCCATTCTGCGTGGCCTTTGACCTTTTGGCAGCGACGTTCTTCGTTCTGCTCTATGCCGTGTTTTGATCCATGATGATGCGCATCCTTCTTATGGCGGTGTTCCTGATGGGAGTCGTCGCATTGGCCTTCCCGGACGTCCTTGGCGTTGACATTCGCCTGCCGGATCGCGCGGAAATTGACCGCTGGATCGAGGCGGCAGGTCTTGCCGGACCAATTGTTATCGTGGCGCTTATGACAATCGCTATCGTCGCAAGCCCCCTGCCCTCGGCGCCGATCGCACTCGCCGCCGGAGCGGCTTATGGGCACACGTTCGGGACACTCTTTGTCGTTCTTGGCGCGGAACTCGGTGCGCTTGCCGCCTTTGGTCTGGCCCGCGGCCTGGGTCGTCCCTTCGTTGAGCGTCATCTCGGTCAGAAGATTAACGCAGGCCTGTTCGGGTCCCAGAACACTCTGACCTTCCTGGTCTTCGGCAGTCGCCTGCTGCCGTTTCTGTCCTTCGATATGATCAGTTACGCCGCAGGTCTGAGCAAGCTGCATCTTTGGAGGTTCGCGCTGGCCACGATGGCCGGGATTATTCCAGCGAGTTTTTTGCTCGCTCACATGGGCAGCCAGGCGATGAACGGAGATGCCCGCACTGCCACATGGACCGCGCTTGCGCTCGGTGGCTTTACCGGCCTGTCGGTTCTCTTCGCCGCGACGCGAAAGACCGGTACACAAGGGGAGGAGAGCTGATATGGCCAGTCATTCTCACGCCGGGCACATGCCGAGTTCCGGCAAGGCCCTTGTGATTTCGGCCTGGCTCACCGGCGTCTACTTCGTGATTGAACTGGCCGTCGGGCTCTGGACTGGCTCGATTGCCGTCCTGTCGGATGCGTTTCACACCCTGTCGGCGGTTGGCGGCGTTCTGGTGGCCATCATCGCGCAGCGCATTGCCCGCCGCCCGGCGGATTCGGCGCGGAGTTTCGGCTGGTACCGCGCCGAGATCATCGGGGCACTGGTGAATGGCGGCTTTCTTCTCGGCATGGCGCTTCTGGTGATCTGGATGGGCGCGATGCGGCTCGGGAATCCGATTCACCTGGCCACGGGTCCCATGCTCTGGGTCGCCTTCGGAGGCCTGGTCACCGAAGTGATCTCGCTGGGGCTGATGTGGCAATCGAGCAAGGACGATCTGAATGCCCGTGGTGCGCTCTGGCACATCATCCAGACCTTTGTCGGCAGCCTCCTGATCATCGTCACCGCTCTCGTGATCGAGTTCACCGGCTTTCTGGCGATTGACCCGATCCTCGGCATGGCGTTCGGGGTGGTTCTCCTCTGGGCCTCCGTCGGCGTCATCAAGGAAGCGGTCCACATTCTCATGGAAGGCACGCCCGAGGGAACGGATCTCGAGGCTGTGACGGCGGACCTGCGCGGCCAGGACGGGGTTCTGGACGTTCACCACGTGCATGCCTGGACGCTGACCAGCGGCAAACACGCATTTTCTGCCCATATCCGCCATGGTGAGCCCGCAGAGGCCGCGGACCTGCTGAACCGGGCCTATCG
>CAZCDY010000216.1:0-5194 GCA_964497145.1 uncultured Gammaproteobacteria bacterium
GAAGTTGGTCCAGGGTCGCGACCAGCGGGCCCAGGCCGCGTCCAGGCGGCCGCCGAGCATGGCGGCCACGGCAAAGGCGAAGGGCACGGCAAAACCGACATAGCCCATGTACAGCATCGGCGGATGGATGATCAGGCCGAAGTCCTGCAGCAGCGGATTGAGGTCACGACCCTCGGCCGGCGGCATTGCCAGGCGGTCGAAAGGGTTGGATGTCAGCAGCATGAACAGCAGGAAGCCGATGGCGATCAAGCCGAGCACGCCGACCACGCGGGCGATCATCAGCAGAGGGATGCTGCGGCTGAAAACGGTTACCGCACCGGTCCACAGCGACAGGGTCAGGGCCCACAGCAGCAGGGACCCCTCGTGGCCGCCCCAGACCGCCGAAAAAAGGTACTGGGTCGGTAGCTGGGTATTCGAGTTGTGCGCGACATAGGCGACGCTGAAGTCGTGGGTGAGGAAGCTGTAGGTCAGCAGTGCGAAGGCGATGAACACGAACAGCAACTGCAGGCGTGCGGCCGGGTAGGCCAGCATCATCCAGCTGGTGATCCCGCGTTGCGCGCCGACCAGGGGGAATACCGCCTGGACAACCGACAGCGCCAAGGCGATCAGGAGTGCGATTTGACCGATTTCTGGGATCACTGGGATTTGCCTCCGGGGTGTGGCCCGTCGATGCTCTTGCCGGCGCTTTCCAGCGCAGCCGCGACCTCCGGCGGCATATAGGTCTCATCGTGCTTGGCCAATACCTCTTCTGCCACGAACACCTTGTCGGGACCCATCCGGCCCTGGGCGATGACGCCCTGACCCTCGGCAAACAGATCGGGCAGGATGCCGTTGTAGGCGACGGTGACGCTCTTGGCCATGTCGGTAACGACGAAATTCACCTTCAGCTCGCCCTCTTCGCGTTTGACACTGCCGGCCTCCACCAGGCCGCCGAGACGGAAGATGTGGTTTTCCGGTGCCTTGCCTTCGGCGACCTCTGTCGGTGAGAAAAAGTACGAGAGATTGCCCTCGAGGGCATTCAGCACCAGATAGGTTGCCAGCCCGAGGGCGGCCAAACCGACAATGACGATACCGAACCGCTTGTGTCTGGCTTTCATTGATTGACCTCTTGTTCGAGTCGCAGCATGCGTGCGATCCGCTTCTTGATGTTTCTGGCGCGCCCGCGCAGCAGCAGGGGCTCAGCGATCATAAACAGCGCGGTGGCGCCGAAAGAGCCCCAGACGTAAAGGGCATGCTTGCCCATATCGAGCGCTTCAGGCATGTCGGTTCTCCTCCGCGATCAGCTGTTTCACCCAGTTGGACGAGCGCTCGCGTTCAAGGATGATGGTGCGCACCCGGACCATGGCCACGGCGATCGAATAGGCCCAGAACCCCAAGGTCATGATCAGCATCGCGAGCAGCATGGTGTCATCCATCGAGCTTTCCTCGTTCAATTTGATGGTCGAGCCCTGATGCAGCGTGTTCCACCACGTCACCGAGTAATAAATGATGGGCACATTCACCACGCCCACCAGCAGCAGGATCGCGCTGGCGCGGTCGCCGCGGCGCGGGTCATCTATCGAAGATCTCAAAGCCATGTAACCCAGATACAAAAACAGCAGGATAAGTTCCGAAGTAATGCGCGCATCCCAGACCCACCAGGTCCCCCACATGGGTTTGCCCCAGAACGAGCCGGTCCACAGCGACAGAAAGGCGAACATGGCCCCGGTGGGTGCAATGGCCTGCGCCATCATCGCGGAAAGCCGGGTGTTGAATACCAGGCCCAGTGCCGCCCAGCCGGCCATCACCAGGTACAGGAACATCGACATCCATGATGCCGGCACGTGCACGAAGATGATCCGGTAACCGTCGCCCTGCTTGTAATCGGTCGGGGCGACGAAAAAGCTCATATAGAGGCCGATCGCGATCAGAGCGACGGCGATCAGGGCCGATACCCAGGCGATCTTGCTGGCCAACGGGTAGAAGGTCGCAGGCGATGAGAATTTGAACCAATTTATGAAACGGGAAGACATTGTGCCTCGGATTGTGTCTGTCTTTAGGCCCTGGGTCAGCGAACCAGGTCACTGGGTGCCAAAAATCACGGAGCCGCTCATTTTGCCGGGATTTTTTCCGAATTCCTTGATCTGGCTTACATCAGGCGACGATTTTCGGCCGCTTGCGTCAGCGCCAGATGCGTCGCGGCGTAGAGCCTACCGGACTGACCAGGCAGGCGCAAAGCCCCATGCGGCGCGCGATGCCTGGACCGGTCCTAGTCTTCCGCCACCCGGAGCGCGGCGGCGGTGGCCAGAGGCGTCAACACCAGGCTGCCGACCAGGATCGCAGCCAGCATCAACAGGTGCGATTGTCCGCCAAGTCCTGAGACCGTGGCTTCGACGGCGCCGGCGCCGAAAATCAAAACCGGGATATACAGGGGCAGGACCAGCAGCGCCAGCAACACCCCCCCGGAGCGCAGCCCCAGAGTAAGTGCGGCACCGATGGCGCCGATCAGGCTGAGTGTCGGGGTGCCCAGCAGCAGGGACACGATCAGGGTCTGCAGTGCATCCCAGGACAGGTTGAACTGCAATCCGAGCAGCGGCGCCATCAGCACCAGGGGTACCCCGCTGACCAGCCAATGGGCCAGCACCTTGCCTGCCACCAGCAATGCGACCGGCTGCGGGGTGAGTAGCATTTGTTCCAGAGTGCCATCGCGATGGTCGGCCGAAAAGATCTGTTCCAGAGCCAGCATGGAGGCCAGCAACGCGCCGACCCAGACGATGCCGGGGGCGATAAGGCGCAATGTGCTGGGTTCGGGGCCGATCCCCAGCGGAAACAGGCTGACCACGATGGCGAAAAAGATCAGGGTGGTGAAGACATCGGCACGGCGCCGCATGGCGATCGTGAGATCGCGCCGAATGATCCCGAATAGCGGCTCAAGCATGCTTTTGCCCCAGGGTGACCGTACGGGTGTGCTCACCGATCATGGCCACCTCCTGGTGGGTGGTGATGATGGCCATGCCACCGTTTTCCACATGACGTCGAATCACATCCTGCAGCAGTTGCACCGCGGCCACGTCCAGGGCGGTGAAGGGCTCATCGAGAATCCACACTCTGGCGTCGTTGGCCAGCAGACGGGCGAGTGCCACGCGGCGTTTCTGACCTTGCGAAAGATGCTTGCTGGGGAGGTCTTCATGGCCCCTAAGGCCGATCTCTCCCAACACGTCCCAGGCGCGCGACTCGCTCAATTTGAACCCGTCCAGGGTGGTGGCGATGCGCAGATTCTCGACCGCACTCAGGTCGCCCTTGATGCCGTTGAGGTGGCCGAGGTAGAGCAGGTGGCGGGAATATTCCTCCCGCAGACTGCGAATGTTTTTCCCTTCCCAGCGGATTTCTCCGGCTTCGGGAAGCAGCAGACCGGCCAGCGCTCGCAGCAAAGTGGTCTTGCCGCTGCCGTTGCGCCCCTTCAGATGCAGCAGTTCGCCGTCTCCGACCGCGAAACTGAGGTCCCGGATCAGCACCCGGTCGCCGCGCACGCAACTCAGCGCATCAATCTGCAAGGCAGGCTCGTTTGTACCCTCAGACATCTGTCCGGAAACCCGTTGGCCAAAGGGCGTAAGTCTACACGAAGCGGCGTCTACCCGGTGTCGGATCCTCAAACCCGGGGCGGGGTGCGGGAACTTGTGAACAATTGGAGCGCAAACTCTTTTATCCTCGTAAAGTAAAGCCATGTTGAGGGCCGTTTTCTGCTTGTCGGCCCGGGACAGCCCCGGGCCGAACGGTGCGCCCAGACCAGGTTGCAGGGAAATGGGAGGTTGAGTGGTAAAAAAAAAGCTGACGGAGGTGCTTTCCTCTCCGACCGACTGTGCCAGTTGCCCGATTCGTGCGAAGGCCCTGTTCCAGGTTGTCGCGGACGACTATCTGAAAGACGCCGAGGGGCGCCGCACGGCCCAGTACCGGTTGGCCGCACGCAGTCACCTTTATCAGGAGACGACGCCGGCGGCGATGGCCTACACGCTTTTCGACGGCTGGCTGCTGCTGTATCGAACGCATTCGGATGGCAGTCGCCAGGGCCTGCGGATCGCACTGCCGGGCGATTTTGTCGGCTATGCCCCTCTGACCGATTCGCTGTACAGCCACGGTGCGGTCGCCATCACCGACGTGGTTGTGTGCGGATTCCGCCAGGTCGACCTGCACGCCATGATCGACCATCACCCCGACATCGCGCGCCAGATAACCAGCATCCAGGCGCGTTATATGGCGACCTGTGAGTCCAACGTGCTTGGCCTGGGTCGTAAATCCGCCGAACAACGCATAGCGTATACGATTGCCGATCTCTATTACCGTCTCGACCAACGGGCCGAGGTCGATGCGGATGCGATGAACATGCCGTTTCCCCTGACCCAGGAGATGCTGGGCGAACTGACCGGCCTGACCCCCGTGCACACCAACCGCGTTCTGCGCAAACTGCGCACCGATGGGGTCATGGTCTGTGAACGTCAGCGAATCCAGGTCCTGGATCTACCGCGCCTGCTCGAGGTTGCCGAATATCGGCCCAATTTTATTGGCTGAGCCGTTCAACGGTACCGCCGCCAGACCCAAGCCGTTATAATCGCCCGGCATTTTCCGGGGTTGGGCCCGGTTGACCGTTTGAATTTCCGAGGAGCGACTATCGTGTCCGCAAAAAACGACACCGCCTTTATGCGCATGTTCATCATGATCCTGGGGGCGCTCTTGGCCTTCACCGTCATTATCCTGATGCTGGCCAACCTGATTGTCGGTTCGGTGGAAGAGGGGCGTGGTGAAGATCCGCGGCGGCGCGCAGCGGTCGCCATGCGCATACAGCCTGTGGGTACGGTCAATGTGGCTGTCGCAGATGCGGCCCCGGCTGCGCCAAAGAGCGGCGCCGAGGTTGTTGCCGCGGCCTGTAATTCCTGTCATGGAGCCGGTGTGCTGGGTGCGCCCAAGATCGGTGATCAGGCCGCCTGGTCGCAGCGACTCGCAGCCGAGGGCGGTGTCGAGGGTCTGACCGCCAGTGCCATCAAGGGCAAGGGCGGTATGCCGCCGAAGGGTGGCGCCATGATCAGCGATGGCGAGATGCGGGCGGCCGTTGAGGACATGTTGTCCAACAGCGGCGTGGATGCCGGCGCCGCGGCGGCGGCCCCGTCCGGGCCGGTAGAGACCGCGAAGGAAATGGCCGGCGATGCGGTGGATGCTGCCA
>CAZCDY010000217.1:0-1748 GCA_964497145.1 uncultured Gammaproteobacteria bacterium
CCAACGCCAGAAGCTCGAACGGCTATGCAGATACATCAGTCGGCCGGCCATTGCGGAGCAGGGGCGGGCAGCGTGGCACGACCGCGGATCTGGATGAACCGACACCGGGGGAACGCCGCGCCGCGATGACCTGGGGGCAGTTCCTCAAGCGGGTGTTCAATATTGACATCGAGACCTGTCCGATCTGTGCCGGAGCGGTGCGAATCATTGCCTGTGTAGAAGATCCCCAAGTCATCGCCAAGATCCTCACCCACCTGGACGCGAAAGCTGCTGAATCCGAAGCATCGAGGCGCCCGCCGTGCCGGGTTGGATTCGCGCACCGACATGTAGACCTGATGGTATTCGCCAGTCAGCGCGACGGTCGGGCGCAGGTGCCGATGGCGGCGACCGGGCGATTCAGTTGGAGGAAAGGCCTTTTACACTGCCTGTACTCTCTCCAAGTTACAGATCATTCTTCTCGAACCACCAAAACAGCAGAAGCACGCCCAAGATCATGAGAGGAATGAAAATCCAGTGATTCAGATTTAATAAATTGGGCATGTTCATGCTCTCAAATTGCCCAAGCGACACAATATTAGCCCTGAGGAATGGCATTGCTTCTGCAAATGCGAGGGCTCCGAGCAACATGCCAAGCAGTCCCGGCACCACATGCCAACGGCCTTCGCCGAGCGCGCCGAGCGCGGTGCCCGGACACAATCCGAACATCGCCCAGCCAATACCAAACAAACTGCCTCCGACCAATAGGGCGCCCAGTGAAATCGGACGAACCCTCAGAGATTCAATCACCCCAAGGTCGTTCAGCAAGTGCAATCCAACGGTGCCGACGAGAATCGCAGTGAACATAAACTTAATGATGGTCATGTCCTGCAGCCGGAGGGCACCGAGTTGCTTTTCGTAGCGTAAGACCTGTCCTTTTTGGGTAAGGAAGCCAAACGCGATGCCAGTGATCAAGCCTGCGATAATCAAACTCATGATAATTTCCTCCGGTAGATCAGGTTGGCCACCACCAGTCCCACCCCGAAGAATACGACCATTGCGATTAAGCCTCTGACCTCGAGAGTCATCATGCCGCTCAAACCGTTGCCACTCGCACACCCCCCTGCAAGCCTGGCCCCGAACAGGACCAAAAAGCCCCCGATAAACGCTACTGCAGCCCGTTTCCAGAATGATTCGCCGAATCGCTCCGCCCACATCGGCGGGACTGACTCCAACTTGAACGTCCTCCCGGTGAGGGAGGCCACGAGAGCACCGATAAAGATTCCGAGCACAAAGGCCGCTTGCCAGTTGAATTGAATTCCTCGAGCCTGCAGGTATTCGTTGCCTTCCACCCAATTCGGGGCGACGAGGCGGGTCGCTGCTCCCGCTGCTCGCACGAACGTGGTTGAGCTGCCGAGATAGTTTTCAGCCAAGGTCACGGAGAGAATAGCAACCAACCCCACCAACGCTCCGGCGAGGTATGGATTCCAGTAACCTATAGGTGTGTTCATGATAATTCTCCTGTCGTTACAATATGAAGATCCGGGAACCAAGCGCCCCCAACGATTCGAGAGGACGTCCATGCTTCTCCTTCTCCCTTTGTCCTCCGGAGGACATCGGAACAGCATGTGGTTCCCCCTCGGCCATTTAAACGAGGTGGTCCTGTCTAGTCGGCCCTGAAGAATCCGGTTTCATGTCGTCGGCCCGAGATAGCTGCGTTTGTCGCACTTCTTGAGAGGCACGGTCAGCAGCATTACCGTTCCATCACATTC
>CAZCDY010000217.1:1802-2603 GCA_964497145.1 uncultured Gammaproteobacteria bacterium
GCGGTAGTCCCCCAAAGCTCAGAAGCTGCTCCTGCAAGCCAAGAATATAGCGCGCAAAAAAGGCCTCGATGGCCCTCAGGATCAGACGCAGGTTCTGTCCGGCCGCGCACAGCACCTCGGCCATGTCCCGTTCCTCAATCACCCGTTCGGCTACGCCAGCTTCAATCGTCAGTTGCAGCAATTCCTCGCAATCCGACGCACCGAGGCGCTGACGATAGCGAGTCAGGCTTGTTGGATGGATTGGCGGCGCATGCTGAAAATAGGTTTCACCGCAGAAAGACTGCCAGTAGGCATTTTCCACCCAGCGGGCGATCAGCTCTTCGTCAGACAGCGCAAAGGTGTGCTTGAGGTACAGCAGGCCGGCCATCAGGCGCGGTAGGGTAAGCGCAGGGGCCGCTGGGCGTCCAGCCGGTCAGCGGCATGTGCAATACCGGCAGCGGCCGGCCCGGCGTGGGGATGGGGCGATGTCATCGTTCCATGTCGTAGCGCAGCGGGCCCGGAGTGGCAGGGCGGTTGTCCGGGTAGGGGAGTCGGAACAGCTCTAGATCGCAGACCCGCGGATCCTGCTCCGGCACGTCTGCCTGGAACACCGTCACCGGGACCACGACCGGATTGGGCCATGGCGACGCGAGGAGATCGGCGAACCACTGCCGCCGCTCCGCCTCCGGCTTCAAACACAGCAGCGCCTCGACGTTGTGGGCGACGAAGCCCGACAACTGCGCGCGTTCGCGCAGCTCCCTGTCATCGCGCAGCAGACTGACCGGCAAGAGGATGAGGTCGTCGAAATCCACCGCATTGTAG
>CAZCDY010000217.1:2613-5155 GCA_964497145.1 uncultured Gammaproteobacteria bacterium
TCGCGCAGCTCCCTGTCGAGCGCCTGCAGCGAGGCGCCGCCGGCCGCGGCGCCGAACTGCTGCAGGAAATCCTGGCGCAGGTCAACGAAATCGAGGCCCAGGTGCGCGGCGAGTTGCATGACCAGTTCCGGCTGGTAGCGCGGTAGCAGCACGACGCCGGCGCCGTTGCCGCCGTCGGGCATGAGGCGTGCGGCGACCACGGCCAGCCAGTCCTCGTCGATCTCCAGTTGCATCGTGCGCTTTGCGACCGGCGTGGCCGGCTCGGCAACCCGCAGCGGCGTGAAATCGGCCACGGCGCGCAGTTCCCCGTCGCTCAGCGTGGTGGCGATGATCGGGAACAGCCACTCCTCCTCGAGCAGGGTGTGGTTGCTCAGCGTGCGGGCGAATTCGGCGAGTACCGTGCGCGTGTCGTCGCTGTCGAGACGCTCGACCAGACTGCGCAGGAAGCCGTGCTCCTTGCCCAGCTGCACGCACATGTCGACGTACTGACGATGCTGGCGCACCAGTGGCCCGAACAGGGTCTGTTCCTCGTGCTGCAGGTGCGCCTCGAGCTCGCTGCGGTGGTACTCGCGCACCCGTTCGGCACCGCGGGCCAGGTCTGCGGCGTCGCCGCCGGCAGCGATCCGGGCGATCCGGTCGGCGAACTGCAGGCCGTGACGATGCTCCGCCGTCAGCTTGTCCAGCACCGCGTTGCGGTCCAGGCGTGGATTGTCGGTGTCGTTCATTCCTGTTCTCCTGTTGCGGGGCCAACGGTGCCGAAAGGCACCGAAGAGCTGCCAGGTCGGCAGTCGCCGGGCCGGCCGGACGCGGGCCGTGTCACGCGCCTGCCAGCGCGCCTCACTGCCTGCCGGTCGCCCCGGCCACCAGCACCTTGAGCATGTTCTGGTTGACCCGGATCGCGATCTCGCCCTCGGCCGGGGTCAGCATCTTGTTGTTGATCACCATGTCGAGATTGAAGGTCATCAGCCACACGGCGCCGTCGGCGTCCTCGACCATCGCGATCCGGCACGGCATGAAGGTCGCGAACAGCGGGTTCAGCTGGATCAGCTTGTGGGCGTCGTCGAGATCGCAGAACTGGAAGATCTCGAGGTGTCCGGAGGTCTTGCCCTGTTTGCGCAGCTGCCGGTAGATGCGTTGCCGGCCGACGAACCTGAGGTTGATCTCGGTCGCCTTGCGGATCATCGCGTTGGCTGCCGACTCGGGGGTGACGCCTTCCTGCAGGGTCACCTGCACGATCGATTGCGTGACCTCGGCGACATGCACGCGGATCGATTCGTCGGCGCGGGCCGGCGCGCAGGCAACGGCTAGCAGGCACAGCGCGGTGAGGACGTAACGGGAGGCTTGGCTCATGTTGTTTACCTGGATAGGTGTATTGCCGGTTGACGGGTTCATTCGCTTTCACCGGTTTGACTGCCGGTATCGGTGTCAGGTCGGAACTGGATCTCGCCGTTCGCCGTGATCTGGAAGTCGCCGGTGAGCCCGGCAATCGCGCGAATATCGTTGAACTTCGGTTCCAGCACGATCTCGCCGGTCGGCGTGACCCGGAAGCGCCCGGCGATACCGGCGTCTTCGGGATTGGCCTCGATGTCGGGTTTCGGCGTTGGCGCGCCGACCGCCATGCCTGCCATCGCCAGCATGCGGTCGGTATCGGTACTGAAGCGATGGGGTGGCAGCCGGGTGACGAAAGCGACGATGTTGTCGAGATCGTCGGCCGTGAACTCATCGAACAGGTTGTCGTCCGGGTCGTCGTCGTGGTAACGCGACTTGCTGCGGAAGCGGTCGATCTGGTTGAGCAGGTAGCTGGCGTATTGGCCGGCGATCGGTGGGATGCCCTTGTGCGGCTTGCCGTGGCCGTTCGATGCGTGGCAGCCCTTGCACTCGCGCATGAACAACTTGCGACCGAGATCGGCGTTGCCATCGCTGTACTCCGGGATCTCGGGCAGGCCCAAGCGGCGGATATCGAGGTCGCCGAGATAGGCCGAAATGTCGTCGATATCCTGGTCGGTCATGGTGCGGATCTGCGACGTGACCACCATCGGCGCGTAGTCGCGGGTGCCGTCGCGGTAGTAGCGCATCTCCTTGGCGATGTACTCCTTGGGCAGCCCGGCCAGGCGCGGAGACATCATGCCCGGTGTACCCTGGCTGTACTGGCCGTGGCACAGCGCGCAGGTGCGGTTGATGCGTTTGGCGTTCTCGATGTCCAGTGCCAGAGTAGCGCCGGGTAGCAACAACAGCCAGATCAGCAATCTCATGCAGTTTCCTCCTCGTGTCGGTGGCCACCCCGGCCGGCCGCGGCATACCGGACCGGTTCGCGGAGTACGTCGATCCAGGGCGTGGGCAAACAAATAGCAAGGAATGGACCAGAATCCTCAACCGGTCCTCGGCGAATGCCGTCGGTGTTGCCGTAACTGCCGGATTTCGATGGCGTAGTTGGAATGGCGTCGGTCGACGCGGTCTTGCTGTCCAGCGGTCGCTGGCGAGGCGGGCGCAATGCTGCGGCAGCAGAATCCTGCCAATCTGTCAGGCGTCCGGCCATTCTGTC
>CAZCDY010000218.1:0-4088 GCA_964497145.1 uncultured Gammaproteobacteria bacterium
GGATGGAAACCAGCGGGGCAGAGCTCCAAGTTTAAGTTCTAGTGGGATATCCGCTTCTGGCCGAAAGCACCCACTCAGCACACCGGGGCAAAGCGTCTGCTATCGGGGAAGTCACCGCTCTAGGCCGATCTCACAGACGATAGCTATCGACTCACACCTTTATTTCTTCGATGCGTTGCCTGTTTCATCTTTCAACCATGCTGCTATCGCAGCCGAAAGTTGCTCGAATTCCTCATCGAGCCCCTCGAGATTACTCGCGTAGTTGCGCGCCAGGCTCATCTTGAATGCGAGTAGACCTCGCGCAAGATCTGTATCCAGTGCTGACCAGTCCTCCTCTACTGCGCTAGAAACGGGTGCTCCGCTGGTCTCAGAGAGAAACGCAACAACTGGCAGATGCTGAGCGATGAAGGAATCGAGGTCATTTTGGTGGAAAAACAGATATTCAGCGAATGAACGATCTACTTCATCAATTTTCGCTCTCAGTTCAGAGATTCCTCGACGGATCTCGGGGGCTGAGATAAGGCTTAGATTGCCAGAGGTCTCAAGGTCTCTCAGAGCACTAAGTGTCGGGACATAAGTGTTTGTGGCGTAGACTCCGCGATAGATGATTTCATCCAAGCGCTCTTCACCGAGTGCCGCGGTGCCTTTGGTGAGCAGCTCTTGTAGATCCTGAATCTGGCGCTCTTTGTAATCAATGCCTCTCTTGAGGTCCTCGACGGACTTGTGAAAGTCGATGAGCAAAGCTTGGAGGTGTTCTACTTCCTTTCGACGTAGATCGCGCTCCTCGACCCACTGGTTTGCTTGCAGGCCAAGATAAATCCCCGCAACGACAACCACCAGTTCGAGCAGAACTGTGTTCCAGTCCTGTTGACGCAGCGCTACTAGGAATCGACGAATGAGCATATCGTTCAAGAATACATCGGGCGCATGACTTCAGGGCCCCACGCCTCAAAAAATTTGCATGTTGGGCTACGCCTGGCCCGTTCCGGTCGCTATGAACAATCAACCGAAGGCTGCACGAATGGCCGCCTTGAGGTGTTCTGAAACATTGCCAGGGACCGCTTTCGCCTAACAGCAGAAGTTGGCCTATGATCGGTCAAAAGCACCGCTGCCGAACCGAATCAAGCGCTGTAGCGTCAATTGACGAGATTTCGCTAGGGTTGTGGTCGGCTGTGTAGATCGATATTAACTACGCTGGGTCTTGGGATAGTGGATCCGCGTGGAACGGCAGAGGATGCAGAAAGCATGGCTAAAGTAACTGGGATAGGCGGCGTGTTCTTTTTGTCGCGAGGTAAAGGAAAGGATTTGTCGGCATGGTACGAGAAACATCTCGGTATGGCGCTCGAGGATTGGGGCGGTGCCATATTGCAGTGGCCGGACGATACCGCTGAAGACAAGGGAATGACCGTATGGAACGTCGCTGACAGTGACAGCGAGTGGTTTGGTCCCAGTAAGTCGCCTTTTATGATCAATTATCGCGTCGACAACATGGAGGCTATGCTCGCGCAGCTTACCTCTGCGGGCATAGATATACTAAACGGACCGGACTATGTTGAAAATGGTGTGTTCGCTTGGATCATGGACCCAGAAGGAAACAAGATCGAACTGTGGGAACCAAAGATCTGGGACGAAAAGAACAAGAGATAGCGCAAGACGACTGGCCGTCGTAGATCGATCACTGCCCATTGCTCTATTGTGACAAAGCACTTTACCTGAGGGCTGCTTTTCGCCGGCAGCGGCTATTAAATTCATGGGATTCATCCCCAAGCTAAAGAACGCCTTGAGGTGTTTTGCGTCATTGCGAAAGAACGCTTCCGCCTAGCTGCAGAAGTTGGGTTATGGTCTCCAAAAAAGACCGCTGCCCACCCAGTACAGCCTTTGAAAAATATCCGGCATGGTTCATTCTTGGCATTTCAGTTACTTGAGGGATCGCTCAATGGTGAGGGGAGAATGCAACTGCGGTTCCATACGATTCGAAGTCAACACCGACCCTTCCGGGGTCTTTTTGTGCCACTGCTCAATATGCAGGCGCCATACAGGAACAAACGGCAACGCAGTTTTGGTCGTTGGCAATAGCGACTTCCGCTGGGTTAGCGGTGAACCGAAAATCTCGTCGTGGAAGAAACCAGGGCATGATTGGCAGATATGGTTTTGCCGAGAATGCGGCTCCCAGGTGCCAGGTCACAACGACGAGTCCACGATGTTTGTTCCTGCCGGGCTACTAAGCGAAGGCCACGAGGAACTCAAAGTAATTCATCACATTTGGGTGGACTCAAAGGCCAACTGGGACGAAATAGGGGACTCTGGCAAGCAACATAGCGAGGCCTTTGAGGGGTAGCTTTCGCAGCTAGCTGACGACCGTAGTTTGCCGGTAGCCGCCATCCCCAATGAGTCAGCCCCCTATACCAACGGCCGCTATGAGGTCAGACTGTGTCAAAACTCACCTCGCTGCCTCTCTCACCGATTTGCTGCGCGCTGTAGATCCGCTCGACTTAATGGGAGGCGCCTCCGGCATTGCAGATTTTCTTGGCAGTTATTCGGGTTTCAAAGTGCGTCGCTCAGAATCGCGCTCACGCGGCGTCAGATTACCGATTGCGAGGCGTAAAATGAGGCGGCTTAGCCCCTTATCGCCGCCATCAGCGGCACAACACCAAACATCTGCAGCATCCGTTTGAGGTTGTAGGACAGGACATGCAAGCTCATCTCCGTGCTGACATGTTTGAGCGTCTTCATTTGGAAGTGCGTCGGTCCCAGCCAGGATTTGATGGTGCCAAAGGGATGTTCCACCGTACTGCCGCGAATGCGCATACAGTTCGACAGGCGGTCCACTCGGTCTTCCATGGCCTCTAATATTTCTTCATGTTCCCAGCGTCCCATGCGGCGTTGCTTACCCGTCGTGCATTTTGGTTTCAGCTCGCACTGCGGACAGGCCGACGACCAGTAACGACGCATCGAATGCTCTTTAGAGTCATCCGTGAACCGATAGATCAATCGCTCGCCTGCCGGGCATTCGTACTCGTCATCTTCCGGTTGATAGACAAAGTCTGCTCGACCAAATAAGCCTTTGGCCTGGTTGTTCGAGGTTTGCGCCTTGGGCACGTAGGCGGTAATTCCAGCGTTTTCGCAGGCCAATATCTCGGCCCCACTAAAGTAACCACGGTCCGCCAGTACCGACAGGTCCTCGCAGTCGAGCGCTTCTTTGGCTTGTAGCGCCATGTTGGCCAGTTGTGAGCGGTCGTGTCCGATGTTGGTGACTTCGTGCGCAACGATCAAATGGTGCTCGGTATCCACAGCGGCCTGTACGTTGTAGCCGACTATCGCTTTGCTGCGCGCTGCGGTGGACATCACGCGGGCGTCGGGATCAGTCAGTGATATTTGTTGGTCCGGTGTTGCCAGCATCCGGACCTCGAGCTTTTTTAGCGCCTGAATCTCCTCCTTAAGCGCCGCTATTTTATTTTCCAGTCGATCGGTCTTGGCGTGACTTGCTTCGCTGTCGCGCCGGTCGGCGCTGGCGATCTGCCCCAGGTAGCGGGCGATGCTGTCATCGATCTGCTCGAGGCGTTTCTTAATCTTGGTTTTGCTGAAGTTGCGATTGCGGTTGTTCACCGCTTTGAACTTGCTGCCATCGATGGCCACAAAAGCATCGCTAAAAAGATTGAGCTTGCGGCACAGCATGACGAACTCTCGACATACCAGGCGAATGGCTTCTCCGTTGTTCTTGCGGAAGTCAGCAATGGTTTTGAAGTCAGGCGTCAGCCTGCCCGTCAACCACATCAGCTCTACGTTGCGTCCGGCTTCGCGCTCAAGACGCCGGGAAGACTGGATGCGATTGAGGTAGCCGTAGATATACAGTTTCAACATCATGGCCGGGTGGTAAGCGGGTCGACCTGTTATTGCGGGGATCGTTTTGAAACCCAGACCGGAGAGATCCAGTTCATCCACGAAGACATCGATAACGCGAACCGCGTTCTCTTCCGCGATGTAATCATCAATGCGTTCGGGGAACAGCGTGGCCTGTGATCGGCTTTCGCCCTCGATGAATCCACTCATGGCAGTAACTCTTCAGCGAGAAAGTTAGATCATATCTC
>CAZCDY010000218.1:4103-4908 GCA_964497145.1 uncultured Gammaproteobacteria bacterium
GAATTTTGCCCGGTTCCATGTCCGCTTTCGGCCAACTCCGGACGGACGACAACGCTGAACTTCAAGTGAATTCTAACTTTAGACGTGGTGACCCTCGCTTACGCTCATAACAACGGCAAGCGCGATTCAGCTTATCGCGCACGGTGGGACTTACGGCACCGACGGTATGCGGCGGAAGTGCCGCTTTCTACGCCACCGTGCCCGGAAGGACGCGTTCGTAGACTGGATAGGTAGCCCGACGCTATGGAGAGGTTTCGACGTAAGACCCCAGTTCTCTCTCCCGCTTTTCAATTGCATCCAACAGTTCGTTCTGGACTGCACGTATGGCATTTACATCAAGCTGGATAACACTGTCGGCAGCCAATCGGTACGCCATCAGGTTCTTGAACCTGCGATCCAGCAGAAGGTGACGCATATCTTCCGGCACGGCGGGTGGCAGAATACCGATCTCCATCGCGGGCCCGGGGTATACGGTGGGATTGCTGAGGTTGCTCATGTATTGCTGTGCGGGATAGTTATCAATCAGGAACGGGTCAACCAAGTTTGTCATGATCGCTTCTCGCGCGGCGACGTTTTCGTTGAGTCTCTCGCTCAGTCTGTAAAAATCAGTTATTGCGATTTGTGCCGCATCGCTTTTCAGAATCTGAAGTTCACCATTTGACTTGAGTTGCTCGAGGGTCCCATCGATGATGAACGGCGAGGTGTAGATCCAGACCGCCTCATAGATATGCTTGTCCAGATCCGAGGAAGACATGCCTTCGATATCTGCCGCCGAGGCGTTTATCCACAAAAGGTGTTGCTGATT
>CAZCDY010000219.1:0-4839 GCA_964497145.1 uncultured Gammaproteobacteria bacterium
TGTCGATCGCCGCCGGCGTGGTCCCCCAGTCTTCGTGCAGTTTGAGGCCGATGGCGCCGGCCGCGATCTGTTCCGACAAGGGTCCGGGCCTCGAGGCATTGCCCTTGCCGAGAAACCCCAGGTTCATCGGCAGCGCGTCGGCTGCCTGCAGCATGCGCTGGATGTTCCAGGGGCCCGGTGTACAGGTGGTCGCATTGGTCCCGGTAGCCGGCCCCGTGCCACCGCCCAGCATGGTGGTGACGCCTGACATCAGGGCGTCTTCAACCTGCTGCGGGCAGATGAAATGGATGTGTGAATCGATGCCGCCGGCGGTCAGGACCTGGCCCTCGCCCGCGATCGCCTCCGTACCGGGGCCTATGACGATATCCACCCCCGGTTGTACGTCCGGGTTGCCGGCCTTGCCGATACCGGCGATGCGGCCGTTCTTGATCCCGACATCGGCCTTGATTACGCCCCAGTGATCAAGAATGAGTGCATTGGTGATGACCACGTCGACCGTCTGCGCAGACGGCTGCTGGCTCTGTCCCATGCCGTCGCGTATCACCTTGCCGCCGCCGAACTTGACCTCGTCCCCGTAGACGGTGCGATCTTCCTCGACCTCGATGAACAGCTCGGTGTCGGCCAGACGCACGCGGTCACCGACCGTGGGCCCGTACATTTCCGCATAGGCCTGCCGGCTTATCGTTGCCATATCAGCTCTTACCCTTGTCCAAGGCGCCCATGACGTGTCCACGGAAGCCATACACGTGGCGGTCCCCCGCATAGGCGACCAGCTCGACCTCGCGTGTCTGACCGGGCTCGAAACGCACCGCGGTACCGGCCGCGATATTCAGGCGGAATCCGCGCGTCGGCTTGCGCTCGAAACTGAGCGCCTCATTGGTCTCGTAGAAGTGATAGTGCGAGCCGACCTGGATAGGCCGGTCGCCGGTGTTGGCCACGGACACGGTCAGGGTCTCGCGCCCGGCATTCAGTTCGATCTCGCCGTCGGCGGCGATCACCTCACCTGGGATCATGTTGTTTTCTCCGGAATCAACAGGGAACGCAAAAGGCGCAGAGGTTTTTCATGCCGACCTTCCCCGATTCATACGATCGGGTCATGCACGGTCACCAGCTTGGTGCCGTCGGGGAAGGTCGCCTCGACCTGCACCTCGGGGATCATCTCGGCGATACCGTCCATAACGTCTTCCCGGGTCAGCAGCGTGCGGCCATGATCCATCAGATCGGCCACCGTGCGGCCATCACGCGCACCCTCCATGATCGCGGCGCTGATGTAGGCCATCGCCTCCGGATAGTTCAGCTTCAAACCACGGTCTTTGCGTCGCTCGGCCAGCAGTGCCGCAGTGAACAGCAGCAGTTTGTCTTTTTCTCTCGGGGTCAGCTCCATGGTGATCTGCTCTTCGGTTTCAGTTAGGTAGCCCAGATACGCGGTACACCGGGTGCATGGCCCAGTGTTCCAGCGCGCAACTTCTGCCAGATATCGGTGAACAGCCGGCGCGCCCTCTCGGTCGAATCGCCCAGATAGCGTACCACCAGGATGTCCTCGAGCAGGGAGGCACCAGCATAATCCGGACCGCTGGCAAACAACAGGTCACGACAGGCCATCACCTCCTCCTCACCGGCATGAGTGATCAGCAAGGTACCACCTACCGCAAGACCTGCCATTAACGAAAGCCGCGCCCGGTTATCCGTATCCACACGCAAGCGCTCCATCAACTGGGGGCTGCCATCGCGGCTGACGTTCAGACGACTGTCGATGTGCCCGCTGTAGAAACCCTCGGAGATCACCGGACGACCCAGGCAATGGATCTCCCACAGGGCAAGACGCGCGTCGCCCTGCAGCTCTACCTGGGTTTCCAGCTCGACCTCGGCGCCCGGAAAAAAGATGTTCTCCTGCGGCAGCCACTCCAGCGTGGCGCCGTTCTCCACGGTGATGCGTTGGACCTGTTTCGCCCTCGCGCCGGCGCTGCGGTAAAACTTGGTCGCGCCCGGGGTGGTGATCAGGGTCTTGGCGCCCGACCCTATCTGCACATCGATGGCAAGGGCGTCACCGCCTACCACACCGCCCGGCGGGTGCAGCAGGTAGACATGGCAGACCTCGCCCTCGGGATAGAAGGGACGCTGCACCGCCAGCGGGCCGTGGCGCTCGCGCTCGGCCAGCACGGTGCGGTGAGCACCGGCGCGGAAACCAAGACGCAAACCTGCGTGCCAGCCTTCGCTACGTGGTGAGTGATCTGCCGCAGCGCCCATGCTGTCCTCGAATCAACGACGCTGCCGAAAAAGGGAGGGCAGCAAACCCGCCAGGCCGGTCAGCGTCACTACGAACCAGCCATGTTCAGCTGCATGCAGCATGGCTGGCTGGTCGGAATCATGCGCCTGAACATTACCGGCCAGACCGAAGGCGGCGGCAACCGGGACGAGGTATTTCATAGACGGCTCTCCGATCGCAGCTACACAGTCAGGTACTGCTGGATCAATTCATCGTTCAGCTCGGGCATCTCCCCCGATGCAACGGCACGGCCACGATCAAGCAGACAAAATCGATCCGCCACCTTGCGTGCAAAGGGCAGCTTCTGCTCTACCAGGAGCACCGTCAATCCCATTTCCCGGTTCAGGCGCCTCACCACATTGCCGATCTCGGCAACAATATTGGGCTGAATGCCCTCGGTCGGCTCATCCAGGATCAACAGCTGGGGGTCGGTCACCAGTGCACGCCCGATCGCCAGCTGCTGCTGCTGACCACCGGACAGGTCACCACCGCGCCGGCCGAGCATCTCCTTGAGTACCGGGAACATCTCGTAGATAAAACCGGGTACCTTTTTCAGCCCGTCACGCCGGGCCGGCAATCCGATCAGGAGATTTTCCTCCACGCTCAGCAGCGGAAAAATCTGCCGGCCCTGCGGCACGTATCCCAGGCCCATGCCGGCCCGCTGTTCAGCCGCCACCTTGATCAGGTCCTGGCCACCAAACTGCATGCTGCCCGATTTCACCGGCAGCAGGCCCATGATGCATTGCAGCAGCGTGGTCTTGCCGACTCCGTTGCGGCCCATCAGGACGGTGCACTGGCCCTCGGGGACTTCGAGGTCGAGATCCCACAGCGTGTGCGACTGGCCGTAGTATTGATTGAGTTGCTCGATTATCAGCATGACCCGGACCCGCCAGACTCGAGGTGCTTATTCACCAAGGTACACCTCCACCACCTTGGGGTCATTCTGCACCTGGTCCATATTGCCCTCGGCCAACACGGAACCCTGGTGCAGCACGGTCACCCGCGAATTCAATGCGCGCACGAAATCCATATCGTGTTCGACGACCACGACCGCATGCTCCCCGGCAAGCGAGGTGAGCAGTTCGACCGTTCGATCCATCTCCTGGTGCGTCATCCCCGCAGCCGGCTCATCGACCAGCAGGAGCAGCGGGTTCTGCATGAGCAGCATGCCGATCTCCAGCCATTGTTTCTGACCATGCGAGAGCGCACCGGCCGGGCGGTGTGATTCGTCTTTCAGGCCGATCAGTTCGAGGACCTCGTCGATGCGCTCGTGTTCCTTCGGGCTGAGACGTGCACGCAGGGTGCGCCATACACCCTTGGGACCAGCCATCGAAAGCTCGAGGTTTTCGAACACGCTATGGTGTTCGAACACGGTCGGCTTCTGGAACTTGCGCCCGATACCGACCTGCGCGATCTCGGGCTCGTTCATCTGCAGCAGATTCATGCGCGAACCGAACCAGCAGGTGCCTTTGTCCGGTCGCGTCTTGCCGGTAATGATGTCCATCATGGTCGTCTTGCCCGCACCATTGGGCCCGATCAGACAACGCAGCTCACCCGCGTCGACATAGAAGTTGAGATCGTTGATCGCCTTGAAGCCGTCGAAGGACACCGAGACATCTTCCATATACAGCAAGGTACCGTGCGACAGGTCCAGCCCCTCGACCATCTTGGGGACCATGAAGTCGAACACCCGATCACGCCGGAACATCTCCTGTACGGCGCTCATGATTCTTCCCCCTTGCGGCGCCACAGGCCCACGATCCCGCGAGGCAACAACAGCGTCACCAGAACGAAGAGCGCACCGAGCGCGAACAGCCAGATCTCCGGAAATGCCGCCGTGAACCAGGTCTTGGCATAGTTGACCCCGATCCCGCCCAGCACTGCCCCGTACAGAGTGGCGCGACCGCCCATGGCCACCCAGATCACCACCTCGATCGAGTTCAACGGTGCAAACTCACCCGGGTTGATGATCCCCACCTGAGGCACATACAGAGCACCGGCGATACCGGCGAGAACCGCGGAGAAGGTGAAGATCGCAAGCTTTACGTGCTCCACCTTGTAGCCGATGAAACGCGTGCGATCCTCGGTGTCACGGATCGCGACGGCCACACGCCCCAGGCGTGATTTAACCAGCGCGCGGCAGGCCAGATAACCCAACGCCAGGGCCACGCCGGAAGCGATAAACAGGCCGATTCGTGTTCCATCTGCCTGCAGACTGAAGCCGAGGATATCCTTGAAATCGGTCAGGCCGTTGTTGCCGCCGAAACCCATCTCGTTGCGGAAGAAGGCCAGCATCAGGGCATAGGTCAGGGCCTGAGTGATGATCGACAGGTAGACCCCGGTCACCCGTGAACGGAAGGCCAGCCAGCCGAACACGAAGGCCAGCAGACCCGGCGCGACCATGACCATCACGGCGGCGAACCAGAACTGATCGAAGCCGCTCCAGAACCAGGGCAGTTCCTGCCAGTTCAGGAAGACCATGAAGTCGGGCAACTCCGGATGGCCGTAGACGCCGCGCTCGCCGATCTGGCGCATCAGGTACATGCCCATGGCATAGCCGCCGAGGGCGAAGA
>CAZCDY010000220.1:0-4238 GCA_964497145.1 uncultured Gammaproteobacteria bacterium
ATAGGAAAGGGGTTCGAGGCAGGCCCGATACGTCATTGAGCGCCCACGTCCCTGTGCCGTTGTGGGACGCGCTTCCCGCACCTCCCTGAAGCACCAGCTCCGCGGTTTGGCCGGGGTCTTGCGGGGCGGGCATTCGGTTGGCGGGCAACGCGGTGATGGGCGCTTTCGCAGGCTCACGAGAGCCGGAAACAGCGATTTCGCCAAGGCTCAACGTCCGCTCTCCAAAGCTGTCGTCAAATCTAATGGGCCCGGTCGCATCACCAATCACATCGCATCTTTGCCCCGGAGCTAGGAGGATGGGTTCGAGTGTCTGTGGCTGCGCCAGAGGCATGCCATCCAGTGCAACGATCTTGCCTGTCAAACCATCCAGGCCGACACGGTACACCCTGTCGATGGAGGGATTTATGAGACGCAGTCGCAGACGGTCGCCTCGTTTCACAGTCTTGCCGGTTCCATTGGAAACAAGCGCCGTGACCGTATTGCCGATACGGCCCTCGGTCGCGAAATGAGCCGGGTTGAACCCTTCGTCGTACTGTCCGGACTGATCCAACAAGACATCGAAGAACTGAACAACGATGTCATGGTCGACAGCCGGCGCATTTTGCTCCTCGACGATGAAGGCGCCGAAAAGACCGCGGCTGACCTGATCGTAAGACAGGTAATGCGAGTGATACCAATACGTGCCGGCATCCGGGACGCCGAATTGATAACGATACGAGTCGCCCGGAATGACCACATCCTGAGTGAGGACGTTGACACCATCCATCCGATTTGGAACCCGCAACCCATGCCAGTGAACGAGAGCGCCCTCCTCCAATCGGTTATCGAGGGTAATGCGGGCGGTTTGTCCTTGTCGCATTCTGACTTCTGGGCCCGGCAGACCACCGTTGAAGCCCAACATCGACACGTCGTACCCAGCAAGGTGCGCCTTGATCGATTGGGGCGCGAGGATCAACTCGTGTGTCGCTGCTGGCAAGCGGGTACCAGCCAGCGCAACGGTCATCCCGCCAAGGAAAGACCTCCGGCTCAAAGACAATTCCGTCACCTCATGAATGATAGACTGGCTTTCGCCAACTGCCGCACTTGTGCCATTTCCGGAAGAGGAACTTCAAGGCGACAGAACACTCCTCACGCCGTTGTCACTTTGGGATACAGGAAGACGCGGGCGCCGATTTCAACGCGTTCGTACAGATCCTTCACATGTTCATTCGTCAACCGCGCGCATCCATTCGACACGGCAGACCCAATTGTCTCCGGGGCGTTCGTTCCATGAATGCGAAGATAGGTATCGCGTCCCTCGGCATCGTAGAGATAGAGCGCGCGGGCCCCGAGCGGGTTGTTTGGCCCGCCTTTCAGTCCATCCTTGTACTTTGCGTATTTGCGTGGCTCGCGCCGGATCATGGCGTTCGTTGGCCGCCACCATGGCCATTTGGCCTTGCGCGCTACCGTGAACTCTCCGGGTTCGTACAAACCTTTGCGCCCTACCCCGACCCCGTAGCGGATCGCCATCCCGTCCTCGAGCATGAAATAAAGGAAAAAATCGTCGGGAACGACGTGGACATCGCCTTTAACCCAGTCACCACGACGGGTGTTTACCAATTGTGGTTCGAACCGTTCGGGCAATTTGACTTTGTGGGCCCAGGCAGTTGTGGGCAGAAAGCAACCCATCGCTCCGGCACAAATCAATTCTCGTCTCGTGAAATTCTGCATGGCGCGATCTCCTCGGACCCATGAAAATTCAGTGCGCGTCAGGGGCAAAGAAAAGAAGCCGTGAACCGGGGCAAACGACGCGCCTTTGTTGCCTTGAAACTACGAAAATTCGTGCTTTTGGAACTCTCCAGCGCTGGAATGTTGTTGTTTTACAGAGAACTGCAAGGAGGTGACTGGAAATGCACTACTCACGATTCTTTATGATGATCGGAACATCGACCGTGGTCATGTTCGTTCTGATGTACCTGAACACCTATCTTTGGGGCCATATCTTCTTTTCGGAGACACGCCTTTACATGGCCATCCTGATGGGGGCGACCATGGCCGTGATCATGTTGGCGTACATGTTGTCCATGTATCAGAACACCAAAGCCAACATCGCGATTTTCGTTGGCGCAATAGTCCTTTTCGCGGCGAGCCTCTGGCTGGTTCGCGGGCAATTCACGGTGCAGGACAGGTCCTACATGCGCGCCATGATCCCGCACCACTCGATCGCCATCATGACGTCGACTCGTGCCGAGATCACCGACCCGCGCGTCCGGGGGCTCGCAGACGACATTATCTATGCGCAGGACAAGGAAATCGCCGAAATGCGCTACCTTATTGCTGACATTGGAGCAAACGGCGAAGCATCGGCCACGCGAAGCGAAACGCCGGCGCAGGTTGTGGATGCGCAACAGGCGCTTCAAACGGAGGTCGTGTCGAAGGTCGATCCTGAGTTTCTGACGGAAGACGAAATCGCTGCGGTGTTCCCGAATGGCGGAAATTGCCGCTTTGCTTACACCTCGGACAGTCCGGCTGTACTGGTGACTGGTGAAACCGGCGAAGGGTCTGCAGCCGCAATGAAGATCAGCGGTGATCTGGTGCGCCTGAATGCGCAGGGCGAAAATGCATTTTCTGAAGGCCCGCTGTCGGCCCGCATCGCAGAGACAGATGGTGACCTGACCGATCTGATCGTCAGCGCGGGAACCGACTACGAAGCCGGGTTCCGTGGTCAACTTACGTGCAGCGGATAAGGAGGAAAGGACATGCCCCGCGACACAGACAGTAAATCCGCGCAGCTTTATCGCATGGTCATGCCGGGCCATGTCTGCCCCTACGGTCTGAAATCGAAAGACCTGCTGGAGCGGCAAGGCTTCGAGGTGGAAGACCATCCGCTTGACACCCGTGAAGACACCGATGCTTTCATGGAGAAGCACGGGGTCGAGACGACGCCGCAGACTTTCATCGGGGACGAACGGATCGGCGGTTACGATGATCTCAGGGTGTTTTTCGACATTGACCCACCCGAGGAAGAGCAAAGCGACACGACCTACCAGCCGGTCATCGCGATCTTTTCCGTTGCCGCGCTGTTGGCATTGGGCCTGTCTTGGCACCAGTACGGGTCGGTCCTTACCTTGCGGGGGTTCGAATGGTTCATTTCGCTGTCCATGACCATTCTCGCGATCCAGAAATTGCAGGATGTCGAAGGGTTTTCGACGATGTTCCTCAACTACGATCTGCTGGCGCGCAAATGGGTGCGATACGGCAAGGTCTACCCGTTCGGCGAAGCGTTGGCAGGTGTCCTGATGACTGCCGGCGCGCTGCTGTGGCTCTCGGCGCCTGTCGCCCTGTTTATCGGCACGGTCGGCGCTGTCAGCGTGTTCAAGGCTGTTTATATCGACAAGAGAGAGCTGAAATGCGCCTGCGTCGGCGGTGACAGTTCCGTCCCGCTGGGGTTCATTTCGCTGACGGAAAACCTGATGATGATCTTCATGGGTATCTGGATGCCGGTCCGCGCGATCTGGTTCTGAGGTACAGCCCCTTCTTGCCTGTCACTTGGCCAACCGCTCCGGCGACAGATCCTCGATGATGGGGCAGTCGGGCCGGTGATCCCCGGCACATTTTTCCACCAGTTCGGCGAGCGTCGCGCGCATGGATTGCAGTTTCGCGATCTTTTCCTCGATCTGGCGCAGATGGTCTTCCGCAACCGCCTTCACTTGCATGCTTTCGCGGTTTTCATCCTCGTAGAGCGACAGGAGCGTCCTGCAATCTTCGATGGTGAACCCCAAGGCCCGTGCGCGACCCAGAAACGCCAGCTTGTGAACGTGGTTCTCGGTGAACGCGCGATAGCCGTTCTCGCTACGGTTCGGGCGGATCAGACCGATGTCCTCGTAGTAGCGGATTGTTTTTGGGGGCACACCCGATTGTCGGGAAACTTTTCCGATATTCATTTGTAACCTCCGTTATTCGGCTGGAGCAGCCGTGGCGGCTGCCAGCTCTGCCGGGATGGCGCGTTGCTCGTCCATCGCAGGCGCGATGCGCCGCAGCCGCAGGGCATTGGTCAGGACAAACACCGAGGACAACGCCATCGCACCCGCCGCAAGGATTGGTGACAGGAGCAACCCAAAGGCCGGATAGAGCACCCCGGCAGCGACCGGAATAAGTGCCACGTTGTAGGCAAAGGCCCAGAACAGGTTCTGCCGGATGTTGCGCATGGTCCGCCGCGATACTTCGAAGGCGTTCACCACGCCGCGCAAATCGCCCGA
>CAZCDY010000220.1:4287-4812 GCA_964497145.1 uncultured Gammaproteobacteria bacterium
GCCGGGGCGTCGTTGATCCCGTCGCCGACAAAGGCGATGCGCTTGTTCCCTTGGCGCAAACTGTCGAGCGCCGCAACCTTGCCGTCCGGCAGGACGCCGGCGATGACGTGGTCGATACCGGTTTCGCGGGCGATGGCTTCGGCGGTTTCGCGTTTGTCGCCGGTGATCATCGCAACCGCAAGACCCTTTTCGTGCAGCGCTGCGATGGCTGCGCGGCTTGCCGGTTTGACCGGATCGGCCACGCCGATCACGGCGGCGACACGCCCATCTATGGCAGCGTAAAGCGCCGTGCGACCCTTGCTTGCGATCTTCGTTTCCTCTGGAGCCAATGCCGAGACGTCAATGCCTTCGCGCGCCATGTAGCGGTCGGCCCCAACCAACACCTCCACGTCTTCGACCACGGCGCGCACGCCGTAACCTGTGACCGACTGGAAACCTTCGGCCTCCACAAGCGGTGCGCCCTCGGCCCTGGCGGCCCGCACGATGGCGTCCGCGACAGGATGCTCGGAGAGCGACTCCACGGCA
>CAZCDY010000221.1:0-4658 GCA_964497145.1 uncultured Gammaproteobacteria bacterium
GTTGCGCTCATCCAGCCGGTATTGGTAGTGCAGGCCGTCGAAATAACCCAGCACTCCGGAGCTGGGCAGTCGCTGGCGACCCAGGCGCCCCCGGTGTTTGCCGTCCGTGCTGGCCAGGTCGAAGTAGGCATAACTGACCCGCGACGGGCTGTCCCGCTCGGACAGAAAACTGTAGTCGTAAGTGCCGGAGAAACGCCCGCTCACATCGACATCGCCGGCCCGACCCTGGAAGTTCACATTGGCTGAGTTGAGCATGCTGGATCGCAGGGTCTCGCTGCTCTCGCCCTCGAGCTTGCTCTGGTCGAACAGATAGAACTGGTCGAAGGTGCCGAACACCTGCCAGGGCTGGGGCTCCTCGGGCGCCTGCACCACCCGATCATCGGCCGACGGCTTGCTTACGGTCAGGGCGTCGAGCATACGCTGCACCCGCCGGGCCTCGGGCCCATCGGGATAATCACTCAGGTAGCGCTCGAACTGGGCGCGTGCTTGGGCGTCCTGGCCGCGGTCGGCCCGGGCTGCGCCCAAGGCCACGATGGCCTCGCGCACATAGGGCTCCAGCCCGGATGCGACGATCTTGTCGTAGATGGCGGTGGCGCGCTGGTATTGCCCGGCATTGAAGGCCAGGCGCGCCTGGCGGAAAAGGTTGGGCATCTGGTGCTTGTCGGGGACGCCGGCGTCCGATAGCTCAGCGGCGCCTGGCACTGGAGCTGCGATCGCCGCTGGGCCAGGGGCATGTGGCTCGAGCACGATATCGATACTGCGGTTGTTGCGGCCGGCACGTACCTCGAATCTGCGTGCCCGGTCGAACTGGACCACCACGCCCGGGTCACTCTCCAGGTTGCCGCTGGCCCTCACCGTGCGAATCTGCGGCAACTGCTCTGGTGTCAGCTGTTTGAGCCCTTCGCCCAGGGCGTCGTCGAGCCGCTGCGGGGCCACCGGCCCCGGGCCACGCAGGCGAACCTCCAGGCGTTCACCGTAATTCTTCGGATTGTGCGACAGCAGTTGTATACGTCGGATCAAATGTATCGTGACGACCAGACGCCCGTCCCTGGTTTCGCTGGACAGGCGTTCCAGGAATCGCTCGGTCCCGATTGCCTGCGTCTCGGTCACCAGGCCGAACAGGAGCAGCCAGAAAAGACAGAACGAGGGCCTGGGGCGGGTTACGTATTTCACCTGCATACCACCCCCGTGCACCAGTTGCCCTGTGGCGGCGCAACGTGACAATCAATACAGTCTCGTCTGCGGGAATGTCTATTGCTGGGCCGATCGGGCTCGTGGCATACGGAGCACTGGCTTGCAGCCAGAGGGATCTCGTTGTGATCCACCTGGGAGGGGCTGACCTGCCAGCTGGAGGTGCCGTGACAGGCAGCACAGTCGTTGGTGGTCGGGATATGACTCGGCGGCTTGCCCGGGACGACGCTTCCGTTGTGGCAGCTGATACAGGTCCCGATCGCCTCCGTATGGTCCATGCGCAGTAGCGGCACCCAGGCCGAGGTGCTGTGGCAGGCGTCGCACGCGTTGGAGCTGGCGATGTGAGTCGGGGGCTTGCCAGGGGCGGTGCCGCCGTTGTGGCAGCTGATGCAGGTTCCGATCACCTCCGCATGGTCCATGCGCAGCAGCGGTACCCAGGCCGACGTACGATGACAGGCCTCACAGTGGTTCGAGCTGGCGATATGATTCGACGGTTTGCCCGGGGCGGTAGAGCCATTGTGGCAGCTGATGCAGGTCCCCAGCACCTCGGTATGGTCGATGCGGGGTACCGGTGACCAGGCAACGGTGTTGTGGCAGGCATCGCACTCATTCGAGCTGGCGATGTGGTTTTGCGGCTTGCCCGGTGTTGTGCTGCCATTGTGGCAGCCAAAGCAGCTGCCAAAGACCTCGGCATGATCGACACGCGTTGTCGGCAACCAGGCTCTCGTGCTATGACATGCCTCACAGGTGTTGTGGTCGATGCGGGCCACCGGTGACCATGCGCTGGTGCTGTGGCAGGCGTCGCACTGATTCGAGGTGACGATATGGTTCGTCGGTTTGCCGGGGGCGGTGCCGCCGTTGTGACAGCTTATGCAGGTACCGCTGGCGCTGATGTGGTCGAATCTGGACACGCTGAACGTCCAGACGGTGTGGCACTCGCTGCAGTCGAGGTTGCTGCGCAGATGGTCCGCCGGCTTGCCGGGCGCAAAGATGCCATCGTGACAGGCCATGCAACGGGAGGGCGTGCCGCGGTATACCTCGTTTCGATGGCAGTCGCTGCAGACCACCGCCCGGTGCGCGCCCTGTAGCGGAAAGCCGGTGAGCTCGTGGTCGAATCGGGTGGCGCGAAGGGCGTCGAGTTTTAAACGGAAACTGTTGACATTGTGGCAGGCCTCGCAGCCCTCGCTTACCGGCATGTGGCCGGTGGGTACACCCAGCGCGATTCTGCCGTCGTGGCATCCATCGCAGCGGGTCGGGATGCCTTCGTATTCCTCGTCGAAGTGACAGGCCTCACACTCGAGCCCGATATGCGCACCCTCGGTGGGAATGCTGGTGGTTTCATGGTCGTAGCTGTCTTCGTCCGCCTGGGCGAAGGCGGGCTGAACGAGAAAGGCGAAAACAAGCAGCGCGGTGATGCAAAAAGTACCGGGTGCGCCGCCAATCGTCGAACCACGACCATCCATAGCCAATCAGGCCTCCACAGCAGAAGGTCACACGGCTATCACCATACCATTATTATGGTTAATGGTACCCTCGCCTAACGAGCCCCGATCTACTTTACAATCGGTGGGAAAAACCAGGTCCCCTCTCGACGTGGGCGTCGCTTGTCCGCGGTTTGGGCAAAGCGCCTGTGCTCGTGCGGTTATCTGGCCGAATCAGCGCCACGGGGAGGTCGTGCATGAACAGAAGCCATTTCTCGATCGGAAACCTGCCCGTTCCCATCGTCCCGCTCACACTGGTTCTGTGCGGATTTCTTCTCGTGACCACCGCGTTCGCTGAGCAGGGTCCCCAGGGTGAGGGCGCAATCGACTGGTTGCAGCTGGGCATGGGCTTGTTCGGCGGCCTGGCACTTTTCCTTGCCGGCCTGGAGGTGCTGTCGGAAGGCCTCAAGCTGGCGGCAGGAAACACACTGCGAACCCTGCTGCAGAAGCTGACGGTCAATCGTTTTCTCGGATCGATAACCGGCGCCCTCGTCACCGGGATACTCAACTCGTCTTCGGTAACCACGGTCCTGGTTGTCGGTTTTGTCACGGCGGGGGTGATGACGCTTTCACAATCGGTAGGCGTGATCATGGGCGCCAATATCGGCAGTACGGTTACTGCGCAGATCCTGGCGTTCAATCTTTCTGCCTATGCGCTGATTCCGGTGGCTGTCGGATTCTTTCTCTACTTTTCTGCGCAAACCGACCGCTTCAAGTACGCCGGCATGATGATCATGGGCCTGGGGCTGGTTTTCTACGGCATGGGCCTGATGAGCGAGGGCATGAAGCCGTTGCGCACCTACGAGCCTTTCATGGACATGCTTGCGCGCATGGAACATCCATTGTTGGGCATACTCGCCGGGGCGGTTTTCACCGGTCTGGTGCAGTCGTCTGCGGCGACCGTGGGTATTGCGATCGCCATGGCCACCGAGGGCTTGTTGACACTGCCGGCGGGTATCGCATTGGCGCTGGGTGCGAATATCGGCACCTGCGTTACCGCCTTGCTGGCGGCGCTGGGCAAGCCTACCGAGGCCGTGCGCGCCGCCACGGTACACGTCCTGTTCAACATTCTGGGGGTGATCGTGTGGCTCCCGTTTCTCGGCCTGTTGTCGGACATGGCGATCGCGGTATCACCGATCGCCGTGGGACTGGAAGGAAAGGCGCAGCTTGCGTACGAGGTGCCCAGGCAGATCGCCAATGCGAACACGATGTTCAATGTGATAAATACCCTGCTGTTCATCGGCTTTACCACCTGGTTCGCCCGCCTGGCAGAGCGTCTGGTACCCGAGCGCACGCCAGCACCGAACGTGATCATCAAACCGGAGTTTCTCGATGACGAGGCGCTCGAGGTGCCGGCGGTTGCGATAGGCAACGCGCGTTACGAGATCCACCGCGCCGGCAAGATCACGCTGGAAATGATGGACGACATCTATCAGGCGCTGGAAAAGCGCGACAGGCATGCGCTGGAAAAGGTTGCCCGGCGTGACGACGAGGTCGATATCCTGGAGGCCGAGATCATGCGCTATCTCGGTCATGTTCGTCAGGGGATTCTGACGGACGGTGAGGGCAGGGAGCACCAGGCCTTGATGACAGTGATCGTCGATTTGGAGGGGCTGGCGGACATTATGGAGTCGGAGATGGTGCCGCTGGCCAAATCCTACCTGGAGGGGGAACACCAGGCGGCCAGCGAAGAGACCAGGGCACTGGTGCATGGCTTGTGGGACAGCGTCCGGCGTGCACTGGAACTCTCTGTTCAGGCCGTGGGTGAGAACGACCAGCGACCGGCTCAGGAGGTGCTGCACATGAAGGATGAAATCCGCGATCTTTCCGATCGCTTCTTTGCCCGGCATGCCGGGCGCTTGCGTGCCGATGACCCGAAGTACCTGGAGCGTGTGCGTATGCTGATGACCTTTATCGAGCAGCTACGGCATATGTATACCCTGACGAAACGGATTTCGAAAACCCACCTGCCGCCTGTGATTTCAG
>CAZCDY010000222.1:0-969 GCA_964497145.1 uncultured Gammaproteobacteria bacterium
GGCTTGATTCCTTTCTTGTAAGCCATCCGCACAAAGTTGATCGACCCCGCAGTGGAGTTGATATCAGCCAGCGCTACCACCTCGTAGTCATTGGCCATAGCGGTTTCGAGAATCTCTTGTGGAGATAGAGTTCCGTAGCGAAAGGAGTAATATGTGTGGATTGGGAGCACAGATTTGTAGGGCGTGTTATGCGGCAAGCTTAAAGCGGCAGGCAGCAGGCTGGTTGGTGGGGTGCGTAGGGTTTTACTTTAGCGGATGTTTACGTTTAGGGCGTGGATGACGAAGAGGTAGTGTTAGGCTTGACGTGTATGACTTGTTAGGGCTTCAAGCGGCAAGCTTCAGGCGGCAGCCCATTGAATTGTAAATTGAAAATGGCCTCTAGAATAGAACAGCCTGCCGCTTGAAGCTTGTAGCCTGAAGCCTGCAGCCCAATACAGCCTCCTACTTCAACCTTTTCATAAAACTCACCAGCCTCATTTGCACCCTCTTCACCTGTTCAATTAATTCCTCAGTCCCATCAATCTCCTCGTACAATTTCCCCACTAGCAAGAGATGCGTTTCCAGTTCAAATGCCGAACCTAACGAGATTCTCAAATACCGATTAAGTCCACGATCAGAGTCTGACGCGCTCCCCTCCGCGATATTTGCCGGAACAGAAACCGACGACCGACGAATCTGAGATGTCAGCCCATATCGCTCATCCGAAGGCAACTGCTTACTCCAGCGATAAACCTTTTCAACCAAGTCCATCCCTTCCCGCCACACATTCAACTTCTTATAATTCTTCATACCATACCGCACATTTTTTTTGCAAATCAAAATTACAAAATGCAAATATTGTTTGCAAACTAATTTCATTGTTTAGAATCCTATTTAGGCAGAAACTGTGGAATGGCAGAGTAGTCTATTTTCTTATCTTCAAAGCCTTAACCAAACCAATAAAGCCATGAAACGAATACCCCTTCTTTT
>CAZCDY010000222.1:979-3087 GCA_964497145.1 uncultured Gammaproteobacteria bacterium
AATGTGAAGCGCCTGAAGTTTTGGATTGGACGGCGATAAATGATAGCACATTTTCAATCTCGTTCTTCTCTTCGTCCGATGGAATAATCCTACTGGATATAGATAATGAGTATTTAGAGCTCTCTTTCTTTTCAGACGATGTGTTAGAGCTAGAAGAAATCGCTACGGCAGGACTAAATGAATTGACTTTTACCATCTCAGAAAATGATCTTCCAGCATGGGCACCACCGGTTAAAACTCTGTATTTCACAGCAAAATTGAGTTTAATCTGCTCAGAAACGAGCTTTTCTGAAATTTCTCAGTTTTACCTCAGCGCTCATTCGCTAGCGAGTGGCATTGGGTTTAATTGTGACAGTCTCTACATGCCTTTTGAGGATATACCAAATTGGCCTGGTGATATCTATTTCGACGTGGAAGATAACAATGAGGTGATCGAATCGATAAGCGTATTTCTTGATATCGGCCACAGTTGGAACGGAGATTTAAGCATTTCTCTAATTCATCCAAATGGAACGGAAATAGAGCTCATTGAAAACGCATGGTTCATTCTAGGCGCAAGTACGGGAATGAGCGTAATTTTTACTGACGCAGCTACTCAGAATTTGTCGAATAGTCCTGATTCAATCGGCCCTCGCGGGATATTTTTACCTGACGACTCACTTTCGATTCTTACAGGAGAACCAGCTGCAGGCCAATGGACACTATCCTTAGATGACAATATAGCACTGCATGAAGGCATGATTTTCGGAGTCTGCCTCAATATCAATGGTATACCCTGCACGACCTTTGTTGAAGGAACTACGTTTTATGATTTCAATGAAAATGGCATCCAAAACGATCCAGAACCTGTTTTCCCATTCGCTTTCATAGAAAACTCCATCAGTGGAGATCAGTTTTTTACAGGTAGTGACGGCGACTTTTGGAATTGTTCGGAAGAGGGAAGTGGAATTCTCGAAGTTCTAAACGTGCCTGAATACTATCAGGCAGCCGATGTAGACGTTTCTTTAATGGATGGTGACCAGCTCGAAGGTATCCTGATTCCAATTACCGCGCCTGAACTGATCTCAGATGTGGCAGTTGATCTTATTTCACTCGAGCCTAACAGACCTGGATTTGAAGCGAACTACTTGGCGCAAATCAGCCAGGTGGGTACCATCTGTGAAGACGACATAACAGCCAACATCACTTTTCCCGATTACGTTGAGATTGTCAGCTCGCCGAACCCTGACCTAGTCATAGCAGGCAACACAGCCACTATAGCGGTAGATCAAGTTTGTCCATTTGGACCATTTGAGTTTAATCTGACGATTCTACTCGACGATACCGTAAGCCTTGGGACCATGCTAGAAGCAACCATATCAACGAATGTATCAGATGACGATCCGAACGAACTCAACAACACCTTCACCGGCCCCATGCACTGCCCGCAGACCGACCAAATCGACTAGAATCCTGCACCCGCGCCCGGCAAGCGGTAACGTTCATCGCAAGACAGGGAGACAACATGGCCGATTCGCCTTTCATCGTCGACGTCACCAGGGAGAACTACCAGCAGGTCATGGAGACCTCGTTCAAGGTGCCGGTGTTGCTGGATTTCTGGGCCAGCTGGTGCCAGCCGTGTCACATGCTGATGCCGACACTCGCGAAGCTGGCCGAGGAGTACGAGGGCAGGTTCATCCTCGGCAAGCTGAACACCGAGGAAGAACAGGAGATCGCCGCGCAGTTCGGCATCCGCAGCATCCCGAACGTGAAGCTGTTCCGCGACGGGCTGCCTGTGGACGAGTTCATGGGCGCGCTTCCGGAAGGCGCCGTGCGCGAATTCCTAGACCGGCACGTGGCGCGCGACAAACCGCTGGGCGTGCGTGCCGCGCTGGTCGTTCTTCGGCGGCCGGGGCGTCAGGAACCTGCCCGGGCTCGACGACGGCCCCGGCGACATCGCCAGAGCAGAAAAGCCAGGCCACGCCCACCAGCCGGCTTGCTAAAATGCTGAGCGCCTCCGGCAGGGTGAAGGCGAGCATGGCGACGAGCACCGTGATCATGAACTTGAGCATGGCCCGGTGTTCGTCGGCGTTGCGGATGGTCATGCGCCCGACGAGGAAGGCGCCGAC
>CAZCDY010000222.1:3097-3481 GCA_964497145.1 uncultured Gammaproteobacteria bacterium
GCGGATCACGCTGGCCCTCGCCGAGGCGCTGGCGACCGGCGGCGACGTCGCGGCGGCGGAGGCCATCCTCGACGGCCTGCCGGCAAACGAGCAGGTCAGGCCGGAGGTCACGACGCTGAAAAGCCAACTGTACTTCACGGGCCAGGCAGCGGACGCGCCGGAGGCGAGCAAACTCGAGTCACGGCTCGAGGCCGATCCCGACGACCACGAGGCGCGGCTCCAGCTGGCCATGCGCAAGGTCACGGAAAAGGACTACGACACCGCGATGGCGCTGCTGCTCGAACTCATGCAGAAGGATCGCTCCTGGGGAGACGACGCCGGCCGCAATGCGCTACTCAAGGTGTTCGAGCTGCTGGGCGACGACCCCAGGGTAGGCCAGTACCG
>CAZCDY010000222.1:3491-4633 GCA_964497145.1 uncultured Gammaproteobacteria bacterium
ACTAGGAAAAAGATATTCGGGGTCAGAGTAAAAATAGCCAGCAATTCTTACTCTGACCCCGATTGTTTCTCTAGAATGTGCGCTTCCGCATCATCCGGGGACAGTCCGATAAACCGCACCACGATCGAGGGCGCCGGCCGCGCCCGGGCGCGCTAGGACCGCCCGCATGGAATCGTCCGGCTTCATCTCCGTCGTACCTACGCTGATCGTCTTTGCGCTCGCGATCTGGACCCGTCGCCCGATCGAGAGTCTCGTCAGCGGAGCACTCGTCGGGCTGGTGATCCTGCACGGTGGCGGCTTCATTGGCGGCTTCGCCGACGCGTCACTTCGCGTCATGACCAACGAGGACGTCGCCTGGGTCATCCTGGTCTGCGGCTTCATGGGCAGCCTGATCGGCATCCTGATCCGTACCGGTGCGACCGGCGCATTCACCGAGATCCTGGCGAAGCGCGTACGCTCGGAGCGCAGCGCGCTGCTCGCCACCTGGGGCCTCGGCATCTTCATGTTCGTCGACGACTACCTGAACTCGCTCGGCGTCGGCGCCGCGATGCGCAACCTGACCGACAAGTACAAGATCTCGCGCGAGAAGCTCGCCTACGTCGTCGATTCAACCGCCGCCCCGATCAGCGTGATCATCCCCTTCTCGACCTGGGGCGCGTTCTTCGCCGGCCTGCTCGTCGCCAACGGCGTCGCCGAGGAAGGCCAGGGACTGGACTTCTATATCAGCGCCATTCCCTACATGCTCTATGCGTGGGTGGCCGTGCTGCTCGTGCCCATCGTTGCCTGGGGTTTCCTGCCGGCCCTCGGCCCGATGAAGGCCGCGGAGCGCCGCGCCAAGGAGACCGGGCTCACGGTGCCGCCCGAAGCAATGCACATCGAGCAGGCGAACCGGGCGATCAAACCGAAGGAAGGCATCAGGCCGCGTGTCATGATGTTCGTCCTGCCGATGCTCGCGCTCGTATTCTTCACGCTGTGGTTCGACAAGGACTTCCTGAAGGGCATCTACGTGACACTCGGCGGCACGATCGTCGTGATACTCGCAACGCGATTGCTCGACATCCACGACCTCTTCGATACCGTCATCGACGGCTTCAAGACAATGATCGAGCCGCTCGGCGTACTCGTCGCCGCATTCATACTCA
>CAZCDY010000223.1:0-4571 GCA_964497145.1 uncultured Gammaproteobacteria bacterium
AAACTGGCCGAATGCAAAGGTATTGGTTACCGCGCCGAATGTGGCGCCCATATTGAAGAACCCGTTTACACCACCGGTGATGACGTCCACGCCTTTCATGATGAAGGGGTGGCCGCGGTCCTGGCCCTGGATCTGGCTGTTTCCGATAGGCGCAAAGCCAGTGGGAGACATGTTCGTTGCGACCGTCGTACTACGGCGGCTGCCGCTGCCACTGTCGTCCTGGGTCCAGAGACCCGCGACCTTGTTGGTCTCGGCCTGCGACAGGATCAGCTGGACATTGCTGCTCTCGCCGATATTGGTTTCGGCATTGATCATCCACACCGGGATGCGGGAGTCTTCCATGGAATTCTGGTTCAGCTCCTGGAAGTCGGTCGGGTTGATGATGTCGAGGAGCTTGATGCCGTCCGCGGTGCCCCAGACCACCTGCTGCTTACCCAGGCGGAAGTCCCAGCCTCCGGCCACGGTGTCTATGTAGGCCTCACGCAGATAATCGTTCTGTGTGTAATTGCGGTGGTACTTGTAATCGGCCGTGGTGCCCGCGGTATTGACCACCGGGCGCAGTTCGGCGTGCCAGCTGCTCTCTTCGGCGAGGTCGCCGTTGATGAAGATACGTGCGGAGTTCTCGAACTTCATCAGGTCACCCTGTTGATGGCCGTCACTGCCTGCGGTCGTTCTTGCCTGGCCGGTTACATCGCCAGACTCGGTGAAGAACGAGGTCTCATTCTTCAGTACGGCCGAGACCTCGATCTCGGCGTGGGCACAAACTGGTGCGGCGATCAATGCAGCGATCGCCAGCCTCAAGGGTGACTTGGAAAACATGTTTTGACTCCCTCCGCGCTCCGCGCGTTCTCTTGGTGTGCCGGGGCTGAGCCCCGGCTACGTATAGTTTTGTGGTTTACGTATCAGCGCTTGATCTTGCGCAGGGTCTTCTCTGACCACCAGTCATCCTTGTACTCGCCGTCCACGGCGTTGACATTGGCCGGAATGACCGCCCATGTCTGGTTGCCCGTAGCCAGCGTGTTGCCATACCAGTAGCCCCAGCCGACGGCGCGGGGATCGCTGCCCTCGCCGAGCGGTACCCAGTCGCGGTCGATCACTTTGATCTTCTCGCCATCCTTGAAGTACTCGGTGCGGTAATCGGCAAAGGTTTTGGTATCGATGTAGGAGATGCGATCGTCGTACCACCAGTTCTCGAACTTGGTCGTGCTCTTGACCTTGTAGACCTCTTTGCCTTTGTGATCGCAGGAACCCTCTTTGGGCAGGTCCTTGGTATAGCGGGTCTGCTCGTCATCGGCGAAGGCGATATAACCCAGGCAGTCGTTGAAGGTCTCTTTGCCCAGCAGCTCGTGGGTCTCGTGCATGGGCTTGCGCAGCGCGACGTCGCCGAAGGTGAAGTCGGAGCCGCCCCAGGCATCGTCGTGTGCCGGTTCGGCAAAGCGGCGGATCTTGCGCAGCGCGGGCAGCCAGATCATGTAGGACTGGCTCTTGGCATCATCTACGTAGTCGGTGATCAGCATGCCGGTGCCCTTGAGCTTGCCGGAGCGGAAGATCGCGAGATCCTGCGCCTTGATGTTGCCGTCGCTGTATTCGTTGTTGAGATAGCGCTCGAGCGTGTTGGTGGTCGGTTTTCTGTCTTCACCCTTGATGACCAGGACGGTGATGTCCTTATCCTGCTTGGTGATGGCGTAGTTCTTGAAGCTATAGAAATGATTGACGAAATAGACCTGGTCCATGATCTGGTCTGCAGTCAGGTCGCCGCTGGGGTAGGCGAGGTCATTGGGGACACCAGCGGTCGCGGCGAACGATAGTGTGGTCGCGAGTGAAAAGGCCGCGACTCGGGCCCGGACGGGGTGATACATAGCAGTTCCTCTCTACATTCGTTGGGTGCTGACGCTCAGCAGCCCGCTCAGAAAAACCATTCGGCGGGCCTGTCATTAGTTCTCGGTAGCAGATCCCGTCAATCCTTGTGGGCACGGAACTGTTCCCATTGGGTGGTCTTTCCACCTTTTTCAGATACTTGGGGGAACCATGTCACATGCATGCAACATGTTCCATCCGCGCAACATAATACATTGACGAATGTCAATTTCCTACGAATTTTATGATGATCATTTGCTCGGCACTGCGACCGCCCCCGGTGGGGGCCGGTAGCCCGCGCCCTCAGGCGGGCTTGGTGGGGCGCCGGCCGATGCTGTAATGAATCAATCCGGCAGACGCGACCGCCTGCGGATCGTAGATGTTGCGGCCGTCAAAAATCGCCGGGTAGTTGAGCTTTTCGCGGATTTCCTGGAAATCCGGGCTGCGGAACTCGATCCATTCGGTGACCACGGCCAGGACGTCGGCGCCCTGCAGGGCCTCGTCGGCGTTTGCACAGATGTGCAGGTCATCGCGCTCGCCATAGATGCGCGACGCCTCTTCGTGCGCAATCGGGTCGAAGGCGCGGACTTTGGCACCGGCGTCCCACAGCGCCTCCATCAGGGTGCGACTCGAGGCGGCGCGCATATCGTCGGTGTTGGGTTTGAACGCCAGGCCCCACAATGCGACCGTCCTGCCCGCGAGCTGGCCATCGAAGTAAGCGCTTATCTTGCTGAAAAGCAGTTCTTTCTGGCGGTGGTTGACGGCCTCGACCGCGTGCAGCAGCTGGGGCTCGTATCCGACCTCCTGGGCAGTCCTTTCCAGTGCCTGCACGTCCTTCGGGAAGCAGGAGCCGCCGTAACCGCAGCCGGGGTAGATGAACTGAAAGCCGATCCGCGAATCGGTGCCTATCCCGATACGGACCTTCTCGATGTCTGCACCGAGGATCTCGGCGATATTGGACAATTCGTTCATGAAGCTGATCTTGGTGGCCAGCATCGAGTTGGCGGCATATTTGGTCAGCTCCGCGGAGCGGATATCCATAAATAGCAGGCGTTCGTGGTTGCGGTTGAACGGGCCGTAGAGTTCGCGCATGACCTGGATGGAGCGGGGATTCTCGGTGCCCACCACGATCCGGTCCGGTTTCATGAAGTCGCCGATGGCGGCGCCTTCCTTGAGGAATTCGGGATTGGAGACGACGTCAAACGCGATCTCGGCGCCCCGTTTGGCCAGGGTTTCGCGCATGCGCTCGGCCACCCTGTCGCCGGTGCCGACCGGGACGGTCGATTTGTCCACCACGACCTTGAAGTCGGTCATGTGCTCGGCGATCGATTCGGCGACCGCGAGGACATACTGCAGGTCGGCCGAACCGTCTTCGTCGGGTGGTGTACCGACCGCGATAAACTGGATCTGACCAAAATCCACACCGGTTTTCGCATCGGTGGTGAACCGCAGGCGACCGGCCTCACGGTTGCGCTTTACCATTTCGGTCAGCCCGGGTTCGAAGATGGGCACGCCGCCGCTGTTCAGGAGGTCGATTTTTGCGGGATCCACGTCCACGCACATGACTTTGTTGCCAACCTCTGCGAGACAGGCGCCGGTTACGAGCCCGACGTAACCACTACCAAAAACCGTGACTTTCATGATCTTACCGGGGTCCTTGTGTGTTTGGGTTATTAAATAAGGTATGGGCGGTAGCGGCTGTTTCGGATGAAAATTGACTGCCGCCCCGGAGGAGCGGGCGATGCTAACACAGGCGCCGGCGCATTTTTCAGTGCTCGGGGCGTAATTCTTGCAACCATCGGTTGACAGCCACCGCCCATTGCCAGAGAATACGGCCTCTTTTTTGGAGGGGTTCCCGAGCGGCCAAAGGGATCAGACTGTAAATCTGACGGCTCAGCCTTCGGAGGTTCGAATCCTCCCCCCTCCACCAGAAACAGTATTTCCTTCAGCGGCTTGGCCGGGGAGGATGAGAACCGGAAGATGCGGCGGGTCGGACGGGCGGCCTGTGCATTATAAATGATGCGGGTGTAGTTCAATGGTAGAACTTCAGCCTTCCAAGCTGACTGTGTGGGTTCGATTCCCATCACCCGCTCCAGTTTGGCGGCGAGGGACAGCGTAAGCGCCCGCCGCGAGTGGTGAAAGAGTTTGCCCAGGTAGCTCAGTTGGTAGAGCACACCCTTGGTAAGGGTGAGGTCGGCAGTTCAAATCTGCTCCTGGGCTCCAGTGTTGCCGGCGTCGGAAGGCGGCGGTTTTGTTTAAAGATTGATTCATGTTCTTCTGAGAGATTAAGCAAACATGTCCAAGGAAAAATTTGAACGTACAAAACCGCACGTAAACGTGGGCACGATTGGTCACGTTGACCACGGCAAGACCACGCTGACGGCGGCGATCACAATGCACCAGGCGTCGAAGTTTGGTGGTGAGTCGAAGGCCTACGACCAGATTGACAACGCCCCGGAAGAGCGTGAGCGCGGTATTACGATCGCGACGGCACACGTGGAGTACGAATCTGAGGCGCGTCACTACGCGCACGTTGACTGCCCGGGACACGCGGACTACGTGAAGAACATGATCACGGGTGCGGCGCAGATGGACGGCGCTATTCTGGTGGTATCGGCGGCTGACGGCCCGATGCCGCAGACCCGCGAGCACATTCTGCTGTCACGCCAGGTGGGTGTTCCGTACATCATTGTGTACATGAACAAGGCCGACCA
>CAZCDY010000224.1:0-2524 GCA_964497145.1 uncultured Gammaproteobacteria bacterium
TGATAAGCACTTCAAGGCTGCGTGTAAGAAAAAGCTCAAGAAGAAAACGCTCAGAAAGGAAATCGATGAGCTTGTGAAGTCAATCGCCATGACGGAATTAGATAAACATGGCGACGAAGGGATGGAAAAGATCGTCATCGACAATGTCTCTATCGAGATTTTGTCTGAACTCCCCCCAACTACGGAAGCGGACGTAAAGCCCGAGAGTATGGCAGCTGCGGCCGCTGCATCGTCGAACTGCTTTTATTATTGCTATGTCATTGGTGGGACCAGAATCTGCCGGAAGATCTGCTGGTAGTACCCTGCTGCTTGACTTCGAGGAGTCGGTGTAGGGCGAAAAGGCGACAACGCTGATTCGTCGAAGTCACACATCAATGCCTGCTTCTAGAGCACCCCTGTCGCGCATGAGCTGATTGGTCTTGTTTCAAGCACCGGGTCGGTTTGTTGCTGAGAATGTCGGTATGCCGTGAACAATACGGCTGCCAGTCATTCCTGGTCGAAATCGTGTTATTTTAACCCCGTTAGATTTCACTATTGTGGTACCGCGCGCAGCCGGTGAGGGAAGATTGGTTTGAAGCGCATCATCAACTTTGCTGCCGGACAACCCTGGCTGGTACTGGCCATTCTCGCGTTGTTCACCGCACTGTCGGCCACCCAACTCCCCAAGCTGCACATCACCATCTCGGCCGAGAGCATGCTGGAGAAGGGCACGCCGGCCTGGGACTACTTCGTCGACACCGAGGAGACCTTCGGCGCCGAAGATGTCGTAATTATCGTGCTGCACGACCCGGATATCTTCGACGAGTCGAAGCTGGTCGAGGCGAGGTATGCATTGCGCGCAATCGCTGACCTGCCGGGCGTATCGGGCACCTCGAGCCTGTTCGATGCCAAGAACCTCAAGAACATCGATGACACCATCTACGTCAAACCCTACCTGGAGACCGTGCCGGTAACGCCGGCCGAGGTCGAAGCGGTCAAGGCGGACGCGACCCGGAACCCGCTGGTGTTGGGCAACCTGTTATCGGCCGATGGCCAGACGCTGGCGATCAATGTCTTTTTGAAGGATGCACCCGGCGACGCAGACTTCGACCGCGAGATTACCGCGTCGATCGAAGAACAGATCGCGCCGCTGCGTGCGCATATCGCCGATGTCTATCAGATAGGCGTGTCGGCCATGCGCAGCGACCTGACCGACAAGATCCGAGGCGATCAGCAGGTGTTTCTGCCGCTTTCGGTGCTGGTGCTGCTGCTGACCCTTGCCTTCGGCCTGCGCCGCGCCAACGCGGCGCTGATCCCCCTTTGTACAGCAGGCCTGAGCGTGGTCTGGACGCTCGGCTTCATGGGCGCCCTCGGCATCCCGGTCAACATCATGACCTCGATCGTTCCGGCCCTGGTGATCATCATCGGCTCGACCGAGGATATCCACCTGCTGGCTGAGTATGCGGCGGGCATACGTCAGGGGCAGTCGCGTCGGGCGGCGATCGGGCACATGGCTAATAACATGGGCATGGCGGTTTTCCTGACCTTTATCACCACCTATTTCGGCTTTCTTTCGATCGCGCTCAACGATATCGAGCTGCTGTACCAGTTCGGCCTTGTGGCCTCTACCGGCCTGCTGTTCAACTTCGTGATCACCACCTTGCTGGTGCCGGTCATGTTGCGCAGCATCGGCCATCGTGAGGACGCTGGGGCGGCTGCCAAACCCGGCAAGGCACTGTTCCAGCGTTGGGCGGTCGGTTTGTTGTTGTGGATGCAGCGGCGACGCAGGACGGTGTTCATCGCCGCCGGTATGCTTGGCGTGGCGGCGCTGGTCGCGGCTACCCAGCTGCGCGTCAACAACAATCTGCTCGACTACATGGACGAGCAGTCGGATCTGCGCATCAACGCGGAGCGTATCCATACCGAACTGTCGGGTGTGCACTCGTTCTCGATCGTGGTCGATTCCGGTATCGACAACACCTTCCTGCAGGTCAAGTACCTGGAGGAGGTCGCGAAGATCCAGGCCTACCTCGCCAGCCAGCAGGAGTTCGATCGCTCGTTTTCGTTCGCCGACTTCATCATGCTGGTCGGCAGTGTTATGGAGGATGAAGAAGACAATTCGCTGCGGTTGCCCGAGTCGGACGATGTCGTGCGCGAGTACATGTTGTTCATCAAGCCGGGAGATGTCGGCAACTATGTCTCGCACAGCTTTGATCGGGCGCGCATCCTGGTAAGACACAATATCAGCTCCTCGGATGTGCTCAACCGAGCGGTCGACAGGCTGCAGGCCTACGTGGATGCCAACGTAGATCCGGCCTTGCAGGTAGAGATTACCGGCAAGTCGATTCTGTCCAACAAGGCGGTCGAGGCCCCGGACCGGCTGGCCATAGAGCCGCGCCTGTTGGTGACCAAGAACGAACTCGCCGCGCGGGTGGAGAAAGCCCTCAAGGCGGCCGCGCTCTGGGAGGAGGTCAAGGACGGCCTTCACAAGCCCGGCACCGCGCTTTCCGGCGGGCAGCAGCAGCGGCTGTGCATCGCACGGGCG
>CAZCDY010000224.1:2534-3090 GCA_964497145.1 uncultured Gammaproteobacteria bacterium
AGGCTGCAGGACTATGTGGATGCCAACGTCGATTCGGCCTTGCGGGTCGAGATCACCGGCAAGTCCATCCTGTCGAACAAGGCGGTCGAGGAGATGGCCCAGGGTCAGCTGCAGTCCCTGCTGCTGGTCGGCGCCGTCATCCTTGGCCTGGTGACGCTGTTGTTCGTCAGCCTGCGGGCGGGCCTGATTGCGCTGCTGCCGAATCTGTTCCCGGTGGCGATCCTGTTCGGGGTGATGGCCCTGTTCGGCATACCGCTGAATGCCGGCACCAGCATGGTGGCGGCCATCGCGCTGGGTATCTGCGTCGATGACACCATGCATGTGATGTCGCGCTTCCACAAGGAGCTCAAGCTGCACGCAACCCGCGAGGCCGCGCTCACGGCGATGATCCGCGCCGAGGCGGTGCCGATCTTTGCCACCTCCATCGCGCTGGCCGCAGGCTTCGCGGTGTTCGCGACATCCAGTTTTCAGCCTGTGGTGAACTTCGGCCTGTTGAGCGCCATGGTGATCATCGTCGCACTGGCCGCGACGTTCATCCTTACACCGTTGTTACTGA
>CAZCDY010000224.1:3100-4556 GCA_964497145.1 uncultured Gammaproteobacteria bacterium
CATGTACATCTGGCAGATCAAGAAACTGCTGCTGGCCAGCGAGGTGCGCAGCTTCTCTGCCGAAGCCCGAATCATCAACGAGGGCGACACGAGCTCGGAGATGTACGTGGTGCTCGAGGGCTCGGTCGAGGCGCGCAAGACGCGCACCGATGGCGCGATCGAGCACCTGCGCGTGATGAACGTCGGCGAGCTGTTCGGTGAGGTCGGGCCGCTGTCGGGTGGTCGGCGCACCGCCGACGTGGTTGCCCTGGTGGAAACCCAGGTGCTGGTTCTGAGTCTGAAACGGATCGATCGGCTGACGCGTCGTTACCCGATCCTGGCCTTCCGCCTGTTCCGCAATTTCACCCGTATCATCGGCGAGCGCCTTACTCTGACCAGCGAATACAGGATCGTCGCGGATAAGCAGCAGCCGGATGCGTCGGCGGCGAACGGAGCCAAACGTTGAGCTGGATAGCTTGTCTGGCGCTCAGGCGTGGCCCTGATCGATCAGGGCGAGCAGCCGCTGGATATTGTCGCGTGCCTGGTCTTCATAGCGCCGGTTGAAGAAGTCGCTGATAAAGATCTTCGGGCGCTGGAGCAGGGCCTCGAGGAAGGCCTTTTTGCCGCGGTAGTAGTCCTCGTCAGGGCCCTTGAATTCGGCCTTTACCGCGACCGAGTCATTGAGGAAGCATTCCCAGGGACAGCCGAAGCTGGCAAGGTCGATATCGCAGATGAACTGGTGGTCCGGCACCTCGGGTTGGCGCTGGTGTGTGGTCACGAGGATGAGCCCGACCACGTCGTCTATGAGATCGGCATCCATCACCCCGTCCGCCAATCGGCGAAACAGTTCGGCGCTCTGCTGTTCGTTGTCGCTTACGCCCGGTTCGTTGACGACATCATGGAACCAGATGGCCAGTTCGACCCGGTCGGGTTCCTGAATCTGGCCGGCGGCCAGGTCCAGCTGTTCCATACAGTGTGCGAGGTGACTCTTGTCGTGATAGTGGCGATGCGGTTCGGCGTAGCGGCGCGCCACCTCCTGCCAGACTGCAGCCGGGTCACTGTCTGCGCTGGCGTTCAGGCAGCGCTGCCACAGGGCGACGAAACGCTGCCTGAGCAGACTGTCGCGCACGGCCGTGCTGGTCTGCCGGGTTGAGCTGGCGTCGTTGCGGTCGGTCAACATGGTTGCCTGTCCCAAAGTCAGTCCCTGTCATGGTCGGAAAAAGTCGCTTTGCCCTGACTCCCCAAGGGGCAGCGCACATCACGGACGACTGTGACACCCGACAGCATGAGCTGCACGGCAGTCGCCCTGGGTCTTATGACGGTGTCGGCCGCCCGTTGTTCCTCTTGAGAGCTTAGACCGGGTTCTGCCATCCACCAAGGTGCCCGGTGCTGCAACGGCTGCAGATCAGGCGTAACCGAGGGTATCGGAATCGGCTATGCTTTCGTCTGTCTGGGCGGCTCGATATCCTTGCCCTGG
>CAZCDY010000225.1:0-4551 GCA_964497145.1 uncultured Gammaproteobacteria bacterium
ACGCACTGCCTTCTGGATCGAGTTGCTTGGCGTAGTCGAGCAACGTCATCACATTGGAACGCAGAGCCTCGCTCGGTGGCGTTCCGTAAGTCTTGACCGCCACCTCCGCAGTCGCCGGCCAGATGCGGGCGCACGACGTCAAGGCAGCGCACGCGAGGCTGCGGAGGAAGGTGCGGCGGTTCATTCTTCCCCCTCGAACTCGTCCGCGTCGAGTTGCGTTGTGTCGTCGCACACCAGCACCAACGGCTTGCCGGCGGTGACACGCAGGAACCGCCCGAGGCGCTCCATGATCTCCGAGTTGCCGGAGTAGAACGAGGACATCTCGCCCCAGCCCTGGCCGACCCAGATGGTTTGGTTCGTCTCGGCGCAGTAGATGGAGAAGGTTTGGCTCATACCAAGAAGCACGCGGCCACGCCGAGCGCAGAGATCAGGGCCAGGGTGACGAACTCGATCGGGTGCATGCGGCGCTTCATCAGTATTCCCTCGCCTTGTCGGGGTGGTCCTCGAAGCGTAGTTCGACGTTCACGGCATACATGCTCTCGCCGCACCAGTAGTGATCGGACAGGAAATCGAGGAACGCATCGCCGAGGTCTTCCTCATCGCTAATGCCGACAGGACTCCCAGTCCGGTAGTAGCTGCCGCTAGCCATTGTCTTCGCCAGGATCACACGCTTGCCACACACCGGGCAGTAGAGCGCCACGCGGTTGTTAGCCATCGGACAGCGCCTCCTCGATGCGGGTGACGAGTTCGCGCATGCAAGACGTCCATGCTCCGCCGACGCAACCGTCGGCTCGCAGCATCATCATCACTGCCTCCCGCAGCAGGGCGGCGAGGGTGGCGCGCTCCTTGTGCCACTCGGCGACCTCGGTGCCGCCCACCTTGAGGCCGGCGAAGTAGCGATCCATCTTCACGTTGAGGTCGCGGAACTCTTGCTCCATGCGGGCAGAGTCGCCGTCAGGCCCCCAGATGTTCGCCTTGGACTCCACGCGCGGGCGGTGCTCGCCGCACCAGACATGCGGCGCGGTGTGTGGACGAACCGTGCCCATCAGTGGGAGGGTTGTGTCGTCCGGCTCATACGCCACCTGCACAGGCATCGGCGCATGGCGTTGGCACGGCTTGTTCTTGCCTGGTTCGTCGGTCTGCCAGAAAGCGCACGTCGCGCACGTCGGGCGGTCAGGCATCGTCGGCCTCCTTGGCCTTCGGCGGCCCATGCAGCGGCCACGGATCCTCCGGCTTCACCTTCTCAGCATCCTTGCTCCAACCGACCGCCGCGATGTGTTGGCGGAAACGGTCGGCCGCGATCTTGGTAGCGTGCGCGATGTCGGAGGTGATGACCGTCGTGGTCAGCACGCCCGGCTGATCCCTGAACTCGTAGACCAGCTTGTTGTCAGGGCGATCGGGAATGGCGATGCCGAGATGGTCGACAGAGCGAACCTCGATCGAGTGCTTGCGGCTGGCCACATGGAAACTCAACAAGCCTCGGCGCACAGCAGCCAGGGGCTCAGCCGGATCCAACTCCCACTCCTCGATGTCGGGCTTATCGCCGTAGGATCCACTGAAGGCGGGCAGCGCCTCCTCCGCCATCGCGCGAGTCGAGTAGACCGCGTCGATCGAGTAGTCCGAGTATTCCCCGGACGTGATTACGTAGACGTCAGGCATCTCTGTCCTCCTTGCTCTGGCACTCCGAGCACGGCTTCGACCGCGTCCACAGTGCTTGGGGTTTCTGCTCCTTGCCGCACTCGGGACAACTGTGGGCGTCGGGTTCGTTGTCCTGCTCCTCAGCAAGATGGCGCTTGCAGACGGGCACCGTGCCCCAGAAGCGGGTGGCGGTGGATGAGCACGCAAAGCATTCAGTGCGGGGCACGGGTCAGTCCTCCTCGATTGCGTCACGCAGGTTCTCGATCTGCTCGATCGACATCTTGAGGCCCGCGCGGATGCCGGCGTTGTAGCTGAACTGCCAACCATCCGCCCCGACGCTGCCGCGCATGATCTCGGCGCAGAGATTCTGCCATCCACCTTTACCTTCGGCTTCGGCGCTGTGCTTGATGCGATCGACGGTCTCGGCGTCGAGGGCGAATAGTTGCTTCGTCATCGGGCTACCCCTTCCTCCTGCACCCGATTCGGTATGTCTTCTCGATGATGTGGGCGATGCCTCGCTCCGTCGAGCACTCCTCGATGTGGGCATACTCTCGGCCCTGTTTGATGAGGAGGTCAGGGCGCTGAAACCTCTTCTTGATGTTCCGCACGAGCCGGTCTTGCGCGAGTTTCCCATCAACCCCCGTGATGAACAGCGAGCACCCCTTGAGCAGGTTGCCGCTGGTCGTCCGCCGGTCCCTGCCGAACGACTTGTTGAGGGTGGATAGCGTGAGTCCGAGGATCTCGCCGGTCCCGTCACGGTCCCACGCTCTCATCAGGCCGATGACGGAGTTCGTCGAGCTGGCCGTCTGATGCTCGCCAACCTCCCAGCCGTGCTCTCGGCAGACATCGACGATCTGCACGATCTTGGGATCGCCCTCCGTCACGCCGTTGAGGAAGTCAGGGATCGACCCAACCTGTCGCTGGGCATTCAGTTTCCTGAACATGGCCGCCTCCTCAGAGATGCTCAGCCCGTAGTGCAACTCCGTCTGCACGCGGTATTCCTCTCGCCCCATGGCGATCAGGGCGGCTCGACGGCGCTGCCCGTCCAGCAGACTGATGGTCCCATCCTCTCGCTGGTTCGCGTGGAAGACGCCGAGCCACCGCTCATCAAAGTTGTCGACGATCTCCATGATCTTCGCCTTCGACGGCTTCCTCCGCTGCACGCGGGGGTAGTCGATGATGAGATTTTTGAAGCGCTGGTCGTGGGTCATGGGCGGTGGAGAGAACTGGAAAGGTAGACGAATTTTAGAGGGGACCAAAGGACGAGAGACACCCCCCTTGCCCGGAACCCTTCCCCCCATAGGCGCCAACTTAAGCACGGTTCCCTCCTATGTTGCTGAATCCGTTCGTCTGGCAAAAGGTGATCAACTGGATGATCCGTGCCGGTAGGGTCTGGAGTTTGCGTTTCCGGGGCCGTTCCTGCATCACCTCCAGGCATTGCGGCCAGCGCTCAAGATTCCAGTTCTGCACCCCACTGATCAGGGTCGTCAACTCTCGATGGAGCGTTTTCCAGATTCGCCACGGCGTGGCCTGGCGTGGCGCCGCCAGGTGATTCCACTCAGGGCCGCAGCGTTGCCCTAACAACCGTTCCACCAGCCAGGCATAGAGCAGCTTCCCGTGCAGGTACACCTGCGCCAACACGCTGCCCTCGCGCGAGCGTAGCTCATCGAGGTCGAGCACACTTTTCAACCGTTTGATCGCCAGTTCCACTTGCCAGCGCAACCGGTAGAGTGGGCCGAGGATATCGCTGGACAATACCGACGGTGGCACCGTGGTGAACACCAACACCCACCCGGCGAATAACCGCGTGCGCTGGCGCGGCGTACGCCCGCGCTTCTTCGCCCGTTGATGCACTCGCCGACGTGCCTGCTCGGCCTGCTCGGGCGGTAGCGCCAGCGCGTGTAAATACCCCTCCAGGCGCTGGCGTCGAGCCCGTACCTGTACCGGCCAGCACCGCTGTTGTGGCCCAGCGGCGCTCAGGCGCGCCTCCAGATCCAGCTTCTCAGCACTGGAGGCGTCATAGCATGCCGCCCCCTCGGCGTTGTAGCGCACCACCAGCAAGATGCCCTGCTGCGCGTGCGCAATCCAATCACCCACCTGGTTGAACCCCCGATCCGCCACCACCACGTCGCCCTCGTTGAGCCCATAGTGGCTCAGCTCATCGCTCGCATGCTTGTCGCTCACCGTCGCGCTCACAAACCGAAGTCTCACCAGATCCAGCGCCAGGTGTAACCGATACCAGGTCTCTCGTGCCCCGGGACCCTGCACCGTGGAACTGTCCACGAGCACAAAGCGAAGCCCACCGACCACTAACCGCTGGGCATCGGCTTGAACCAGACCACCGAGCATCGCCTCGACCCAGGTTAAACACCCCTTCAGACGCTTGTTCACCGCCGTATCGCTGAGCCGCGCTCCCAGTAACGTCATCTGCCCAGCGCACTCGCGTAGCGACTGATCCAGGCCGCAGTAACCCAGCACCAGTTGCAGCAACTGCCTCGGGCTTTTGATCTTGCGGGCACGAACAAAGGCACCGTGTTCGCGCGCCAGCGCCTCGTAGTTCCGAGGCAGCAGTTGTAACACGCGCTCAAATGAGATATCCAAAGCTTTGGGTAGCAGGCTCATGATGGTCGGCCTTCCCGCTATCGGGTTTGTGGAAGAACCGAGCCTGCTACCTCTTCTCATCTATTTCAACCGCTTAGCCCTTAAGTTGGCGCCTATGACCCGATGGGCCCGGTCGCTCGACACTGCCGTTGGCCGCGCGGGGGCGGAAACGGCGGCCTGGAGTTGCTGATCGGTTTACCATCTTCGTAGGTTGGATAGAGGGGCGCCAGCCCCGAAATCCAACATCCAGGCCCGGAACTGGCCACTCATATTAGATTTCGTCGCCTGCAACTCCTCTATCTAACCTACGCC
>CAZCDY010000226.1:0-4521 GCA_964497145.1 uncultured Gammaproteobacteria bacterium
AGTCATGTTGATGAGCCGTTACAGTTACGATAAGCGCGTTGGCAGGATCCATAGCCGCGCGATTGAAGCACCCCGCCTTAGAGGGTGCCTAAGGACAAGGAGTTCGACGGATGGAAAACACGGACAAAAACCTGCGTCGGGACAAGATCGAAGACTACATCGACGCCAGCAGCAAAAGCGCTACAGCCGGGGTGATCTATGCCCTGGTCTTCGGGCCTTTCGGTTGCCTTTACACCGCCCCCCAAACCGCATTGATTGCCTTGTTCGTGGCCCTTGCCGTGGGACTGATCTATTGGCCTTTGATCGGACTTGTCTGGCTGGGTTGCGTGCTGATCGCGCCATTCCACGTGCGTGCCTACAATGCCCGGGTGCGGCGCAACGCCCGTTTCCTGGTGACCTAACGCTGCGGCCGGGCGAGCCGCTTCTTTGTCGGCATTGCGACCAAGTTTCGTCGGCTTTTGAGGTCGCTGCCGGCTTAACGCTATGCCGTATTGGACACATTGCCGCGACAAATTCTCCCGGGCCAGGCTCCGGTCGGGGTTTCACTGAAAGACGGCCTATTCTGCCTTGCGGGTCGACCGCCGGCGCGTGCTAACATCTGACGCTCAATCCGAAACAGATCCGTCACATACACTATTTCCCAGACGCCGCCATGATACGTATCCTGCTTGTCGACGATCACGACCTTTTCCGCGAAGGCGTAAGCAGCATCCTGCGCAATCAGGAAGGTATGGTCGTGGTCGGTGAGTTTGCCGATGGCGAGCAGGCAATCAAGGCGGTGCGCGAGCAGGCCCCCGACCTGATACTGATGGACGTGAACATGCCGGGCATCGGTGGCATCGAGGCCACGCGCAAGATTCTGAAGATCGCGCCAAAGGTGAAGGTGATCGCGGTGACGGTGCTGAGTGACGATCCGTTTCCCAACCAGCTGCTGGATGCCGGTGCGCGTGGCTACATCTCCAAGGGCAGCGGTTCGGAAGAGATGATCGAGGCAATCAAGATGGTGATGCGGGGACACCACTATATCTCCAGTGACGTCGCGCAAAAGCTCACCCTCGCCAATTTCCGCAAGCGTGGTGAGACATCGCCGCTGGGTACACTGACAGCGCGCGAGATGCAGGTGATGATGATGATCACGCGTGGGCAGAGTACCCAGGATATCTCGGATGCCCTGTTTCTCAGCCCCAAGACGGTCAGCACCTACCGCCACCGCGTGTTCGAGAAGCTTGATGTGTCCAACGACGTGGAACTGACCCACCTGGCGATCCGCCACGGCCTGCTCGAAAATACCCAATGAGTGCCGGACAGTTTGATCCGGGCTGCCGTCGTTGTGGCAGGTTGGCGGATTTTCTCGACCAGGTGAAATCACAGCACCCCGGTTACTTCTGCCGGCCGGTGCCTGCGTTCGGCGCCGCCGACCCCGGCCTGCTGGTGGTGGGGCTGGCCCCCGGCATGCATGGCGCCAATGCCACCGGACGGCCCTTTACCGGGGATCATGCCGGTATCCTGCTTTACCAGACCCTGCACAGGTACGGCTTTGCCAGTGCGCCCGAGTCGGTCTCGGCGGATGATGGGCTTGAGCTGATCGACTGCTGCATCACCAATGCGGTTAAGTGCCTGCCGCCGCAGAACAAGCCGGTGGGTGCCGAGATCAACCAGTGCCGTGAATTTCTGTCTGCCGAGCTGGATGCTTTCAGGCCCGGCGGTGTGGTGCTGGCATTGGGCTCGATCGCGCACAAATCGGTGGTGGCCGGCTTCGGCCTGAAGCAGAAAGAGGCGGTGTTCGGGCATGCGGCCGAACACGCCATGCCGCGCGGAATCACCCTGATCGATTCGTACCATTGCAGTCGTTACAACACCCAGACCCGGCGCCTGACCACACCGATGTTCGAGCAGGTGTTTGCGCGGGCGCGGGCTTTGTTGGGTTGATGCGCCGGGGATTTGAATTTGTTTTCATCTCGTAGGGTGCCAATAGGCGCCAGCCGTATTGCACCGATGAAATACCCCGGGTGTGGAAATGGTGCAATACGCTACGCTATTGGCACCCTACGGTTTGGGCGTATTTTCGCGGGGTAAACTACCGGGGTGACTGAGCCGGAACCCACATTCGACCACAAGCGCTTCGTGCGCAACCTGACCCAGGGGCCGGGTGTTTACCGCATGCTCAATGCCGATGGCGATGTGATGTACGTTGGCAAGGCCAAGAACCTGCGCCGGCGGGTCGGCAGTTATTTCACCCGCGCCAGCAACCGTCGCATCGCCAGCATGGTGGTACAGATCCGCGATATCGAGATCACCGCAACGCACACCGAGTCCGAGGCGCTGCTGCTCGAGAACAACCTGATCAAGGAGCACCGGCCGCGCTACAACGTGCTGCTGCGCGACGACAAGAGCTATCCCTACCTGTTCCTCTCGGACGAGGATTTCCCGCGCCTGGCCTTTCACCGCGGCGCGCGCAAGGCGAGGGGACACTACTACGGGCCTTATCCGAGCGCCGGTTCGGTGCGCGACACCCTGCAGCTGCTGCAGAAGCTGTTTCCCGTGCGCCAGTGCGAGGACAGCTATTACCGCAACCGCTCGCGTCCCTGCCTGCAATACCAGATCCAGCGCTGTACCGCGCCCTGCGTCGGTTTCGTTACGCCCGAGGCCTATGCCCAGGATGTACGCGATACCGCGCTGTTTCTGGAGGGCAAGGCGCAGGACGTGGTCGAGCGTTGGGTCGAGAAGATGGAGGTGGCCAGCGGTGAGCGCGGCGACCTGGATATCGTCGCCGTGGCCAGCGAGGGTGGGGTGGCCTGCGTGCAGCTGTTTTACGTGCGCCAGGGCCGCAATCTGGGCAACAAGAGCCTGTTCCCGCGCTCGGGCGATGGCGCCGAGCCGGGCGAGATCATCTCGGCGTTCATCGCCCAGTACTACCTGGGCAAGGCGGTGCCGCACGAGATCCTGGTCAGCGTCGAGCCGGGGGACAGGTCGGTGCTCGAGGAATCGCTCAGCCTGCAGGCCGGGCGCAGGGTGACCATCCAGTCGCGGCCGCGTGGCGAGCGTGCACGCTGGCTGAAGATGGCGCAGGACAATGCCGCACTGGCCCTGGCCTCGCGTCTGGCCAGTGCCGGCAGCACCCGCATGCGTCTGGCCGCCCTGCAAAAGGCCCTGGATCTGGCCGAGCCGCCGCAGCGCATGGAGTGTTTCGACATCAGCCACACCCAGGGTGACCAGACAGTGGCATCCTGCGTGGTGTTCGTCGAGGGGGCCGCCAGCAAGGCCGATTACCGCCGTTTCAATATCCGCGGCATCACCGCGGGCGACGATTATGCGGCCATGCGCCAGGCCCTGGAGCGACGCTACAAGCGTTTGATGGCGGGCGAGGGCAAGCGGCCCGATATCCTGCTGATCGACGGCGGCCTGGGGCAATTGTCGACCGCGGCGGAGATTATCGGCGAGCTTGGGGTCGCCGATGTGCTGCTGCTGGGTGTGGCCAAGGGGCCGGACCGGCGTCCCGGAATGGAGCAGCTGTTCTTGTTGGGCCGCAAGCAGCCTCTTATACTGCCGCCAGATTCGCAGGCACTGCACCTGGTGCAGCAGATCCGCGACGAGGCGCACCGTTTCGCGATTACCGGACATCGCCAGCGCCGGGGCAAGGCCAAGACCCGGTCCGTGCTGGAAGATATCAGCGGGATCGGGCCCAAGCGTCGTGCACGGCTGCTCAAGCAGTTCGGGGGGCTGCAGGGCCTGTCGCGGGCCGGCATCGAAGATATCAGTACGGTTGACGGCATCAGTGAGAAGCTGGCGCAGGAGATCTACGCCGCTTTTCACGGAAACAAATGAGTCCGATCTACAACATTCCCAATCTGCTGACCGTATTGCGGATACTGCTGATCCCGGTGTTTCTGGTGTTGTTCTACGTGACGACACCCTGGGCACGCGAGGCGGCTACCGCGGTATTCGTGATCGCGGCGTTCACCGACTGGCTGGACGGCTACCTGGCGCGCCGGATGCAGCTGGTCTCAGCCCTGGGAGCCTTTCTCGACCCGGTGGCGGACAAGCTGATGGTGGCCACGGCGCTGGTGCTGCTGGTGCAGTCGGATCCGCGGATCTCCATGGCGGTGGCGGCGGCGGTGATCATCGGGCGCGAGATTGCGATCTCGGCGCTGCGCGAATGGATGGCCGAGGTCGGCGACCGCACCAGGGTGGCGGTGTCTGAGATCGGCAAGTTCAAGACCGCGGCACAGATGATGGCGATCTCCTTGTTGATCTATCGTGACGATCTCTGGGGACTGCCGGTTTACACCATTGGTCTGGTTTTGCTGTACGTCGCGGTGATCCTGACGCTGTGGTCGATGAGCCTTTATCTGCGTGCCGCCTGGCCGAGTCTGCGCGGTGACGAAATCACGGTGTATCGGGACGACGATTTGTAGTCCACGGGCTTGACACAAGCAGTGAATTCCCTAGAATACGGCGCTCGTTCGGCGGGAATAGCTCAGTTGGTAGAGCACAACCTTGCCAAGGTTGGGGTCGCGAGTT
>CAZCDY010000227.1:0-764 GCA_964497145.1 uncultured Gammaproteobacteria bacterium
TTGCCGGTCGGAGTAACCAGCCGGTCGTCCTTAATCACCGCCTTCAACTTGCGCGTCTTGTCATCCACGACAACGATGGCCGATTTCTGATCCTTGCCGTTCCAGACCGAGAACCAGACTTCATCGCCAGCCTTGTTGTACTCGGGCTGCACGACACGCTTCGGCCCTTCGCCAAGATCGGCCCATTCGGCGATCGGCAGGACATCGAAACCCTTGTCCAGACTGGCGATGTCGAACACGGCAATCGACTGGCTGATCGATTCGGCCGGGTTGAGCGCGGTATCGACGTACAGGTTCTTGGACTTGGGATGCGTCTTGATGAACAAAGAGCCACCGCCCTGGCCATCGAATGACTGCACCATCTTCCAGGCATTGTCCGGGTTACCCACAGGATCAGTGCCGATCAATGCGATCGTCTGGTCACCCAGGTGACTGGTCGCCCAGACCGGCCCAAACTTCGGATGTACAAAATTGGCACCGCGTCCCGGGTGCGGAATCTGGCCGACATCAACCAATGCAGCCAGCTTGTCTTCCTTGGAGTCGACCACCGCGATCTTGTTCGACTTGTTGGCCGCCGTCAGGAAATAGCGCAGAGTCGAATCCCAGCCGCCATCGTGCAGGAAGCGTGCGGCACCGATCTCGGTCACCTTGAGGTTGTCGAGATCCTCATAGTTCACCATCAGGATCTTGCCGGTCTCCTTGACGTTGACAATGAATTCCGGATGCTCGTGCGAGGCCACGATGGCGGCCACGCGGGGCTCGGG
>CAZCDY010000227.1:780-4519 GCA_964497145.1 uncultured Gammaproteobacteria bacterium
CCGTCATACCTCGGGTGCCCACAATCTTGAGCGGCTCGAGGGTTTCGCCGTCCATGATCACGAACTGCGGCGGCCAGTAGGTGCCGGCGATCGCGTACTTGTCCTCCGAGCCCTTGAATTTGGAAGTCTCGACCGAACGCGCCTCCATGCCGGTCTTGATCTCGGCGACCGTCTCCGGCTTCTCCATCCACAGGTCGATCATATTGACCCTGGCATCGCGCCCGATCACAAACAGGTAACGACCTGAAGCCGACGTGCGGGAGATATGTACCGCATAACCGGTCTTAATGACGCCGACGATCTTCTTGGAGTCGCCATCGATCAATGCAATCTGGCCGGTATCACGCAGAGTGACCGAGAAAAGGTTCTCCAGATTGAGATTGTTCATCTGTTTCGTCGGGCGCTTGTCCGGCGGCACCACCACCTTCCACGAGGCCTTCATTTCTTTCATGCCGTATTCAGGCGGCTGTGGCGGCTCATGCTGCAAGTAATTCGCCATCATCTCCACCTCGGCCTCATTCAGCTCACCGGACGATCCCCAGTTGGGCATACCCAATGGCGAACCGTAGGTGATGAAGGCCTTCAGGTACTCGGCACCCCGGCTACGGGTGATATCGGTGGTCAGCGGCTTGCCCGTCGCACCTTTGCGCAATACACCATGGCAACCCGCGCAACGTTCGAAGAAAATCTGCTTGGCGCGCGCGAATTCGTTTGCGGTCATCGGCGGGCCTTCACCTCCGACCATGTCCTTGGTGACGGAGGGATCCATCGCCACCGGGGCACCCTGATACTTCATATCTTCGGCGGGGGTACCGGGGTGTCCGCTGGTAGCCGCACCGGCTATCCCCATGGCCAGCATCAGGCTCGACAGTGCAAAAGCACCGCCAATGATGTTTCTGATTATCATCGGAACGTTCTCCTTCTCCGCCAGGGGCGTCGATACATATACGGGATGTCGCGGCAAGGTCAATCTGAGGTTCGGGTGAACTGTCCACCTTGATTTAAATCAATCGACGGAGAAAGGCGCCACTCCATTGACGTGAGTCAATTAGGAGGGTTGCGTTTCAGCCTAGCTCTTGCCTCGGCCTTCTTACGTCGGTCGACCAATGGCGGACAACGGTGTTCGTCCCAATAGGTAACCTGGCAATCAAGGCAGTAGTGGCATTCCGTTTCCACGATCTCGCCCGTAGGGCGTATCGCCTGTACCTCGCATTCACGCGCACAGATCTGACAGGGGCGGCCGCATTCCTTGCGGCGGCGAAGCCAGTCGAAGATGCGAAAACGCGACGGAAACGTCAGTGCAGCACCCAGTGGGCACACATATCTGCAGTAGGCCTTGCGGATAAACAGGCCGATTATCAAAAATGCCAAGGCATAGACCACGAAGGGCCACTCGCGTACGAAACGCAACATGAATACGGTCTTGAACGGCTCCACCTCGGCGACCAGCTCCGCAGTCCTCAAAGACTGCAGAGACAGTCCGAACAGGCCCAGCATGATGATGTACTTGAGCGCCAACAGGCGCTCGTGCACGACCGTTGGCAGTTCGCGCCCCTTAATCCCCAGGCGCTGTCCCAGTCTGAACAGGTGCTCCTGCAGCGCGCCGAAGGGGCAGAGCCAACCACAATAGACGCCCCTCCCCCACAACAGCGCGGTGACGGCGACGAACGACCATAGCAGGAACATCATCGGGTCGATCAGGAAACTTTCCCAACGGAATCCACTGAGCAGTGAGTTCACGAAGGTGAGCACATTGACCACCGACAATTGGGCGTATCCGTATATGCCGATAAAAACGAGTGTATAGGTGAGATACAGCGTCCGCACACGGATCAGGAAGGTGGGGTGGCGCGCCAGCCAGTCCTGGAACAACAGGATCACCAGGAGCACGAACAGCCCGGTCGTGAGCACAACGATCTCCCACAAGCGTTCTCGCCACAGCATCAGCCACAATGGCTCCGGCGGCGCAAAACGGCGCTGCTGCCCATCCTGGAACAGCAGACCCCGTGCGAGCGCGACCTTGCGTACGCTCTCGACGATCGTGCGGTTGAGTACCATGGCAGTGATGGTTGCACCGCTGATGCCGTCGATGATCTGGCGACCGGGGACCGCCCGACCACCAACGCGTACCTCATCGACGATGGGCACACCGACATATTGACCGACGTAATCGGCCAGGTCCTGGTCGGATATTCCAACCACCAGGATCGGCTCCTGGTGCTCAACGATGCGTACACCGCGAATCACGCCGTTGGCATCGAATCCGACCAGCGTGTTGATGAGCTTGCCGGAATACGCCGGTATCCTCGAAATGTCCGCGGTGAAAAGTACGTAACCGAGTATGCGATCAGTCCCGTATACAACCGCCGAGGGCGGCTCACCCTCCAGTTCGCCGACGCGCTGCATGTCTGGGAACATTGCCTCCAGCTCGGCGGCAAAAGCACCGGGAGCACCGGCGCCGACCGCAATTGGGAGCAGCCAGGCGATCAGCAGCAGGGCAACTGGGATGACGCGCAAGGTTTGGGTTCGCATTGCCGCGGTCTGGACACACATGCGAACGCAAACTGCGAGATTCCACACGCTCACGCCTTGATTGTGATCAATTGCACAGGCGAGAAGACAGGTTAATTTCCCTTCGGTCAGTCGGCATCGGCGCGCTGACTGTTAACCGACTTCGGACGAGGTGATCGCAACGATGGCGCACCGATGATTGTCTAAGTGCCAAAGGACACCAGATATTGACCGATCCCATCCTGCCAAGGGTTCGTCTCACCTACGCGGATATCTTTGCCGCCCTGCACAGCGGGCGCGTGATGTTTCTCGACATGCCTTGGGTCAGCATCGCCTATGCGGCAGTTTTCACCCTGTTTGGCCTGATCCTGCTGGGCGCCATCGGCATATTCGGCTTCTCGCCGCTGGCACTCCCTTTCGCCGGGGGGTTCATGCTACTCGGGCCGGTGTTGCTGACCGGCTACTTTGAGCTGGCCCGACAGTGCTTACGGGGTGCCGACCCGAAACTGTCCGACACCTTTGCCGCATATCGCCGTGCGCCCGCCGGTCTTTGGCTGGTCGCTCTGATCTGTGCGTTTCTGTTCCTGGTCTGGATCACTGACGCGGGAGTGCTTTACAGCTTCACCATCGGCGGTGCACACATCGACTACAACCTGGAATGGTTGCCCGAGATGGGCGGCACCATACTCAGATTCGAGTTGTGGGGATCACTGATGGGCTCGGTGATCGCCTACATGATCTTCACCGTCTCGGCGTTTTCTGTGCCCCTGATCTATGAGCGCCGCTGCGGCGCTGTGCTTGGCATCCAGATCAGCGCGCGCATCGTGGTCGGCAATTTCCTGGTTTGCCTGGCCTGGGGCCTCATGCTAAGCATAATTGTCGTGTGCTCAATTCTGCTGTTACCCCTGCTGCTGATCACGCTTCCCGTGATGTCTTACGCAAGTTTCGCCCTGTACCGACACGCCTTGCCGCCGACACTCGAGATAAACTGAGCAGCGAAAATCAGTGGGATTCACCATTCTGGCGGCACGTCGAATGGCCGGACACGGGGCTCTGGCCTGCCCCGCGATCGTCCACGGCCGCATTATGAAGTTGCCGACCCGACTGCGCTTGATTAATGTCAAAGCGCCAATGCAAGCGTAGTCTATGCTTTTTGTGGTTTGGTGCCGGTGCCGTTGATTGGCCACTATTTTTACGTTCCTGGGGGATAAATCTATGGAAGCAATCG
>CAZCDY010000228.1:0-443 GCA_964497145.1 uncultured Gammaproteobacteria bacterium
GTAAGCCGCCGATCACCAGCAGCCAACCTGTTCCGGCAAAAAAACCACCGAGCACAGAATAGGGCAGGAAGCGTATCAGGCCGCCGGCGCGTGCGAGGCCGAGGCCAAGCAGAAAGGCGCCCGTGATCAGGGTTGTTGCGACAATGGCCACGACGATACTCAGGAATACCTGGTCGCTGGATGCGGATGGCGGGGCCGCCGCGGCGATACCCGTGGCCATGATGGCAAGAATCGGTGCTATGCGATCCTGGGGTATCGAGATGGAAAAATCGCTGGAGCCTGCGAGCGGAAGAATCAATCCCGTGACCGCGGCGGTAATAAGCGCGATGTTGATTCCATACGCAAGGTGGTTGGAGAGATCCCCGGCGAAGATCATGGCGGCCAGAGAGACCGACGCAACGACAGTCAGTGCCCCGGTCAACACCCCGGAGTAGATCACGGCG
>CAZCDY010000228.1:453-4507 GCA_964497145.1 uncultured Gammaproteobacteria bacterium
CTGGTCTTTATTTTTGTTTTCACAAGACTTCGCTCTCGCGCTGTGCGCCCATTCTCAGCGGATGCGCCAAACCACGGACTATATCAGCCGGTAAGGATAATTCGAGGGGGCGCGGCCGATATCGCCTGCTGCGTCCGACAAAGTGCATTATGATCCGCACATGCCCTTGGCCCCTCCGCGATTCTCAGGAAACGGATGACCGAAACTTCGACCAAAGATCCATTCAACGGCCAGGCCGCGTGGCGCCCATACGGCGGCATGACAATGGTGATCGAGTGAAGCGCTGGCTGAAAGGACTCGTTGCGGGCCTGTTCGTCGCCATCGTCGGTGTCGGCCTGGGGCTTTCCCCGCTCGGTGCGGGTTTCGAACAGGGCGTCGGAATCGCCTGGCTGTTTGACGTACGCGGCGCGGTCGAGCCGCCTCAAGACGTGGTGGTCGTCGCCATGGACAGCCGCACCGGTGAGCACCTGGACCTGCCGTCCCTTCCGCGTGACTGGCCAAGGTCCATGCACGGCCGGCTGGTGGATGAACTGGTCGCACGAGGGGCCTCCACGATCGTCTTCGACGTGCACTTTGGCAGGGAAAAGTCGCCCGACGACGACCAGCTGTTCGTAGAGGCCGTAGAGCGGGCGGGGCGGGTGCTACTCGTGGAACTGCTTACCGGCAAGCGCCAGCCGATCAGTGATCTGCAGGGTCGACACGTGGGCATGGTGTGGGCGGAAGAGCTGGTGCCGCCGTTTCCCGGTCTGGTCGAGGCTGCCGCCGGGCTGGCGACGTTTCCGCTGCCGAAAGAGGGCGCGTCGGTCCATCAGTTCTGGGTATTCAAGGAAAGTACCGACAATGCACCGACCCTGCCGGCCGTGGCACTCCAGCTGTATGCACGGGAACACACCGCGGCCGTACTGGACCTGGCGCGCGCAGTCGCACCCGGTGAGCTTTCCGCTTTTACGTCCGTCGATCAGGCCTTCAGCAAGGCCGATGAATTACGCAACTTTATGCGTGCGCTGAGAGCCAGCTACGAAAGTGCACCGGAAACGCTCGGCGACTTCGAGTCGACCAGCCCTGCAGACCCGCCCATACTGCTGGAGCAGGCATTGGAGGGACTCTACGCGGGGGAGGCCAATCGATTCCTCAACTTCTACGGCCCCCCTGGAACGATCAGGACGGTTCCCTACCATGCGGTAATCCTGGGGGGGGACCCGAACGTCCCGGAGGAGGCCCTCGATTTCACCAATAAGGTGGTTTTCGTCGGATCTTCGGATCTGTTCGACCCGGGACAGCCGGACCGTTTTTACACGGTCTTTACCCGCGAGGACGGTGTTGATCTCAGCGGTGTTGAGATTGCCGCGACCGGTTTTGCCAATCTGCTGACCAATCGTTCGCTTTCTCCGGTGGAGGGCTGGACCGCGATCGCGATGCTGGCGTTTTTTGGCCTGGTCATTGGGCTGTTGGTCTATGCGATGCCTGCCTATGCAGGCGTGCCGGTCGCGTTTGTTCTGGTTGCCTTGTACGGTTTTGCGGCGCAGCAGGCATTCAACGAGTCGGCGGTCCTCATGCCGGTCGCCACGCCCTTGCTGGTGCAGGCCCCGCTGGCGCTGTTCATCGGCCTGTTCGGCCAGTATCTGCTGGAGCGTCGGCGTGGTCAGCGGATCAGTGACGCCATCAACTATTATCTGCCCGACGACATCGCCCGCGATCTGGCGCAGGACAGGTTCGATGCGGCCAAGATCAACAAGGTCGTGTACAGCACCTGTTTCGCGACCGATATGGCCGGCTTCTCGACCGTCTCCGAGCAGCTGCCGCCCGGTGAATTGGCCGTGTATCTCAACGACTATTTCGAGACCCTGGCGGCACCGCTGAAAAAACACGGTGTGCATGTCACCGAGTTTCGGGCCGATGCGATCATGTGTGCCTGGACCGCCGATGAGTCATCGCCCGAACCCAGGCGCAAGGCGATTCTTGCGGCGCTGGAGGCGGGCGATGCAATCAAGGATTTTAAGGAAAGGCACTCAATGGCGGAGGCGCGCCTGCGCGTCGGGCTGGAGGCGGGCTGGGTCTACGTCGGGCACTCGGGCGGCGGTGGTCGCTTCGTCTACAGCATCGTCGGAGACTCGGCCAATACCGCGTCGCGTGTGGAGGGGCTGAACAAGCATGTCGGCACCCAGATACTGGCTACCGGTGAGGTGGTCGAAGGCTTTGAGAACCTGGTGACCCGGTATCTTGGTGCCTTCCAGTTCGTCGGTAAGACCGATGCAACCCCGATCTACGAGGTCATGGCAATGCGTGAAAAGGCCACGGACCAGCAGCTTGCGCTGCGTGATGCGTTTAAAGACGCAATGACCTACTACGAGCAGGGTGATTGGCAGTCGGCCGCAGAAGAACTCGAAAACGTTCTGGTCGAATTCCCCGATGACGGCCCGGCAGAGTTTCTCCTGGCCCGTTGCCGCCGGTTCATTAGTGATCCCGAGAACGCACCGGAGCCGGGGGTGATCCGCATGGACGCCAAGTGATCGACGCTTTTCCACGGTCTGATTTGTGCACCAATATGACGCAAGGCACCGACCGATGGACCTTTTCTATGTCAATATATTTTACAGTCACGTTGCATTTTGCTCGTTGTGTTATCGCCCCGGGTCTCGTAAGAGTCAGTGAACTCTAGAGTTTTTGCGGCTTGGCGTAATTATTGCCTTATCATCGAACGCTGATATCTGAGTTCCGAGTCGAACGGTACATCGACCTATAGACTTCTTTCGGCGCTTGCCGCCGGACCTGCACAGGGCTGGATCGTTGCTTATCCTTAGGCATACAGCCAGATGGCGTGGTAGCTTACCGCCGAGTCACATTGGCGGTTATAACCCGACCGGTGGCCCAAACATTAATTTTGTGCGGTTGTGCAATGGAGAGCTTTTGATGACTCGGAAAAGGACGATTACGGGGTGGTTTACTGTTACGGCGCTGGTGCTTGTCGCATTGCCAGGTCTGGTTCAGGCTGCCTGCGACACATCGGTCGGCAAGTTTGTTTCCATCACGGGTTCAGTCGATGTGCAATCGACCGGCGGCAGTGCATGGGCGACTGCCAAGCTCGAAACGCGCCTGTGCGAGGGTGACACCATCCGTGTCGGTGAGCGCAGCCGCGCGGCGGTATCGCTGATCAACAACGCCGTGCTTCGTATCGACCAGAACACCGCGATGCGCCTGATCGACATCACGCCGCAGGACGAAGAGCAGTCGATCCTTGATCTGTTCACCGGCGCCTTCCAGTCGTTCAGCCGTAAACCCAAATTTCTGCGCGTCAACACACCCTATCTGAACGGTTCCGTCGAGGGCACCGAGTTCGTCTTCCGGGTAAGCGATGAAGAGGCGACCATTACCGTGCTGGAAGGGGTGGTGCTCGCGTCGAACAACCAGGGCGAACTGAGAGTGGAACCCGGTGAATCCGCGCAGGCGGCCAAAGGGCAGGCACCGCAGAAGCGTGTGGTCGTAAAGCCGCGTGACCTGGTCCAGTGGGGTCTCTATTATCCGCCCGTGATGTCTGTGGCCACACCCGGTGATGTCTCTCCGGCAATTCAAAATGCCGCAACCCTGCTGTCGCTCGGCCGTGTGGATGAGGCGCGCGCCGAGATCGATGCCGCCCTGCAGAAAGATGCGAAATCCGGTGCCGCTTACGCGCTGCGCGCGGTGATAGCGGTCGGAATTGAGTCCGGGATCGGCGTCTGCAAAGATTGCGTTGTCGTATGCTCAACAGGCCAATCTCGAACTCGCAGCGGCGCGTGACACACTGCTGCAGGCTGTGGATCAAGAGCCTGAAAATGCTTTGGCCTGGGCCCGTCTGGCAGAACTTCACCTGATGCTCGGCAACCGCAGAGAGGCCAGCGCTGCCGCGGAGCGCGCTGTGGCTCTGGAGCCCGGGTTGAGTCGTACACAGAACGTACTGGGATTTGCGGCGTTGGCGGAGATCAGGGCGGCGCAGGCGCAAGTCGCCTTTGAACAGGCGATCGCCCTGGATTCTGATGACCCCATGCCGCGCCTTGGTCTGGGTCTGGCGAAGATCCGC
>CAZCDY010000229.1:0-1126 GCA_964497145.1 uncultured Gammaproteobacteria bacterium
CGTGGCTCGTAGACGTGGCTCATCTTGGTCACCACTTTTAAGCGGGTATGTTCGGTCACTCAGAAAGTCAGAAAGCTGCAGCTCAGTGAGATTTCCCGTCATGGGCCCGACACGCTGTTGAATTGCATGCGCGTTTGACCAAGATCTGCCTGCTTGCGTGGACCACCTCGAGTCATGCATTTCTTCAAGGTTTCAAATAGATGGAATTTCGTCGCCGGGTCAAGCGTCGATGCAGAAGTGGTGCAATGTTCATTGCATTTCAACGTACTGACCCTCAAGGAGGTCGCGGACTACCTGAAATTGGTTGAGAAAACAGCTTATCGGCTAGCTGCTGATGGCAAGTTGCCTGGTTTCAAGATACGCGGCAGTCGGCGCTTCAAACGAGAAGACGTCTCTGCATGGATAAAAGGGCAAAAATCGAATAGCAATGGATTGATATCGTTGAATGCCATAGAGATTGAAGAGGCCATCCGAGGCGCATACCGGGTCTATTTGACTTCACCGGACGGCGCCTGTCCGGCACCGACGACTTCAACCTGCATAGGCGACAGTGTATTAAGGTGCAGATCCCGCTGCGGGAACGCGATGGAGATACCTGCCTGCTTGAACTTTTTATTGATCGCCTTGTGCAGCATCGTGATGGTGGCAAGGCGATGATCCAGGTTGTCGATGTAGGCACGCAGCAGCAGTGTCAGGGAGTTGTCCCCGAAGCCCTCAAAGCTGACGACCGGACCCGGGTCTTCTATCACATATTCATTCTCTTCCGCGGCCTCGATCATCAACTCGTGGGCCTTGTCGACATCGGCCTCGTAGGCCACGCCGACGATGACCACGATTCTGGTTATCTGATCCGACAGTGACCAATTCAACAGTCTGCCCGTAATAAACTCCTTGTTTGGGACCAGGAGTTCCTTGCGGTCCCAGTTACGGATGGTGGTTGCCCGGATGCGGATCTTGGTGACGACCCCATCGGTATCCCCGACGGTAACGATATCTCCGACCCGGATCGGACGCTCGAACAGGATGATCAGCCCGCTGATGAAGTTGGCCACGATCTCCTGCAGGCCGAAGCCGATACCCACGCCCAGGGCCGCCACCAGCCACTGCAGCTTGGACCAGTTGATGC
>CAZCDY010000229.1:1156-4505 GCA_964497145.1 uncultured Gammaproteobacteria bacterium
ATAGCGGCCGGGTGCTGTCATCTCGGTGCTGTGGAGCAGGATGATTTCCAGCACTGCCGGCAATTGTTTCATCAATACGACGGTACCGATCGCATAGACTGCCGCCAGACCGATATCGGCCAGTGTGACCGGGACCAACTGTTCCTCGCCGCCGACCACGGCGGTATGGTGCCAGAGGGTCACATCATCCAGAACCCTCAGGGCAGCGAACACGTCGGACCAGATCACCCACAGGCCGACCACACCCAGGAACACGAACACCGTATTTAGCAGTCTCTGACCTGTCTCACTCAAGGCGACGAGATCGACCTCAGGCTCTTCCATCTCCAGAAACGCCGCCTGACCCTGGACATGCTCCTGGTCCTCTTCCTGCTCATGCTTGGCCGCCCACCGCGCCCGACGCTCTTCGACCGCCGCCTCATAGGCAAGGTGGTGCTGGGCGATCAACAACCAACGCCGCGCGAGTTCCCAGAGCAGCCATACTGTGACCAGCAGCCAAGTGGTTTCCAACAACAGGCCCAACAAGGTGCGCACGGCAAGCAGATAGCCCAGGATGACAATAATCCCGAGCACCAGCGGCGCGGCAACCAGCGCCAGGTACGCCAGCCAGCGCAGACGCGGTGCGGTGCGTTGAATTTCGTGATCCGACGATGACGCAAAGATGCCCTTTAGGGGATGCAGCAGGCGATAAAAGGCGAAAGACAGTGAGCCGGCCAACACCAGGAAAGCGATCCTTCCAATAGCCCAGCCGCCGTTCAGCGGATCCAGTTGAACAGCGACCGCGGCCACCATGGCGGCAGGCAGGAAGATCCAGGTCAGCCGATCCAGTTCGGTTCGCAGCAACTGCACCCTCGCCGCGGGCCAGCGGTAGTGTGACGCGGTCAGCCCTTTGTCAATATTGGCTATACGAAAAGCCCGCAGGAAAAAGACCTGAGCCGCGACGGCCATGAGGGCACTACCCACCGCGAGCGAGAATCTGGCGCCTTCACTGGAGACTTTGAGCTGCCAGCCAGTCACCAGCATCAGCAGCGGCAGGCCGGCCGCCACAGTCAGCGTCAGCACGAACGCCTGCACGCTGTAGGAGAACCGGTCGACCCTGGGTTTGCCAACCGACGCGCCCAGTGATGGTATCGCAGCGACAATGCGCTTGCGCCACCAAAGCAAGGCAGCGAGCGCCAGCACCAGCAGTGCAAATACCGGGGCATGCGTCAACTGATAGAGCAGCGAGCGTCCCACCTCCAACCACCCCTTGGGTGACAGTATCCGCCATACCTCTTCAGGCGATGCGCCCATTCCCACAAGCTCGGCCGGCGAACTGCTCCGCACCCATAGCAGATGCTCGTCCATGAACTCGTCGAAGCCCTTCACCTGCTCATACAGGCGCTGCTGGGTGAATTCCAACTCACGGAGTTTGTCCAAATAAAGGTCTTCGGATTTGATGGCCCTCTCGAGAATTGCCTGACGCTCCCCGGCCAGGCTCCTGAGCTCAGCATCCAGTTGCGGAGAAATATCCCCAGCCTCCGCCGCCACGAGTGAAGCAAGGTAGGCGTCCAGGTCACCCAGTCGTCGCTGCTCCCGACGATGATTCAACCGGCGCACACCGATCCTGGCGGCTATCGCGTCGCGCTCTTTCGCCTCCCGACGAAAGCTCCGCAGATCGGGCAACTGATGGCGCTGTTGCAACAGCATATGCCCCAACTCCCGGCTCAGGCCGCCGATCTCGATGGTCTCCTGCGCACTCTTGAAGTCCGTCTCGATCCGGCGTGCCTGTTTGCGTGCCTGCTCCGCCTCCCCTGTCAGCCTACCCAACACGGAAAGAGAGCCGGCAATCTCTTCGGACAGCACCGCATTTCGTTCGGCCAGACGCACCACCATCGGGTGCTTGCCCTCGGCCTCTTCCCGGATGTCCTCGGCTTGGGTAAGTGTCTCGCCCACCTCTGCCGCACGCTTCTGGTTGACCAGATCCTCAAGAATCTCCACCCGCTTGCCGAGCCATTGTTTGCTGGCAAGCGCCTTGTCGCGCTCGAGTCGCTGAAGACCCAGCCGGACAGGCTGACTGAGCAGCTCCTGGTCAAGCCTCCTGATTTCAGCGTTGAGCGCCTGCAAGCGGCTCTCGAGAAGCCACTCGCGCGCCTCGGCGGTCGCAGGATCCTCGCCTTCCCGGGGAGGCAACCCGAGCTGGGTGGCGAGTTCTTCCTGCTGCTTGCGCGCCAACATAAGCCTTTGCCCGATCAAACCCGGACGGGCAGACATCTCCCTGACGTAATTGTCGGCATCGCTGCTCTGGGTCCTGGCCGCGGCAAGATCGATTTTTTCCTTTTGCAGGCGCTGATCGAGCTGCGGCAAGGAATCAGACAGGGCAGCATCGAGGTCACCGGCCGGGTCCCGGGTCTGTAGCTCTGCCACAGCCTCGCGCAGCACTTCGATACGCGCGGGCGCCGTATCCACGACGCGTGAGTATTCTTCCGCGGCCTGCGTATCGAGTGCCGCGGCCTCCAGGTTGACCAACGCCTCGCGGTAAAGCCCTAGAAGCTCTTTTTTGGCCTCTTCCGCCAGCCCCGATGCAGCCTCGGTTTCTGCGACTTTGGCTTCCAGTTTCTCCTTCATCACCGATGCGGACGGAATTGGATCGGGTTCGTCGGGCTCCGCCAACAACAGCGGTGAACTCAGGACCAATAAAGCGGCAGCGGCAAGAAGGAGCGGAAACAGAAATCGGTTTCTCATACGAGTCTCGGCTATTTGTGATTGAGTCAATGAACCAACCCACGACTGCTCTCGAACCCGTAGGCCTGTCACCGCAAGCCCTAGCGGTTCAAGAGTCTTCGCCTTACTGAAACCAGTCTCATTTGTCGGGTTCGACCCAGGTGATCTTTGATTACGGTATTCCAAGCCCAGCCATTAGCCCCGATCAGTGCGGCATTTTCCGTATTCAGCACGTCAATGCCTACGACAACCGTTTGAAGAACTGGATACGTCGCTTTCATGGTATCGCAACCAAGCACACGAGCCATTACCAGTGGGCGAAAAAATGCCGAAGTTGATCAATAGATAACGGCACATCGACGGGCGCCGGCGAAGGACGGGCAGGTATCGATAGCGATACCAAAAACTAGTTTCAAGCGCTGACCCCAAGCTGCAACCGTCCGCTGTTGTTAAGGCTTCTCCAGCGACCGATTGCTGATCTGTAACCCGTCATTCGCGACTCAGCAACACAATCAGGCTCTTATCAAACACAAAGGAGTCTGACATGGAAACCAATCACACACGGGAATACTGAAACAATGGCAAGCTGGTCGGCCAAAAGCCACCACTCAAGCCAAAGGATATCTGGGCCATTCGAATCCATCTC
>CAZCDY010000230.1:0-4476 GCA_964497145.1 uncultured Gammaproteobacteria bacterium
GAGAGGAATGAAAATCCGGTCCTTGACGAGACTGGCCGCCGTGCTCGCGGTCGCCGCCGCCATGGCGCTTTCCGCCACGGCGCACGCAAAAGATGTTCGTATCATCGGCTCTGGGGCGAGCTTCCCATTTCCGATTTACGCGACTTGGTTCAAGTCGTTCAGTAAAGAAACCGATGGTGTTACGGTCGATTATCAGGCCAAGGGAAGCGGCGCCGGCATCCAGGACTTTATCAACAACACCGTACAGTTCGCGGCCAGCGACGCGGCCATGTCCGACGAAGAGATTGCTAGGGTCAAGGACGGTGTGGTGTTGCTGCCGATGACCGCGGGCGAGATCGTTCTTGCCTATAATCTCGACGGCGTGGATGAGTTGAAACTGCCGCGGGACGTCTATCCGGACATTTTCCTCGGCAAGATCACGCGCTGGAACGACGAGCGGATCGCCAAGGCCAATCCCGGCGTCGATCTTCCCGATGAACCCATTACCGTCGTCGTTCGCTCGGACAGCAGCGGGACGACGTACGTGTTTACGAAGCATTTGAGCGCGGTAAACGAGGGTTTCAAGAGCGGACCCGGCGTCGGCAAGACGGTGCAATGGCCGTCCCACGACAAGATTGTGAAGGCGCCGAAAAACGACGGCATTACCGCCACCATCAAACAGACCCCTGGGGCCATCGGCTACATCGAATATGGTTACGCCAAACTGACCGGCGCCAAGACAGCGATGCTTGAGAACAGTTCCGGAGAGTTTGTCTCGCCGAGCGCTGAATCGGGCAGTGCCGCGCTTGCCAGCGCCGAATTTCCCGAGGGAGATCTGCCGGGGCAGCCGGGATCTCCGGATCTCCGGGTTTGGGTGACCGATCCGGCCGGCGAGAAGGCGTACCCTATCGCCACGTTCACCTGGATGCTGTTCTACAAAAAACAAGACCCGGAGGTGGCCAAGGCGCTGCGTGAGATGATCGAGTACAGCCTCACCACGGGCCAGGGGATGGCTGACAAGATGGGTTACATCCCCTTGCCAGACAACGTCATCGCCAAGGTCCGCGATGCTTCCAAGCTTATTCAGTAGAAACCGTTTTTCGATCGATTGAGGCTCGGAAGTCATGGCAACAAATCCCTTTGCTCAGGCGGTGTCCGTGGAGTCCCTGTCGGGCCCGCCATCGCAGAGTGACTATCTCGTAGACCGTGGCTTCCGGTTGGCCGCCATCATCGGCGCGGCAATCATCATCCTGCTCGTGGCCTATATTTTGGTCGAAATCGGCGGCCAAGCGCTGCCGGCCATCACCGAGTATGGACTCGGGTTCTTGGTTTCCTCGACGTGGGACGTAAGCCGCCAGGAATTCGGTATCCTGCCGGAGATCTGGGGCACGCTATACAGCTCGCTTCTAGCGCTTGCCATCGGCGGATTTTTCGGCATCACCGTGGCCATTTTTCTGACACAGAACTTCCTGCCCGCGCGGTTGGCTGCGGTGCTTCGCACGATTGTCGAAATGCTGGCCGCAATTCCCAGTGTGGTGTACGGCCTCTGGGGCATCTACGTGGTCATTCCGGCCATTCGCCCGATTGCAAACTGGCTGCACGACGTCTTCGGTTGGGTTCCTCTCTTTTCCACGTCTCTGAGCGGGCCTGGCCTGATGCCAGCCGTGCTCGTGCTCTCCATCATGATCCTGCCGACGGTGGCGGCCATATCCCAGGATGCCTTGAACCTTGTGCCTTACAAGGTGAAAGAGGCCGCCTACGGCATGGGCACGACCCGTTGGGAGGCAATCCTAAGGGTCCTGGTGCCGACGGCGTCGCGGGGCATCTTCGGCGCCCTAGTTCTCGGTTTTGGACGCGCGCTCGGCGAGACCATGGCGCTGGCAATGCTGATCGGTAACTCCAACCAGATCAGCTTGTCGCTGTTTGCGCCAGCCAACACATTGGCATCCTTGCTGGCGTCGAACTTCCCGGAGGCGGGGCAGATCGAGGTCCAGGCGCTCATGTATGCGGCATTAGCACTGCTGGCCATTACCCTTGTGGTCAACATCGTCGGCATCGGCATCATCTCGGTGGCGACCAGAAAGCAGAAGGCGTAGGCAATGGCCGACAATAAAAATTCCATTGGCTTCACCGATGAGTCCGAGCCCCCCAATCTGAACCGCAATCTTATGCAGGGGCGGGCGCTGCGCAGCGGCATCCTCACCGGCGGCGCCTGGGTGGTGGCGGTGATCGCCGCCGTACCGCTGTTCTCAGTCCTTTACATGCTGTTCGTGGAGGGTGGCTCGCGGTTCGGCTTCGACATCTTCACCGAACTGCCGCCGGCGGGCTTCGAAATGGGCGGCGGCTTCGGCAACGCCATTGTCGGCACGTTAGTCATGGTGGGGATTGCCGCGATGATCAGCATCCCCATAGGTATCCTCGCGGCCGTATATCTCGGGGAACTGGATCCCAACAGCAAGCTCGCCACCATCTCTCGGTTCCTGGCCAAGGTGCTGACCGGTTTCCCGTCGATCCTGGCCGGCGTGTTCGCCTACGGCGCGGTGGTGCTGCTCATGGGCACATATTCGGCCATCGCCGGAGGGATCGCATTGTCGGTGCTGATGTTGCCCACTGTGATTCTGACGGCCGAGGAATCCATGAAGATGGTACCGCAGCGGATGAAGGACGCGGCGTACGGCATGGGATGCACGCGCTCTCAGGTGATCTGGAAGGTGGTCCTTCCGACGGGCCTGCCCGGTATCCTGACCGGTGTGATGCTGGCGGTGGCCGGGGCGGCGGGCGAGTCGGCGCCGCTGCTGTTTACCGCGCTATTCAGCAACTACCATATGAGCAGCCTGACCGAACCGACGGCGTCCCTGTCGATCCTGATCTACAACTTTTCGGGCATGCCCTTCGAGAACCAGATCGAACTGGCCTGGGCGGCGTCCCTGGTCCTGGTTCTGATCGTGTTGATCTTCAACATCCTCAGCCGCCTGGTCGGCAAACGCAAGGTCTAGAGAAAAGCGGGAATACAATCATGAACGCGATGGCGGCGGAGACACAAAAAGCGGCGATCATCCCGGACGTTCCCTTGTCGGACAGGGCGATCGACTGCAACCTCGAAAAGGTTTTCTACGGCAACTTCCTGGCTGTCCGGGACAGCAACGTGCCGATCGAGAAGAACAAGGTCACGGGTTTCATCGGCCCGTCCGGGTGCGGCAAGAGCACGGTGCTCCGTTGCCTCAACCGGATGAACGACATGATCCCCGTGTTCCGTTTCGAGGGTCACGTCCATTTCATGGGAAAGGACATCTACGCCAAGCAGATCGATCCGGTGATCGTGCGCCGCTACATCGGCATGGTGTTCCAGCAGCCCAATCCGTTCTCCATGAGCATCTACGACAATGTGGCCTTCGGGCTCAGGCTCAACCGCTTCAAGGGCGACATGGAGGAACGCGTGGAGAAAGCGCTTCAGCGCGCCGCCATATGGAAGGAAGTCAAGGACAAGCTCAAGCAGAGCGGCTTGTCGCTGTCGGGCGGCCAGCAGCAGCGCCTGTGCATCGCGCGCGCCATCGCCACCGAACCAACCGTGCTGCTGATGGACGAGCCCTGCTCGGCGCTTGATCCTATCGCTACGCGCCAAGTGGAAGAGCTGATGCACGAGCTCAAGGAAAACTACACCATCGCCCTAGTCACCCATAACATGCAGCAGGCGACCCGGGTCGCCGACACCACGGCGTTCTTCTCGGTGGATATCAGTGCGGGTGGCCGGACCGGATATCTGGTGGAAATGGGGGATACCAAACAGGTGTTCGAGGATCCCCGGGCCGAGCTGACCCGCGATTATATTTCAGGCCAATTCAGCTAGATCGCGAGCGGGGAGAGCGAGCGCCATGCATATTGAGCGATCCTTGGGCAAGAGATCCTTGCGCGCAATCGCCTTGCCAATTCTGCTCGTGGCCGTGCTGGCCGCGTGCGGAGAGGAGCAAGCACCGCCAAAGGAAGAGGTGCGCGTCGAGCCCGCACCCGCGGGCAGGTTGTGGGTGCGTGGTGCCGGCGCAACGTTTCCGGAACCTTTATACAAAAAATGGGTCGAGACCTATCAGGCGAACAATCCCGATATCTGGGTGACGTACTCTGGTGTTGGCAGCGGCGCGGGCATCGACAGGTTTATTACAGGTTCAGTGGATTTCGGCGGCAGTGACGCGGCCATGAGCAACGAACAAATGGCCCGCGTGGATAGCGGCGTCCATCTGGTGCCAGCCACCGCTGGCATGGTTGTTCTGGCCTATAACCTTCCCGGCGTCGACGGCGAATTGTACCTGCCGAGAGACGTCTATGCCGATATCTTCGCGGGCAAGATCGATAAATGGAATGACCCGCGAATCCAGGACGCCAACTCCGAATTAACGCTCCCCAACCTGAACATCGCACTGGTCGCTCGGCGGGACAGCAGCGGCACGACCTTCGCCTTCACCAATCACTTGGCTGAAATCAGCGCGACCTTCCGCCCCGAGG
>CAZCDY010000231.1:0-1178 GCA_964497145.1 uncultured Gammaproteobacteria bacterium
ATCATTGGAACGGCCCGTCTCAAAGGTCTTCTTTCGGGAAGCGGGACCATCGACAGCGACTAGCTGACACGTCCCCAGCCTGTTGTTAGAGCCCGACAATACGATCTGGCGTCCGTGCGCTTCAACAGAAAGTAACGAAACTGCTGTAGCTTTCCCGCTGGCGTACGATGCACTTCCTTGTCTGTGTGCAGCAATTCACAACAATGGGCAAACTGGGCCCGCAACGACGCGGCGTCGTAGCGCGCGACCGGCAGGCCGCTGCACCGCTCCGGCCCATCCTCGGCGAAGGTTGCGATGATCAGATGCCCCCCGGGCTTCACTGTGGCGCAGGCTTTTTCGACATACGCGGCCTGCTCCGCCGGTTTCGTTAGAAAATGAAAAACCGCACGATCGTGCCAGATGTCAAAATTCGCCGGCGGCAGATCGACCCGGATTACATCCGCTTCCATCCAGTGGATCCGGTCGGCGTCGGCGCCAAGTCTGTTGCGTGCCGCGGCAAGCGCGGCTGCGGAGATATCCAGCAGCCACAGATCGGAAAACCCCCGACTCAATAGATCCGCGACAAAGCTGGAAGCGCCACCACCGACGTCAATGATCGACGCATCGGGACCCACACCACTGGCATCGACCAACGCCAGCGAGCGCACCGGGTGCTGCTGAAACCAGCTCAGTGCATCCTCGGCCCTGTCGTCGTAAACCCGGTCCCAATGCGACTTATCTGACACAAGTCAGATCAGCTGTCTTCGGCGTGGAGTGAACCGCGCCACTGATCCGCGGTGCAACGTGCCTCGTGCTGCCAGGGCCCGCCGTTGTCGCCAAGGCCGGGGTCGAGAAGATGCTGCGTGCGGCAGCGCTGCAACATGACCTGCCCGGCACCGTGGTCCGCAAGCAGATCGACCAGATGCTGCAGTTTGCCGGCAGGCAACAAGGCATCATGCACCGTCACCCTCACCTCGTGAGGAACGCCCGACTCGACCAGAAAATCCAGGCTCTCGAGGGCGCGCTCGCCGCTGCCACGCACCCCGGTCAGGGCCGCATAGTCTTCCGGCAACGCTTTGATATCCAGTCCCACCCAATCCACAGCCGGCAACAGCTCATCGAGCCGCTCCGGGTAGCAACCCGCCGTATGCAGGCCGGTCTTGAAGCCCATCGCGCGGACCTCGCCGACGGCGCCCGGC
>CAZCDY010000231.1:1188-1602 GCA_964497145.1 uncultured Gammaproteobacteria bacterium
TTGGCTCGCCACCCGAGAACACCACGGCATCCAACAGGCCGCGGCGACGACGCAGCAGACCAATCACGTCCTGCCACGCAATCTCGGATCGAAACCTGCGTGGCAGCAGATGACTGTTATGGCAATAGCGGCACTGCCACGGGCATCCCTGGCAGAAAACCACTGCAGCCAATTCACCGGGGAAATCGATAGTGGTCAGCGGCATGACACCCCCCACCTGCAGCTCAGTCATGGCACAAGGCACTCCCCGATCGGACCTCGCCTCCAGCCTGACGCAAAAGCGAAACCCATAGACACGCCTTCACCGGTTGGCAGAACTATCCGGCTCGATGAAGTATTGGCGCTCGGCATGCTCCGACTGCTTGCCGGGGTTCCATGCCGATACCGGTCGATGGTAACCCATGACGCGGGTCC
>CAZCDY010000231.1:1612-2204 GCA_964497145.1 uncultured Gammaproteobacteria bacterium
TACGTTCTTCGTCCCTCAACCGGACAGTCGGTTCAGTGGTATTGGGCATGGGGATTCGACTCCTCTGTTTGTTTGCGCGCGACCAGCTCTTGATCACATTTGGGACAGAATTCATGTTCGCCTGCAAGGTAACCGTGTGTGGGACAGATCGAAAAGGTCGGTGTGATGGTGATGTATGGTAGGCGGAAGTTGCCCAGCGCCCGTTTTACCAGGCGCTTGCAAGCCTCGCTGCTGGAAACCTGCTCCGGCAGGTACAGGTGCAGCACGGTGCCCCCGGTGTACTTGCGCTGAAGATCGTCCTGTCGCTCCAGCGCCTCGAACGGGTCATCGGTAAACCCGACCGGCAACTGCGAGCTGTTGGTGTAGTACGGCGCCTCCCGGCTGCCGGCCTGCAGAATACCCGGATAGCGCTTGCGGTCTTCCTTGGCGAAACGGTAGGTGGTGCCCTCGGCCGGTGTGGCTTCAAGGTTGTACAGGTGGCCTGTCTGCTCCTGGAACGCGACCATGCGCTCGCGCACACGGTCGAGCAGGCGTTCGGCGAGGGCGTAGCCTTCCGCCGTGGTGATGTCGTACGCGTCGGCGGTGAAGTTGC
>CAZCDY010000231.1:2214-4428 GCA_964497145.1 uncultured Gammaproteobacteria bacterium
GGATCATTTCGTTGATACCGTTCACACCGATGGTCGAGAAGTGATTGCGCAGGGTACCCAGGTAACGCTTGGTATAGGGAAACAGACCTGCATCCATATGCCGCTGGATCACCTTGCGCTTGACCTCGAGGCTGTCGCGCGCAATGAACAGCAATTCATCCAGGCGGCCAAGCAGGCCCTGCTCGTCATCCTCGTAGATATGCCCGAGCCGCGCGCAGTTGATCGTAACCACGCCCAGCGAACCGGTCTGTTCCGCGGATCCAAACAGGCCGTTACCGCGCTTCAGCAACTCGCGCAGGTCCAGCTGCAGACGGCAGCACATGCTGCGGATCATGTTGGGCTTGAGTTCCGAGTTCAGAAAGTTCTGGTAATACGGCAGACCGTATTTCGCGGTCATCTCGAACAGGCGCTCCGCGTTCTCGCTCTCCCAGGGGAAATCCGGGGTGATGTTGTAGGTCGGGATAGGAAAGGTGAATACCCTGCCCTTTGCATCACCGGCGGTCATCACCTCGATGTAGGCACGATTGATCATGTCCATCTCGATCTGCAGTTCGCCGTAGGTGAACGGCATCTCCTCACCGCCGACCACCGGCACCTGCTCACGCAGGTCCTCGGGGCAGACCCAGTCGAAGGTCAGATTGGTGAATGGCGTCTGCGTTCCCCAGCGTGATGGCACGTTCAGGTTATAGATCAGCTCCTGGATGTACTGGCGGACCTGGGCGTAACTGAGGCCATCGTTGCGCACGAAGGCCGCCATGTAGGTATCGAAGGAACTGAACGCCTGTGCACCCGCCCACTCGTTCTGCAGCGTGCCGAGGAAGTTGACGATCTGGCCGACCGCTGACGACATGTGCTTGGGTGGCCCTGCCTCGACCTTGCCAGGCACCCCATTGAGACCTTCGTGCAACAGCGTACGCAACGACCAGCCAGCGCAATAACCGGCAAGCATGTCGAGGTCGTGGATGTGCAGATCACCCTCGCGGTGCGCGACCCCCGCCTCGGGCGCATAGACGTGACTCAGCCAGTAGTTGGCCAACACCTTGCCCGAGGTGTTGAGAATCAGACCGCCAAGCGAGTAACCCTGATTGGCATTGGCGTTGACCCGCCAGTCCGCACGTTCGAGGTATTCGTTGACCGAACTGGCGACGTCAACCAGGGTGCGCCGGTCGGCGCGCAGGCGTTCATGCCGGTCGCGGTAGCTGATATAGGCGCGCGCGGTACGCAGGTGGTTGGCGGCGATCAGGGTCTGTTCGACGATGTCCTGGATGCGCTCGATATCCGGAATGCCGTCGCTGAAGTGGCGATGACTCAACACCTTGATGACCTGCGAGGTGAGCAGGCGGGCCTCGTCGGCGGCAAACTCGCCAGCGACCTCACCTGCACGCTGGATGGCAGACAGGATCCGGTCACTGTCGAACAGGGTCTGGGACCCGTCCCGCCGGCGTATGCGTGCCGGCAGACGAGCCACCTGGATGGCGGTAACAGACATGGCATCCTCGTTATTATGGTGGCGTAGACACAATATGTTGTAGTGCATACGACCGACGAACCCAATATGTTGCCTTTACTTCCTTTGATCCAGCTCAATTTATGTCTCCACTTCGATTCTGGTTTGACAAAGGTCAAGGAGTCGCCAGCTTTGGGGTGACACAAAGCCGGACGGTTGGTTGCGAGCCCTATGTCGAGTCAATTACCAGAACGCATCAATACTTTCGGTCAGCACCTGAAGCGCCGCTACGGTGCCCGGGTGCAAAAGCTCGCGATCAACGCCGGCTTCACCTGTCCGAATCGCGACGGCAGCAAAGGCCGCGGCGGGTGATCAACCGTATCGCCGCCGAACTCGTGCGTCGCGGCAGCTGCCAGGGCAGTGCCCTGGGTGCAAAACTACACTCGAAGGAGGCTCAATTATGGAACTCGTCTGCCCGGCCGGTAACCTCGCGTCTATGAAGGCGGCGGTGGATAGCGGTGCAAATGCGGTGTACCTCGGTTTCCGCGATGCCACCAACGCGCGCAACTTCGAGGGGCTCAATTTCAGTGAACGCGACATGCGCGACGGGATCGCTTACGCGCATAGCCGCGGCTGTCGGGCCTTCCTTGCACTGAACACCTACCCGCAGGCGGCAAACTGGGACGACTGGACGGCGGCGGTGGACCGCACTGGAACCGTCAGGTGATCCTGATCGAGCTCGACGGCGGCAACGACGGCCTCAACAC
>CAZCDY010000232.1:0-4399 GCA_964497145.1 uncultured Gammaproteobacteria bacterium
TGGCGGAGAGGGAGGGATTCGAACCCTCGGAGGGGTATAAGCCCTCACACGATTTCGAATCGTGCGCTTTCAACCGCTCAGCCACCTCTCCAGTTTTTCGCGGCGTCCAGGCTTCCAGAGCCGTGCCGGTGGACGCGGGCGCTGCATTCTACATCAACCACTGACCGTTAGGGTATTGCTGGCCCGCTCACAGTTGATCTTGGTGTCGAACGTGACGCCACAGTTGTCCGGAAAGTCTTGCGCCACAATCCAGACCTGGCTGATATCGTCGCCGAGATCGGCCAGGGCATGGAGTGCCTTACGCGTGCGCTCCTGGTCGAAGAAGGCAAAAGGTTCGTCGAGAAATGTAAATTGCTTGCCCTTGGCCGTGCGGCTCAACAACTTCTTCGACAAAGCCAGCCGCAGCGCAAGCATGATCTGGCGCTGAGTGCCGCTGGAGACCTCTTCGAGGTCCATGAAGTCACGTTTGGCGCTGGAGAACACGCGGACCCGCAGGTCGTCGTCTATCTGCAGGTGCTCATAGCTACCGTCGGTGAACAGCGGCAGCATACGTCCGACCAAGTCCTTCACGTCGCGGTTGAAGTTGTTGGACAGTTGCGCAATCGCGCCAGCCAGCAGCTCCAGGCCACGCCGCCGGTCCGAGATCCTTTGCTCGACCTCTTCACGCTTATCGGTCAATCCATTGAGCACATCAGACAGATTCAAGACCTCTTGCAGCCTGCCCTGTTCTTCCTCGATCTCTTCGTCGAGCTCCGTGACCTGCACTGACAGCTGCCCTGCAACGTATTCCAGCCAGGCCAACTCGCGGTCACAGTACTCGGTAGCCAGACGCACCGTGGCCTCGCCCTGATCGAGCATATTGCGCAACGAATCGTACTCGGCATAGTCGGGGCGAACCGGCACTGGCGTGTATTCCCCCTCCAACTCATCGTGCCCCTGGTACTCACTCTCGTCTATCTCGGCATCGTCAGACGCGCCCTCTTCAACGGCATGCTCTATATCGATCTCGCGTGCCTGCCCCAAAAGCACGTTCAACTGTCTCGATTCTTCGCGCAGCTTCGCGATACGGCGTTTCAGCGTGCCGATCCGAATCCACAACAGCAGGAAAAGTACACCCAGAGCAGCGGCCAGATAGGCGATCCAGATGACCTTGCCCTCATCCCACTGCGGGAGATACTGCACCAGCAAGTCGCGCGCCATGGCGGCCTGATGCATTTCCGGCGCATAAGTCAGCAGGGCCCACAATCCGCCTGCCCCAATCGCCAGCAGGAAGACGATAAAACGCAGAAAGCCCGCGCGGCCCCTGGCACCCTGGGCACGATAGACAAGGCCGGCATTACTGGTGAAGGTATCCAGCCCGGACCTGATTTCATCGGACAGGGTATGGATCTGTTCGAGTTGTTCAGCGGTCTGGTGGCGCACGTCTTCCAGCCGCACCATGTGGCCTTCCTGGATCCCCATTGCCTTGACGTCCTGGTCCACGGAGTCCCACTCGGTCTTGATCTCGACCAGAAGCTCCTGGCGTTCAGCTATCTCTCCTTCCAGCCCGGCCACCACCTGCTCCAGGGGTGCCACACCGGCCATGATCTTCACCGCCAGGCTGTGCGGATGCGGCGTGGTGATCTCGCGCTGAGCGAGATAAAACGATTCGACGAACTCCTCGTATTCAAAACCCAAAATCTTGAACAGAGCATCGGCCACACCCTGGGTTCCACGCGCCACCGGCTCGTCGGGCTCATCGGCCATAGCGAGTTTTGCGCTGTGGTTGCCGTCACTATCCAGGAATCGCGACAGCATGTAGTGGCTGTTCTCGACCGAGAATTCCAGCGTCACCGAGCAATGATTCTCACCCCAGCGCACCACCTTCTGGATATCGCCGGGTGCCACAGAGAACGTGCGCCCGAACAGCGCAAAGCAGACGGTCTCACCGATACTGCTCTTACCCGATTCGTTCGGGCCACTGATTGCGATCAGGCCCTTCTCTGCCAGGTCGATCGTCAGTTCCGCGTACTTGAGCACATTCTGCGCCCGGATCTTTTTGATGATCATGAGCGACCCTCGGCTTCAATGCGCATCAAGCGATCAAGCACCATACTCATCGCCTTGCGGTACCGGGCCTCGTCAAAGACCTCCCCGGAATTCAATCGACGCTCAAACTCTGCCTCGCAGTAGGCGGAAAACTCCTCCGAGGGCTTCTTCACAGAAGGATTTTTACCGGGCCTGGGTCCGTCGCTCGCGGCCATACTTCTCTCCACAATGAAACTCGCAGATGCAAGAAACCAAAGTATACGGACTTGGCATAATTTCTCTAGCCGGCCGGAGGGCCGGTCGCGGCCCTGCGATTCAGCCCAACACCCGGAAATAAGCGGTCTGGGCCGGCACGTCGACCTCACGCACACCCAGCACAAGGGTCTGGCCGAGGCTGTAGTCAGGAGAAACACGGATGCGGGTCTCCAGAGCGAATTCCGGGATGATGACCGTCGCCTTGCGTTCCTCCAGCGCGACCACCACCGCCTCCCCCTTCCACCCGGGGTTCCGGCTCAGGTGAACCATCTTCCAGTGCAGGTTGGACTGGCGCTCGGCGCGGCGAACGGCCGCACCGGCCGCATCCAGCGCGGCGGTCCGCTCCAGGACCTCATCGGCCGAGAGGGGGGCACGTCCCATCACGAAAGCCCGCAACTGCTGATGCACGACAAGATCCGCGTATCGGCGCAGGGGGCTGGTCGCGCGTGCATAGGCGTCCAGACCCAGGCCAAAGTGCGGCTCGGGCTCCAGCGAGGCCCGGCTGGGCTTGAACAGGCGCCGATAGGCGTACATCTCGGGCATGCCCTGCGGCTGCCGAACCTCTTCCGGACTCGGCTGCATGGCAAAAGGGATGACAACGCCATTGGCCTGGGCGAAGCGGGCGGCCGCCTCGCCAGCCATCAGCATGGCATCGGTCACCATGTCGCGGCTGGCCAATTTCGGTAGCGGGCGGATCAGCACCTCGCCGTCGACAACCCTCACCGAGACCTCGGGCAGATCAAGGCGAGCGGCCCCACGGCTAAGACGACGGGCGCGATAGGCATCCGTGATCGCACCGATCGACGCAAATGCCGGCTCTTGCATGCGGGTGTCGACCTCGTCGTAGCTGGTGCGCTGGACCCGCACCCAGGAAGGCACCACCTCGATGTCACAGACCTTGTCGCCGTCGAAACCGAAACCGAACGACAGCGCCGGTGATTTTTCTGCCAATCCCAGGCCCAGACGGTGGGTTACCGCCTCCGGCAACATGGTGTGGACACGCTCCGGCAGGTAGAGGTTGGCGCTGCGCTCGCGCGCGGCCTGATCCATATGCCCGCCCGGCCTCACCAACGCGGCCACGTCTGCGACATGCACCCATAGCCGCTCACCCTCGATGCTGATGGCGTCGTCCGGATCCTGGTTCCCGGCATCGTCAATCGCCCAGGCCTCGAGGTGCGTCAGGTCCCTGCGGGGCTCTTCGGCAAGATCGGGTACGCCGATTTCAATCGGCTCCAGACGGGCACCGGCACGCCTTGGCCAGGGGTTTTCATCTGCGGCCCAATAGCCGCAACGCACCAGAAAACGGTGTGCTGAATCCTGGGTCACGGGCAATTCGAAGCTGGTCAATATGCGGCTGTTCTCCGCAGAGCCCAGGGCCACACGCTCGACCTCGGCAAGACGTTTACGATCGTCTTCCTCAAGGCTGGCGCGATCGACCCGGTCGAGAAACTCGTCCCATTCCTGCTCCGCACGCTGTTTGCTTTCGCGTGCCTCGCGCTCCTGCTTCACGGCGGCCTCGCTGCGCCGTCGGATTTCCCCGGTGCCGCCTTCAAAGTACAGCCCGTCCTGAAGTACCTCCCAGGCCCCCCAGGCGGATGCCGGCGAATACTCGCCGTACAAGAACTCTGCCAGGTCCGCCAATGCCACTTTTTCGCCCTCGAGCAGCTCCCAGGCCTCTTCGACGGCCGGTTTCCCCGCTTCCAGGCCACCGAGGCTCGACAGGGGACCGGGATGAAGCAGCGTGACATCCTTGTCGCGGACCCGCTTCGATTTGCCACCGGCAAGCTGAATCTCGATTTTGTCCGCCACGCTACTGACGATGGCTGGATGAATTTTGTACAGCACGAGGCTGCCGGGGCGCAAAGAGGCTGGCGACACAGAATATCCCTGGGTAATGCAGATTAATCGGCGGGTTGGATTGTTTATGATACCGCTATTGCCACGCCGGTTCGGCACTGGCCCGAAAATTGAGCATCGTAACTACCATGAATAGCTGGCAGGAACTCGTCACCCCGAACACCCCGCTGACGCAAGCGTTTCCCGAGTGCGCCGTCACCGATCTGTCGCACTTTGGCCTGATCAGGGTCAGCGGCCCCGATTTACGGTCTTTCCTGCA
>CAZCDY010000233.1:0-1128 GCA_964497145.1 uncultured Gammaproteobacteria bacterium
CGTCGAGCGTCTCCTCTACAAGTATCATGAGGGTTACGACCTGGTCGTGGGCGCCCGCTCTGGCCTGGGGTCGCAGGCCAGTATCGCGCGCTGGGGTGCCAATAACTTCTATAGCCGCATCGCCAGCTGGATGGTCGGGCAGCCGATCGACGATCTCACCTCCGGATTCAGGGTGGTCAATCGAAAGAAGTTCCTGAGTTTCCTGTATCTGCTTCCCAATGGCTTCAGCTATCCGACGACCTCGACGATGGCCTTTTACCGGGCCGGTTACTCCGTGGGGTTTTTGCCCATCAAGGTTGCGAAGCGAGAGGGGCGTAGTCATATCAATCTTCTGCGAGACGGACTGCGTTTCCTGTTGATCATCTTCAAGATCGGGACGCTGTATTCGCCGCTTAAGGTGTATTTCCCGTTTTCAGTAATCACCGCCGGTTTGGGGCTGACCAATTATGTTGTTACTGCTCTGACCACGGGTTCCTGGCGCTTCACCAACATGACGGCGCTGCTGATTTCGTCCGGGGTGATTATTTTTCTTCTCGGATTGCTTTCGGAGCAACTTACGAATCTTCAATACAAGGACGTCAGCGTCGACGACGACTGACGGTCACCCTAAAGAGGTAGAGCGGCTCTCACGGTCAGGCTCTACCATACGCGGCGCTTGCTCACCCCCACATTAAGGAACACTGCCATGTTGATTGGTGTACCCAAAGAAATCAAAAATCACGAGTACCGCATTGGTCTGACGCCGGCTGGTGTGACCGAGTTGGTTCTCGCAGGCCACGATGTGTTGATAGAAGCCCATGGCGGAGCCGAGATTGGTTTCTTCGATGCCGACTATGAGGCGGCTGGTGCAAAAATCGCTCCGGATGCCGCGAGTGTTTTTGCCAGTGCTGAAATGATTGTAAAGGTCAAGGAGCCGCAGCCTGAGGAGTGCCGGCGCTTGCGTCCGGGGCAGTTGCTCTTCACCTATTTGCACCTCGCGCCCGACCCGACACAAACGCAGCTTTTGATCGAATCAGGAGCAACATGCATTGCCTATGAAACCGTAGAAGATGAGGAGGGGACGCTTCCCCTGCTGACACCGATGTCTGAAGTTGCGGGCCGTATGGCGATCCAGCAGGGAGCCAAATA
>CAZCDY010000233.1:1138-4367 GCA_964497145.1 uncultured Gammaproteobacteria bacterium
TTGCTCTTTACTTATCTGCACCTCGCGCCCGATCCCGAGCAGACACGGTTGCTCGTCGAATCCGGCGCCAGCGCCATCGCTTATGAGACGGTTACCAGTGCTCAGGGTGGATTGCCGCTTTTGGCTCCGATGAGTGAGGTTGCCGGGCGTATGGCTATCCAGGCAGGGTGCCACAGCCTTGAGAAGGCGCAGGGTGGCAGCGGTACGCTGCTCGGCGGTGTGCCGGGCGTCGAGCCAGCAAGGGTGCTGGTAATCGGTGGCGGTGTCGTGGGGGTCAATGCGGCGCGTATGGCGATGGGGCTGGGCGCCGATGTCACGATTGTCGATCGATCAATCACCCGCCTCAAGGAACTCGACACTTTGTTTGAAGGGCGTATGAAGACGCTCTATTCCACCCGCGATGCCATTGAGCGCCATGCGCTGGAGGCCGATCTGGTGGTAGGTGCTGTGCTGATCCCGGGCGCGGCGGCGCCAAAACTGATATCGGCGGAACTTGTTTCGCGCATGAAGTCTGGTTCTGTTCTGGTTGATGTCGCTATCGATCAGGGCGGCTGCTTTGAGACCTCGAGACCGACGACGCATGAGAACCCGTGCTACATCGTCGATGGGGTCGTCCACTACTGTGTTGCCAACATGCCAGGCGGTGTGGCGCGGACCTCAACTCTGGCACTGACAAATGCCACTCTGCCCTACGTTCTTGCGCTTGCCGGCAAGGGGCTAGAGAAGGCCCTTGAGGATGATCCCTACCTGCGTGAAGGTCTGAATGTGCATGCCGGGAAGGTAACCTATCAGGCGGTGGCTGAGGCTCTGGGATACGATTATGTTCCGGCGATGCAGGCGTTGGTGGGTGGCTAGTCAGTTTTCACGACGACGAGCATATCCTGATAGGTGGGGCCCGCGATGTTGCGCCATTCGCCCAGGTGAATATCCCCCTCGCATTTGAGGGAAGCGTTAACGCAGTTCCTGGTGATGAAGTCGCGAGTGAATGCTATAGCAGCGCATGGGTTCCCTGGATTGGCTGTAAAGCTGGATTCGTCCAGTCGTCGGTGGAATTTAAGTTCATAATCCTGACCTTGGCTCGTGTCGTCATCTGCCACATACCAAGTAATCAGGGCGCGCCCACCAGGCTTCAGTACGCGGCCCATTTCCCGAAGATAATGGGCCGCGTCTGCTGACATCAGATGCGTGAACAGCGACGTCGCAACGGCCAAGTCAAACTGCCCATCTTCGTAGGGGAATCTGAAGCTGGACGCATCTGCAGAGCCGTGGCGATTGTAGTGGTCATTAGCTACCTGGACGTGGGTAAAGCGAAAGTCATTCCGTCGATTGCTTATGTTGTTCTGGCACCACTCTATAGCGGCTTTATCAACATCAAAGCCCGCATATCGCCCCTGAGGTGATAGAAATGACGTCAAAGGCAGCGCCAGCCTCCCTACCCCGCATCCAGCATCAAGTACATACTCGTCTTCGGCTAGCTGTCCATACTCTCTGCACAGTTCGAGTAAATGGTCACCGGTAGCGGAAAAGTCGCTTTCGCTGTCGAAGCGCAGCCACCGGGGCGGAATCGTTGGTGTCTCTGCGCGCAGCCATCCTGCCGCCTCCTGCGGGAAATAGCGTAAGCGTTTCAGTGGACGCTTTAGCTCGTGCGGGAGTCCGCCGATTAATCTTGTAAGGTGGGTTTTCATGCTTTCTGGTATGCGATGTTCTTTGATGAGCCGGCAGTCATTAAGCGGTTCCAACATTCGCACTGGCTTTCGCCTTCGCCTCCCGACGCCGCGCGTGCAGCACCGGCTCGGTGTAACCGCTGGGTTGCTCGGCACCGAGGAATACCAGATCGCAGGCGGCCTGAAAGGCGATGCTCTCAGCGAAATTCGGTGCCATGGGTTGGTAAAGCGGATCCGCCGCGTTCTGCCCGTCAACCACGACCGCCATGCGCTCCAGTGTTTCCCGGACCTGCGCTTCGCCACACACGCCGTGGATCAGCCAGTTCGCAATATGCTGGGATGAAATTCGCAGGGTCGCCCGGTCTTCCATCAGTCCTACATGGTGAATGTCCGGCACCTTGGAGCAGCCGACCCCCTGCTCAACCCAGCGCACCACATAGCCGAGGATGCCCTGGGCGTTGTTGTCGAGTTCTGCCTGAATTTCATCATCGCTCATGCCCGCGGCCCCGCGCAGGGGGATCGCGAGAATGTCATCGACGGAAGCGGGGGTGCGCTTTGCGAGCTGCGCCTGCACCTCTGCAACGTTGACCGCGTGATAGTGAGTCACATGCAGCGTAGCGGCCGTAGGAGAGGGCACCCAGGCGGTGCTGGCGCCGGCCCTGGGATGGGCGATTTTGCTTTCGAGCATCGCGGCCATCAGATCGGGCATCGCCCACATGCCTTTACCGATCTGCGCGCGGCCGGGTAGGCCGCAGACGAGACCGATGTCCACGTTAGCGTTTTCATAGGCGTTGATCCAGGCTTCAGACTTCATGTCGCCCTTGGGTGTCATGGCGCCGGCGGCCATACTGGTGTGAATCTCATCGCCGGTGCGATCGAGAAAGCCCGTGTTGATGAAGGCGACTCGCTCACTGGCGCGACGAATGCACTCCTTGAGGTTGACCGTCGTGCGCCGCTCCTCGTCCATGATCCCGAGTTTCAGCGTGTTTCGCTTCATACCCAGCGCATCCTCGACGCGGGAGAACAGGTCCACGGTAAAGCTGACTTCGTCCGGGCCATGCATCTTGGGTTTCACGATGTAGACACTGCCGCAGCGGGAATTTTGCAGTTCGCCTGTCCCCTTGAGATCGTGGAGGGCAATCAGAGAGGTAAACATAGCGTCCATAATGCCCTCGGGAATTTCCCGCCCCTCGGCATCAAGGATTGCATCATTGGTCATGAGATGGCCGACGTTGCGGACAAACATCAGGCTGCGCCCCGGGAGCACGAGATCACTGCCATCGAGGGCCGTGTAATGGCGGTCCGGGTTCAGCCTGCGGGTCAGGCTCTTGCCGCCCTTGCTGAAGCTTTCGCTGAGATCACCGCGCATCAGGCCCAGCCAGTTGCCGTAGACAACCGCCTTGTCCTCGGCGTCCACAGCCGCTACCGAATCTTCGCAGTCCTGAATGGTGCTCACCGCAGATTCGAGCAAGAGGTCCTTCACTCCGGCCCTGTCTTCAGCGCCGATGGGGCTGCTGGCATCGACCTGGATTTCAACGTGGAGTCCATGGTGGCGCAGCAGAATC
>CAZCDY010000234.1:0-3983 GCA_964497145.1 uncultured Gammaproteobacteria bacterium
TCAGAATCCAACCGACGCGCGCCAAACATTTCGACAGTTGCACGGCTGTCAAAATCGGAGATCTGCACGGCTGTCAAAATGTCGGTCATTCGCGCCCCCAGGCCTTGTGAATCAGCTCTGCGATCTCGTCGTTCACGTCGTTCAAAGAAGTGACAGCGCGATCATAGGTGGTCCGGACAAACTGCGACCGCTCGACTTCGTAGAGCGTCTGCTTCGTGATCCCTGCGTCGGATATCGCGGTCGATTTCAACACTGGAGCCGACAGCATCTGATTTGGAAACATTGCCTGGAGGAACCCGACCATCTGCTTTTGGGGGCCGTCCGTCGGTTCAAATCGCGTTACGAGGTAACGGAACCACTTCAGGCGCATGTTCGCTCCAGCGTCACGGATCGTCTTCATGATCCCGCCCAACATCAGAAGAAACTGGCTCATCGACATGACGTCCAGCATCTGAGGATGGACGGTCACAATCACCGAAGATGAGGCCGTCAGAGCGGTGAGCGTCAGGTAGCCCAACTGAGGGGGGCAGTCGATTACGACCACATCATAGCGCTCATCGACCTCGCCGAGCGCTTTGGATATCCGAGTGAAGAAGGTTCGGCCCTCATGGGGGTCGCTGCTCGTCAGTGCAACCGGGGTATCATATTCGTACTCTTGCAGTTCGAGGCTTGCCGGAACGATATCCAGATTTGGAAAGTTTGTCGGTCGGATTACTTCGGAGATGGGCTTGCGCTCGTCATCATACCGTAGTGTCTCATACAACGATGGCACGTTGTCGAGTTCAGGCTGAATACCGTGCAAAGCTGTCAGCGAAGCTTGAGGATCCAAGTCGATCGCAAGAACGCGATGCCCCTTCAGCGCCAAATGCTGAGCGAGATGAGCTGCGGTGGTGGTCTTTCCGCTGCCCCCTTTGAAGTTCACGACAGACACAACGTGCAACTCTTCGCCTGGCTGTCGGTAGGGCACATATCGACGCTTGCCGGGCCGACCATGTTTGTCCAGATAAGCTCTCAGCTCGAGCATCTGCTCCGCAGAGTAGCTACGCCTTCCGGATGACGACGTTTCAGGCTCGGGGCCTTTGCCCTCGAGGTGAAGCTTCTTGATGGTCGACTGGGTTACGCCAAGATAGTAGGCAACCTCCGCCAGCGAAAACTGACGTAGACCTTTCTGGGCATCTGGAGGATACTGTTCCTGCCGCAACATATTGAGACGGTCAGAAATCAACTCTCCCTGCTGAAGGATGATCTCGTCGAAGGGTTGATCCTTCGTATCAGCCGTAAATGACCTATCTCGCATCCGCCTGCCCTCTAAATATCGCTTTTTCAGCGATTTCGCTCTTTAAAGTGTCATCTACACGGAAAAATGAGTCTTAACAACGATTTTCACCCAGAGGTTCGAACCCACTCGATGCACCAGGCGGTTTAGATGCGGCGACAACCTGTAGCGATCACGGAACACCGCGACTCAATATATAGGGACAATAGCGACATCTTCGACGCAGATATTGGGTCATGTCTCGCGGCGATGCCTCTGTAACCATCTGTTTTATTTTGAATTTATGCGACTGCACGGCTGTCAAAACACATGCAGATCTAGGACTCGAAACGCCCGACAGCACCTCGAAACCTAGGGTGCCAAAACGAACAGTATCGGCCGGGCCTTACAAACGGACTATGATCATTTGCTGCCGTTCCGCTCTTCAATCACGGCAGACCAACATATAACCAAGTCGTTTCGGGGGCCTAGAAGGCAGCGGAAATCGGCTGGGTTGCCCCAGCCGATTCTTTGCGTCACGCGGCGTCTTTCGGCCCCCAGGGGATGACGGCCTGCAGGGACAGATCGTCCTGGTTCGCGGCCTTGCCGAGGTTGGCGTTGAAGCCGTGGTCGCGGATGGTCAGCGTGTAGTAGTCGGCGCCGGTCTCCTTGTTCTGCTTCTTCCAGATGCCGCCGCACTCGACCAGCTTGCCGCGCGGGGAGCGGCCGAGGACGCGGTGCGTGGGGGCCATCGGGTTCGTGCTCGCGACGGGTTCGACCGTGATGTCGAGGTCGAAGGTCAGGGTCGAGATGGAGCCGACGCCCTTGGCGGTTTCGATGTCGGCGCTGGTGAATTTGATGCAGTTCGTGGTCATTGCTCTTCTCCTTGTTTGCGTTGCAATGATGGTCACCTTGCAGCTGGCCAAGGCCCGGCCACACCGAAGGCGAAGCGCAGCGGAGAGGGGCAGGCGCCGGTCTTTTTGCTCCGCGAGGAATGGCCCGCAGGGTCAGGGGAAAAAGATCGGCGACAACCTTTGTGGACGGGACGACAGCTGCGACCAGCATGTCATGCAACTCAGACAAAGGGAGAAGTGCGGGGGCCACGAAGGAAGGTGAGTGAACAGACGAGGGAGATGCCAGGGACCTTGGCACCCTTCTAAACTGATCGCTGATAAGACAAAACCCAGACGTCAAAGTCGCATCCACAGGATCACTACCGCGCCCATTGTCTTCGCTGAAGCGCCCAGGATGCAGATGAGTACTCGAGGCGGTCAGAGCGTGGAACGAAAGGCCGGGTCGTCACGTGACACCGCAACCATCCAATCGCCCGAAATGAGAGCCCGGCTGGTCGGTTCGGTCAATACATACGACAGGACACTTGGCCATTGGTCGCCGCAACCAACTGAAAGGGCATACTGCCTGACTCGTGCAACCGTCGCTGACTTGCCCTTCCAGTGTGCATGCTATACGTCATTGACACATACGCCGCCGAAACCTATATGGAACTTCACATGACGAGATTGCAAACAGTGGTCGAACTGCCCGAATTCCAAAGGCGCGCCAAGGCAATCATGTCGGACCAGGAACGTGAGGCGGCGATCAACTTCATTGCCGCCAATCCGGAAGCGGGCATCTCTCTCGGCGGCGGGCTGCGCAAGGTCCGCATTCCGAGAGAGGGGAGCGGCAAGAGCGGCGGCTTCAGGACGGTGTATGTCTTTGGCGGGACCCATATGCCGATCTTTCTGATCACGGTCTTCGCCAAGAATGAGAAAGCCAACCTGTCAAAGACCGAACAGGCTGCTGCGGTAGAGATGAGCAAGGCGCTTGTCGCGAAATATGGAGACGCAACATGAGTGCATTTGAATCCGTATCCAAGGGCCTCGAAGAGGCTCTGGCCTTCGCGAATGGTGATTTGGCCGACGCCAAAGTGCATGAAGTGTCCGTGGCGGAGGTCGATGTCGCCGAAGTCCGGCAACGGACGGGCCTGTCCCAGGCCGAGTTTGCGAAGAGCATTGGCGTCGCGAAAGGTACGCTCCTGAACTGGGAACACGGGCGCCGGCACCCGACAGGCCCAGCACAGGTTCTGCTGGCATTGATCGCCAAGAAGCCTTCCGTCGTACAGGACCTCTTGCGCGGGGCGTGAACCGGGGCCTAAGCCCCGATCCTCTTGATGCGGATCCCGAGCTTACGGGCCTTGTCGACGATGTTCTCGGTGATGCCCGAACCGGGGGTGGCGATCAGACCCTGTGGCATGGTTTCGAGCATCTTGTCGTTGCGCTTGAAGGGGGCGGCCTTGCCGTGGCTCTTCCAGTCGGGCTTGAAGACCACCTGGGTGATCCCACGGGTATCTGCCCAGCGGGCCGCGATCATCTCGGCACCTTTGGGCGTACCGCCGTGCAGCAGCACCATGTCGGGATATTTCGCAAGGGTGGCATCGAGGACGGACCAGATCAGGTCGTAGGCCTGATAGTCCCCGCCCGAGAAAGCGATCCGCGTGCCTTCGGGGCAGTGCACCTCGGTCTCCTTGCGGCGCTTGGCCGAGAGATAGGCCCGGCTGTCCACCACGGCGGAGGTCAGGCCGCGATGCGAGACGCGTGAACCGGTGCGGGGCAGCCAAGGCGAACCGGTGGCGGCCGAGAAGTGGTCCACGGCCAGATCGCGCATCTGCTCGAAAGCGTCACGATGGTCCCAGAGCTTGAGCCCGATCATCTGGAGGCGCTCGAGCTCG
>CAZCDY010000234.1:4076-4343 GCA_964497145.1 uncultured Gammaproteobacteria bacterium
TCTTCAATATTGTCCTCCAACTGGCTGCCGGTGAGGAGGCCGATGGTGGTCTCAAAGAGGGTCGCCATGGCGAGTTCGACCTCGTCGGGTTGGGGCAGGGGGCGATGATCGGTCTCGCCGGGTCCCGGTGTTGCGCCGTGAAGTGCCAGGTGGTCGAGGATGGCGGAGGTGACGCCGGTTTCCTCTTGGATGTCTGTCTGATGGGGCATTGTCTGGTTCCTCTGTTTGATCTGACCCGATTTGGATGGGGCGATAACAGGACCGGCG
>CAZCDY010000235.1:0-1319 GCA_964497145.1 uncultured Gammaproteobacteria bacterium
TCAAAATCGATACGAACGTTCAATCATTTCTCATGGTTTCCCATTACCGAAGTTGCCAAGCTCTTTATCGGGATTTTCATCACCATTGTCCCGGTCCTGGCATCGTATCTGCTCGGCAAGCCCGCGCACGATGACCCCTGGCTGGTGCGCAAGATCATGGGCGGTTACCTGCCCCTGCTGCGGTGGAGCCTGAATCACGGGCGCGCTGTCGTGATCACCGCCATCATCCTGCTGATAGCCGCCGGTGGCCTCTACACCCAGGTCGGCAAGGCCTTCATGCCATCGATGGACGAGGGTGACCTGATCGTCCAGCTTGAAAAACTGCCGTCGATCAATCTGGAAAAATCCATCGGACTGGACCTGCGTGTCCAACGCGAGATCATGCGGCAGGTACCTGAGGTAACGGGCATCGTTGCCCGCACCGGTTCGGACGAACTGGGTCTCGATCCGATGGGCCTGAATCAGACCGATTCCTTCCTGGTGCTGAAACCACGAGAAGCATGGCGCATGGACAACAAAGGCGAATTGATAGATGCCATCCGCACGGTGCTCCAGCAGTTCCCTGGCGTCGATTATGCGTTCACCCAACCGATCGAGATGCGCGTATCCGAGATGCTTACCGGCGTGCGCGGCGATCTGGCGATCAAGATTTTCGGCGGAGACCAGGATGCATTGAACCGAACAGCCGAGTCGATAGTCTCGGTGGTGCAGGAGATTCAGGGCGCCGAAGACGTGTTTACGCCCCGCAATGAAGGCGCTCAGTACTACCAGCTCAAGGTCGATCGACTTGCGGCCGGGCGCCTCGGGCTGGATGTCGATAGCCTGGAAGACAGCCTGCGTGCGCAGGTGGAGGGGGTCAGCGTTGGCACTGTTTACGAGGGCGCGCGGCGTACCCCGCTGGTGGTCCGTGGACCCTCCAGTCTGCGTGGCTCGGCAGCGGTATTCGGTGCCCTGCAACTGACCCTGGCCGACGGTCAGCGCGTGCCGCTGTCTTCGCTGGTGACCCTGGAACGCACAGAAGGCCCCGTCGCCATCCAACGGGAGCGCGGCAACCGCATGGCTGTGGTAGTGGCCAACGTTGGCGGACGTGACTTGGTCGGCTTCGTCGATGAGGCCCGGCGGAAGGTGGCAGAGCAGGTGAAACTGCCAACCGGTTACTATTATGAATGGGGGGGTGAATTCGAGAACCAGCAGCGGGCCGCACGGCGACTGTCGATCGTCGTACCGGCCGCGATTGGCCTGATCTCCTGGGACGGGCAGCGCGTGATCTCGGACGTCCTGCCGATAGGTGGGGACCCGGAACCGCTGCAACTCATGCA
>CAZCDY010000235.1:1329-2336 GCA_964497145.1 uncultured Gammaproteobacteria bacterium
GGCCTGATCTTTCTGCTGCTGTTCAGTACCTTCCGCTCTGTCCGTCAGGCGGTGTTGGTTCTGACCAATGTCCCGTTCGCGATGATCGGCGGGATCTTCGCGTTGTGGTTGACCAATGAGTACCTGTCGGTGCCAGCCTCGGTCGGCTTCATTGCACTGCTTGGAATTGCTGTGCTCAACGGCGTGGTGATGGTGACCTACTTCAATCAGCTCAAGGCACTCGGTATGCCGATCGAGAAACTTGTAGTTGAGGGGGCCCGGCGACGCCTGCGTCCTGTGCTGATGACCGCCAGCATCGCCGCCTTCGGCCTGGTTCCATTGCTGTTTGCCAGCGGACCGGGGTCGGAGATCCAGCGACCGCTTGCTATCGTTGTGATCGGCGGTCTGATTTCGTCGACCGCACTCACCCTGATTCTGTTGCCCATCCTTTACCGTCGCTTTGGCGTGGAAGCCAAAGGAGTCTGATATGACACAGAACTGCCTGCTCAATCTCGTGGTCTCCCCGGAAGTGGAGGATACAGTGACCGACTGGATGCTGGCGCATGCTGCGGTCGGTGGTTTTTCAAGCCACCCGATCTCCGGTCACGGCAGTTCCGAGCATTCGATGACGCTGGCCGAACAGGTCGCGGGGCGACGACGTCAGGTTCTGTTCCAGATGCACCTCTCTTGTGCCGAGGCCCAAACCCTGCTCGAAGGGATCAAGAGCGATTTCCACGGCAGCGGGATGCACTACTGGCTGTTGCCGATCCTCGAGTCGGGGCACGTCGATTGATGGCTCTTTGCAGGCGCTGGAGGTAGGCTCACCCCATGCTGATGCCAAGCAAGCGATATTGGAGTTCATGGATGTTGACCGGCCTGTTGCTGGCTACCCCCCTGGCCTGGTCGGACCACTACGACTGGCAGGAACACGACAGTGCCTATGAATTGGCTCGCCAAGCAGTGAGCCGTGGCGAGGCCCTGCCACTGCACGAGGTTCTCGCCCACCTGCAGGGTGTTGCCCCGGGCAA
>CAZCDY010000235.1:2346-4320 GCA_964497145.1 uncultured Gammaproteobacteria bacterium
AATTCGAGTTCGAGCGCTGGGTTTACGAATTCAAAATCGTCGATCCGCAGGGACAACTGCGCAAGGTCCACATCGACGCCCGTAGCGGTGAGCTTGTCCAGGTTTCGGATTACTGATGCGCATCCTGCTGGTTGAAGACGATCCCAGTGTGGCAGAGGGCGTGCGGAGCGCCTTGGAGTCGGCTGGTTATGTGGTCGATCACAGCAGCGATGGAGAGGCGGCCTGGTTCAAGGGCGGTACCGAGGCTTACTCCGCGGTCATCCTGGACCTGGGTTTGCCCGGCATGGACGGGCTCTCAGTGCTGAAGCGCTGGCGTGCCGAGGGACGTGATTTTCCAGTGCTGATACTGACCGCACGCGGTAGCTGGAGTGAACGCGTGGAAGGGATCGATGCTGGTGCCGACGACTACCTGCCGAAACCTTTCCGCGTCGAAGAACTGCTGGCGCGATTGCGTGCGATCGTGCGCAGGGCGACCGGTCAGGCCAACCCGATGATCAGCATCGGCCCCTTGACCCTGGACACACGGCAGATGCGTGTGACCGTTAATGGCAGTCCAGTGCACCTGTCACCTCAGGAATACCGCCTTGTCAGCTACCTGGTGCAGCATGCGGGGCGCGTCGTTTCCCAGCTGGAACTGACCGAGCAGTTGTATGCACAGGATTTCGAGCGAGAGTCCAATGCGGTCGAGGTGATGGTCGGGCGAGTAAGGAAAAAACTCGGCAACAAGCTGATAGAAACCCGCCGCGGATTCGGATACATCGTGGAGAAGCCCGAACCATGAGGCTGCGATCGTTGCGCATACGTCTGCTGGTCGCAGCGGCAATTTCGATCAGTGCAGCAATGGTGGTGGCGGGTTTCGGCCTGACGGCGCTGTTCGAGCACCATGTCGAACGTCGCCTCGATATGCAGCTGGAGACCTATCTGAGCGAGTTGATCGGGCGGATTGAACCGGATGATGGCGGCGGTATAAAACTCACCCGGGAATTGGGTGATCCACGCTTCGACCAGCCTCTGAGCGGACTCTACTGGCAGATTCAGGACGATGCGCAGCATGCCCTGATCCGCTCACGTTCGCTCTGGGATGGCATGCTGGCACTGCCGGACGATCAACTCAGCCTGGGCGTGGTGCATCGCCACGAATTGCCTGGCCCCGGCGGACAATCGCTTCTCGTGCGTGAACAGCAGGTGATTGTTCTGCCACAGACCGAGGCGCGGCGCCTGCGAATTGCGGTGGCAGTCGACCGCAGCGACCTTATCGCGGCACGTGACGAATTTTCGCAAGACATGCTGCCGTACCTGTTGCTGCTTGCGGTAGCGCTGCTGCTCGCAACCTGGCTTCAGGTAAGAATGGGACTGTCGCCGCTCGACCGAATCCGCCGCGGCGTTCTGTCGATCCGCTCGGGCAACACGCGCCGCCTTAGTGAAAACTATCCTGACGAGGTGCAGCCGCTGGTTGACGAGATCAATGAACTGCTTGATGCCGGCGACAAAGTGGTGGAAGACGCCCGTGCGTGGACCGCTGACCTGGCGCATGGTCTCAAAACCCCCCTCACGGCACTCAGCGAGGATGCTCAACGCCTCCGCGCGAAAGGTGAAGCCGGTATGGCCGACGATCTGGAGCAGCTGGTGCAAAGTATGCGCAGGCGCGTCGATCGCGAGTTGATCCGAGCGCGGCTGCGCAGCGAGGCAAGCAGTCGTGCCAAACATTCCGATCTGCCGAAGATCTTGCGCGGGGTGGTGGCAACCCTGAAGCGGACACCTGCAGGTGAGTTACTTAGCTGGGAGATCGAGGCGACCGAACCCGCACAGGTTCGGCTGCCCCCGGATGATCTCGCGGAGCTTTTGGGTAATCTGCTAGACAACGCCTGTAAATGGTCCCGAACCCGGGTAAGGGTCGGTATTCACCGTCATGACGGCTGGCGACTGGTGATCGAAGATGACGGCCCCGGTGTGGCCGAGCACCAGCGCGCCAAG
>CAZCDY010000236.1:0-4304 GCA_964497145.1 uncultured Gammaproteobacteria bacterium
CCATGGTCACGCGTTCCCCCGAACCGCGCTGCAGGAAGCTCAACATAATCGAGGCATCAACATAATCGGCCAAAGCTGCCGCTGGCGCTTTGAGCCGACAACGTCTGCTAGAGCTCGCACTTCACAATGAGATCCGTGGGCAGAATTTCTATACCCAGGTTGCAGAAAGCTCCTTGAGTGCAGAGGTGCAATGCATCGCCAAAGAAATGGCCGTCGAAGAGGGGAATCATGTGGCGATGCTCAGAGAATGGCTGGCCAAGGAGGCCGATAAACTACAGCCTCCTTTAGCGGATCTGGATCCACCCAATATGCCTGAGTGATTGCGGTTGTCAGGGTTTCTTAGCGGCCGTTTATCTTCAGACAGGCTGACCGCAGCACTGAATACCCGGCTGTAATCCAAAAAGGTACCCGCGTAGCAACATCGGAATACGCGCCAACTCTGTATTGTTGACTGCCAGCCAGCTTCAGGCTGAAGCTGGTTGCGTATATAGCCAACCGCGACGCACCAGAAATTTTTCGATTTCCACCGCCACCAGTACGAGCGACGACACAGCGAAGCACGCGGCGAGGTCGAATAGCGGCAGGGCCTGGGTCTTGAAGATGGGATTGAGCGCGGGGGTGTAGATCACCGCAAGCTGAAGTCCAATGGTCAGCAGGACTGCGCCCAGTATCGGCAGGTTGCTGCCGATCCCGATGCGGAACAATGAGGCGCGTTCGCTGCGTACCGCGAGCGAATGGAAAAGTTGCGAGAGCGTGAGCACGGTGAACACTACTGTCTGCCAGTACTCGGCGCCGCGCGCGTATGCCCAGGCCTGAGAGGCGATCGACAGTGCGCCGATCAGCAGGCCAACCCAGAGAATGTGCTGCCACATGCCATGCGCGAAGATGCTCTCCTGCGGATGGCGCGGTGGTCGTTGCATGTTGCCTGGCTCTGCAGGCTCGGCGGCAAGCGCCAGCCCCGGCAGGCCGTCGGTGACAAGGTTGATCCACAGGATATGGATTGGCAGCAATGGCACCGGCAGCCCGAGCAAAGGGGCCAGAAACAGGGTCCAGACCTCTCCTGAATTGCTGGTCATGGTGTACCTGATGAATTTACGGATGTTGTCAAAGATCCGCCGTCCTTCGCGCACCGCACTGACGATGGTGGCGAAGTTGTCGTCCAACAACACCATGTCCGCCGCTTCGCGTGCAACATCGGTTCCCTTGTCACCCATTGCGATACCGATGCCCGCGCGTTTGAGCGCCGGTGCGTCGTTGACACCGTCACCGGTCATCGCAACGAACTCACCATGCGCCTGCAGTGCTTTGACGATACGAATCTTCTGCTCCGGGCTGACGCGCGCGTAGACCTGTACCGCTTCCACCCGGCGGTCGAACTCATCGTCCGACAGCCGCGCAAGTTCCTGGCCGGTGAGCACTTCACCGCCTTCCCGCATGATTCCCAGGCGGCTGGCGATCGCGCATGCGGTGCCGGGATGATCACCGGTGATCATCACTGGGGTGATGCCTGCCGTGCGGCACTCTGCGACCGCGGCCTGTGCCTCCGGGCGAGGCGGATCGATCAGCGCGACCAGACCGAGTAGCGTCAGCGCCTGTTCTGTCTGTTCCAGCACCTCAGGGATGGCCTCAAGGCGACGTTGTGCAACCGCCAGGACGCGGTAGCCTTCTGCCGCCAGTGCCTCGGCAGCCTGCATTAGCGCATCTAGGTCGAGCGGCTGCGGGCCGGAGGTAAACAGGACGTCGTCGCAATCGCTTAGCACAAGCTCGGGTGCGCCTTTGACATAGGCCACGAACCCCTCACCGTCCCGGTGTAAGGTGGTCATGCGCTGCCGCGTGCTGTCGAAGGGAATCTCGGCGACGCGCGGGGAGCTGTCGCTGAGTACCGATTTCAGATAGCCAGCCTGCTCGGCGGCAAGGTACAGAGCCAGTTCGGTCGGCTCCCCCGTGGCCCTGCCGTCGCGCTGCTCGATATCGTTGCACAACGCCAGGGCACGACCCAGGCTGTGCCAGGGTTCCCCGGCCGCGGCCTCATGCAGTCCCGCGTGCCGTTCGCCGTCGGCCAGCACGAGCTCGGCGCGCATGCGGTTCTGGGTCAGGGTGCCGGTCTTGTCGGAACAGATGAAGGTTACCGAGCCCAGCGTCTCCACCGCCGGCAGGTTGCGCACCAGGCTCTGACGCCGGCTGAGCTTGCGCGCACCCAGTGCCAGCGACACGGTGATCACTGCCGGCAGGGCCTCGGGTATCGCCGCCACTGCCAGACTGACCGCGGTGAGGGCCATCAGCATCAGCGGTTGACCCTGCAGCAGGCCGGAGACGAACACCGCCGCACAGATCGCAAGCACCGCCAGGGCCAAATAGCGTCCGAAACGTGCCAGACGGACCTGCAGCGGGGTCTTGACCCCTTTCTGTTCGGTCAACATACCGGCGATCCTGCCGAGTTCGGTCTGCATCCCAGTCGCGACCACAAGCCCGGTCGCGCGGCCGCAAGTGACATGGCTTCCCTTGAACGCCAGGTTGCGGCGGTCACCCAGCGCCACGTCAGGCACGTCCAGTGGGTCAATGGATTTTTCCACCGCTTGCGATTCGCCGGTCAGGGCTGATTCATCCGTCTGCAGGTCTACCGTCTCGAGTAGGCGTAGGTCTGCCGGCACCCGGTTGCCGCTTTCCAGCAGCACCAGATCGCCGGGCACCAAGGTGGCTGCATCGAGTGTCAGCTGCCTGCCTTCGCGCCGCACCGCGGCTTGCGGCGCGGACATCTGCCGCAGTGCCGCGACTGCCCGCTCGGCACGGAATTCCTGCACGGCACCGATGATCGCATTCAGCATGAGAATCACCAGGATCGCGACTGTGTCCATAGGCTCGCCGATGAAGCCCGAGATCAGGGCCGCGGCCAAGAGGACCAAGATCATGAGGTCGGCGAACTGGCCCACGAGTATCATCAGCGGCGAGCGCCGCTTGCCTTCGGGGAGCGCATTCGGCCCCACCTCGGCCAGACGCAGCCTGGCCTGTTCGGACGACAGCCCGTCGTTTGCGTTGCTGTTTAAAAGGGTAACCGCCTCGTCGGGCGAAAGTTGGTGCCAGACCGGCCTGCTTTCGGCGCCCTGATTCATAGCACGAGGATGATCAGCACAGTGATCAGCGCGACCAGCAGGGTCTTGAGGCCGCTCCATAGCCAGGACGTGCGGCCCACCCGGCCGAGGAAGATGCCGAGGCCGAAGATGCACAGGAACGCGACCGCAATGGCACTTTGCAGCGGAGCCAGAGGCAACAACACCCCGTTACGGGCGAGCCAGAGCGGGGTGATGATGATCAGGGACATCAACAGCGGTGCCATGCCATTGACAATGGCAACCAGCAGTGGCAACAAATGGGCCGCAACACCGTGGGCGCTGTCCGACAGGTCCGCGACCATCGCCGACTCCAACTCTGTGAGTGCGCGCCGGCGCTCCGCCGATTCGCTCAGATAGGCGCTGCTCAAACCGCTGACGCCCAGTGCAACGGCGGCGCCGAGGCAGGCGCCGATGACGACTTCGAGTGCAATGTCGCCGCTCAGGTGGAAGCCAGTGAGCAGGCCAAGCATGGTCAGCGCGCCATCGAAGCCGTTGACTACGAAATAACGTCGCATGATGCCCCATGATCGCGACAGGTGGAGGCCAAGCTGCAGGTAATCGTGTGGCCGCATTGGCGTTCAGAGATGTCCGGTCAGGCGCGAGGCTCGGGCTCGCCGACCACCTCGACCTCGTCGATGCTGTGCAAAGAGGCACCGAACTCGGTGATGGCAGCCTGCAGGCGGTCGAAATCGATATCCGGGCCTTCGACGATGACCTGTAGGGTTTCAGTCTTGTCGTCCATCTCCAGGACCGCCAGGCGGACCTGGCTTTCACCCTGCTCGGCGAGAAGCCGGCCGAAATCGAGCACACTTGGATGGTGAGGTTTGAGGATATCCAGCACCAGGCGCTTCAAGAGAACCATTCGACCTCCAATTCCATGAAAATGATCTTCAGTTCGCACTTATCATTCTGGCCTAATTTCGCCTATCGAAACAGGCGTGGTCTGAGAATTCAGACCTCTCGTCTTTTGTTCGACATCGAACAGCATGTCTTATGGATACGGAATCAGGCGGGCGAAAGCAGAGAGGTACACGGAGGCCGAGACATAGGTATCGTTGCCCCTCGCTTGGGGAACACCGATCCAATACCGGAGGTTAGGTAGTACAATGCAAACACCGAAGGTCAATCTGGAGATACTCATGGGCACCAGCTTTAGAGACGCACTGGAATCATTGGTCAACGAGCGGATCGCAG
>CAZCDY010000237.1:0-4301 GCA_964497145.1 uncultured Gammaproteobacteria bacterium
CCAGGGCGACCTGCCGCCGCGCAGTCCGCTGGTGCTGCGTTGCGTGCAGGATGCGCAGCAGTCGAAGCCACTCGGGCTGGAGAGCCTGCATGCGATTGATTGAGTCGGCACTGCTCACGGTGACTTTGGTGGTGGAGCCGACACTCGCTGGCCAGGCCTACGATCAACTGTACCGCCAGTACGACTACCCGAAGACGCTCCACCGCGCCGCGGTGCCGGTGTGCCTGCACCATGGCTGCGAGCGTGTCGAACGGGTCAAGCTGAGCGATGAACACTGGAACCGGCTTGTCGCCTATTTCACCCCGGCAGCACAGAATGCAGAGGAAGAGCGCGCACAGATACGCCAGGCGATTGCAGAGATGGAACGCATCACCGGTGGACTCGCAGGCACCGCCGGCGACATCGGCGGGGACCTCGGCGGCATCGGCACCTTAGACCCGCAGATGGATTGCATCGACGAATCATCGAATACCACGACCTATCTGACCCTGTTCGATCAGACCGAGATGCTGCGCTGGCACAGCGTGGAGCCCGTCATCTCTCGCGGCTATCTGTTTATCGGCGGCTGGCCGCATTACACCGCCCGGATCCGTGACAAGCAAACCGGTGAACAGTGGGTGGTCGATTCGTGGTTCCGCGACAATGGTGAGCTGCCGGACGTGATCGACCTGGAAACCTGGAAGGATGGCTGGAAACCCGAAGGTTTCACCTTTTAGGCCGACGCAAAACAGCACTCCCCATGCAGACAACCGCAACCAGACAAGCTGATACACCCATGGCCCGATATCGGGATCCGGGTTCGACCTCGTGAGCATGGGCAAGGTAATCGTCGGTCTTTCCGGCGGCGTGGATTCCTCGGTTGCGGCCCTGCGTCTGCTCGAACAGGGCTGGGAGGTCGAGGGCCTGTTCATGAAAAACTGGGAGGAAGACGACGACGAGGCCTATTGCAGCGCCGCCGAGGACCTGGCCGATGCATCTGCAGTCGCAGACATGCTCGGCATACGGCTGCACACGATCAACTTCGCCACTGAATACTGGGACCGGGTCTTCGCCTACTTCCTCGACGAATACCGTGCCGGCCGCACCCCGAATCCGGATATCCTCTGCAACCGGGAGATCAAGTTCAAGGCTTTCCTGGAACACGCTTTGGATCTGGGCGCGGACAGGATGGCCACCGGCCATTACGCCGGCTCACACTGCACAGATGATGGCTGCCAACTGCTCAGGGCCGGCGACGAGCAGAAAGATCAGACCTATTTTCTCTACATGCTGGGGCAGCACGCACTGCGTCACAGCCTGTTTCCACTGTGTGAGCTGAACAAATCCGAGGTGCGCGACATCGCCACCGCGGCCGGATTTCCGAATCACAAGAAGAAAGACAGTACCGGCATCTGCTTTATCGGCGAACGTCGCTTCCGCGAATTCCTGTCGCGCTATCTGCCTGCCAACCCCGGTGACATCCTGACCACCGACGGCCGCAGGATCGGACGCCACCAGGGCCTGATGTACTACACCCTGGGGCAGCGCCAGGGACTGGGCATCGGCGGGGTACAGGACGCCCCCGACGAGCCCTGGTACGTGGTTGCCAAGGACCTGGATCGCAATGTGCTGAAGGTGGCACAGGGACACGACAACCCCTTGTTGTTTCGCGACCGGCTGACAGCACAGCAGTTACACTGGATCAGCGGCCGCCCACCGCCCCGGGAACTGCACTGCATGGCACGCTGCCGTCACCGGCAGCCACTGCAGCCATGCATGGCCAGCACCGAAGACGACCAGCTGGTGGTAGAGTTTGAACAACCACAACGAGCCCTCACAGCGGGACAGTCTGTCGTCCTATACGACGACAGGGTCTGCCTCGGTGGCGGCATCATCGACTGAGACAGATGACCAGATATTCGGATACAGATCGGGTGATGGCCCTGGGCGGGATTTTCCAGGCCGCGCGGCTTGCACGTGATATCGCACGCACCGGGGTTTGTGACGCCGCTGCCTTTGAGGCCAGCAGGGAGTCACTTTTCGAATTCGACCCACAGTCGGTCGAGTCGGTCTTTTCCGGCAGGCAGGGTATCGTTAATGGCCTACGCACCCTGCACAGCCAGCTCGAGAGCCCACAACAGCGCGATCTCGAGATCGCGCGCTATGTTATCTCCCTGATGAACCTTGGCGATCGCCTGCGCCGCAACGCAGGCGGCATGCAGCGACTCTACGACGAGCTTTCCGCACTCGCACACAAGCGTGATCAATTCGAGTTCGGCGATTCGATGCAACATGAGCAGCTGGCAAAGATCTATCAAGACGGCATCAGTGGATTGGGTCCTCGGATCATGATCCGGGGCGAACCGCTGCAGCTGCAGAACCCGGACAATGCCACCCGCATCCGCGTTGCACTGCTCGCCGGCATCCGCGCCGTCGTTCTGTGGCGCCAGGCCGGCGGCAAGAAATGGCAGCTTCTGCTGCGCCGCCGCGCCATTGCAGCCACGGCACGTGAACTGGTCGACAGTATTGACGACTGAGCCGACTTGCATCGCCAACCCCCTGGTGGTTGACTGCTGCCCATAACATACCCAGTGCCGGAGAAACAAAATGAAGCTGTACAAGATCACCCTGCTGAGCCTGCCCCTGTTGTTGGGCGCATGCACCGAATCCAGCAACGAACAGGCCGCTGCAGACACCGAGAAGCAGAGCGCCTTGAAAGAGCAGGCCAAGGTCTGGACCGAGGAAACCAAGAAACTCGGGGATACGGCCTGGCAGTCGACCAAAGAGGCTGCAGGCGAGGCCGCGGACAAGAGTAAGGAGATGTACGAGTCGGCCAAGGAAAGTACCGCCGAGGCGTATGAGGCCACCAAGGAAAAAACCGCTGATCTTTACGAGTCCGCCAAAGAAAAGAGCGTAGACGCCTACGAAGCCACCAAGGAAACAACATCCGAGGCATACGAGGCGACCAAGGAAACAACCTCCGAAGCGTACGAGGCCACCAAGGAGACGACCGCGGAGGCCTACGAGGCCACCAAAGAAAAGAGCGTCGAGCTGTACGAAACCGCGAAAGAATCCGGTGCCGAGGTAATCCAAGGCACCAGCGAAGAGCCAGCGGTCGGAGAGAATCCGCCGAAAACCGGCGATTGACCGCCAGCTGTCTCGCGCTCACCGAGCCCGGCCAACGCCGGGCTTTTTTGTGCGTCGCATCCACAGCGGTCGCACCACCCGCTCCAGTCCGTATAATTCGCGATCTGACTTTTTTCCTGGAGACCCGTTTCCCATGGACCTCAACAGCCTGACGGCGATTTCACCCATCGACGGCCGCTATGGCAGCAAGACAGCCGATCTGCGCCCCGTGTTCAGCGAGTATGGCCTGATCCGTCAAAGGGTCACGGTGGAGGTTCGCTGGCTGCAGTCGCTGGCCGCACATCCGACCATCACCGAGGTCCCGGCCTTCAGCCAGGCCAGCCTGGAACAACTGGAGCAGATCATCAGCGGATTTTCGGAGGCCGATGCACAGCGGGTCAAAGAGATCGAACGCACCACCAATCACGACGTCAAGGCGGTCGAGTATCTGCTCAAGGAAAAGATCACCGGCAATACCGAGTTGGAGAAGGTCAGCGAGTTTGTGCACTTTGCCTGCACCTCGGAGGACATCAACAATCTGTCCCACGCGATGATGCTGCGTGAAGGGCGCGATGATGTATTGCTGCCGCTGGCCGACCGGGTGATCGCCGCGGTCCGCTCCATGGCCCATGAATATGCCGAACAGCCCATGCTGTCGCGCACTCACGGGCAGCCGGCCTCACCGACCACCCTCGGCAAGGAGATGGCGAACGTCGTCGCGCGCCTGCAAAGACAACGACAGCAGATCGCGCAGATCGGGCTGCTGGGCAAGATCAACGGCGCAGTGGGCAACTACAATGCCCACCTTTCGGCCTATCCGGAGATCGACTGGGCGGCGCATGCAAAGCAGTTTGTCGAATCGCTGGGGATCGCCTGGAACCCGTATACGATTCAGATCGAACCACACGACTATATGGCCGAACTGTTCGACGCGATCGCGCGCTTCAACACCATCGTGATCGATTTCTGCCGCGATATCTGGAGTTATATCTCGATCGGCTATTTCAAGCAGAAAACGGTTGCGGGTGAGGTCGGATCGTCGACCATGCCGCACAAGGTCAACCCGATCGATTTCGAGAATGCCGAAGGCAACCTCGGGATCGCGAATGCACTGTTTGATCATCTGGCGCTCAAACTGCCGCTATCGCGCTGGCAGCGCGACCTGACCGATTCGACCGTGCTGCGCAATATGGGGG
>CAZCDY010000238.1:0-4219 GCA_964497145.1 uncultured Gammaproteobacteria bacterium
CTGGCTATGCACCCAGGTCTCCAGGCGTTCGCTCATGGCACGCATCTACTTGCCCGTGTTTACCGACAGATCGCCGACCAGCTCGAACACCGGCAGCGGTGCCAGGGTGATGGCAGCCGGCAAATCCTTGGTCAGGGTACGGCAGGCGAGACCTGGTTTGCCATTGATCAGCATGGCGCAGGAACCGCAGATACCGGCCCGGCAGACAAAATCAAACTTCAGCGACGGCGCCTGGGTTTCGCGGATCTCGGTGAGCGCCAGATACAGCGTCATGCCATCCGCCTCATCCAACTCGAAACGCTGCAGGTGTGGACTGCTCTGGGGATCCTGCGGGTTGTAGCGCAGAATGCTGAATACCAGCCGCCGGACCTTGCTTCTGTTTGCCGCATCCATCAATCGGCCTCCCCCAGCCGCGCGTTGCCGCTGCGCAGCAGAGACGGCAGCAGATGCCGGTAGGGCATGATCGCCCTCTGAATGTCATCGCGCCCGGCACCACTCATCTGGCGGCGGATGCCCTCCACGTGCTCCAGCCGCGCCACCGTCTGCGGGTGATCGATATGGTCTCTCGGGCCATAGCCGCGCCAGCCCGGCGGCATCTCCATTTTCATTACATCCAGCGGTTCGTAGTCAAGGGTTGGCAAAGTACCGCCCGGGTCTGGCCAGGTCGCGAGCGTTCGCCGCAGCCAGTTGGCATCGTCACGTTGCGGGTGATCCTGACGAAAGTGGGCGCCGCGGCTCTCGGTGCGCTGCAGGGCGCCGTAGGCGACGCACAGTGCCAGCTTCAGCATCCGCGGCACCCGGTAGGCGGCCACCAGTTCAGGATTGGCGGCGCGGGTCTTGTCCCGGACGCCGATATCCCGGCTCCTGATCAGCAGTGTCTGCAGTTCGTGCACCGCCCGCTGCAGGTCTTCACCGTTACGGAAAATGCCGACCTTGTCAGTCATGATATCTTTCATCCGATTGCCCAGGGGAATGGCCTGCTCTTTACCCCTCGCGTTGACCAGGTCGTCGAGTGCCCGATCCTGGCGCATCCAGAACTCGTCGATCAGTGCGCTGGAGACCTCGATGCCGTTTGCCGGGTCGTCACAGAAATCGGCGACATACTCACCAACGATCATCCCGGCCACCACAGTTTCCGCTACCGAGTTTCCACCCAGCCTGTTGAAGCCATGCATGTCCCAACAGGCGGCTTCACCACAGGCGAACAGGCCGCGCAATGTCGCGCTCTGACCACGATGATCGGTGCGCACACCGCCCATCGAATAGTGCTGTGCAGGCCGTACCGGTATCAGGTCCCGGACCGGGTCTATGCCGAGGAAGTAATGGCAAATCTCCTTCACCTCGCGCAGATTTCTGTTGATGTGCTTCTCCCCGAGCAGGGTGATATCCAGCCAGGCATGGTCGCCATAGCGGCTCTTGACACCGAAACCGGCGGCAATGTGTTCCTCGATGCGGCGTGATACCACGTCACGGGAGGCCAGCTCCTTCTTTTCCGGTTCGTAGTCAGGCATGAAACGGTGGCGCTCGGCGTCCAGCAACAGACCACCGTCACCCCGGCAACCTTCAGTGACGAGTATTCCGGCAGGAAAGATACCGGTCGGGTGGAACTGCACCGCCTCCATGTTTCCCAGACTGGCGGCGCCGGTCTCCAAGGCGATGGCGGTACCCATGCCCTCGTTGATCACCGCGTTAGTGGAAACCCGGTAGATGCGCCCGAAGCCGCCGGTGGCGATCACGGTAGCCTTGGCGATATAGGCCAGCAGTTCACCGGTAATCAGGTTGCGCGCAATGGCGCCTAGACATCTGCCGCCCTCGTGCACCAGCGACATCGCCTCCATGCGCTCGTGTACCGGAATCTGCTGGGCGATGGCCTGGTTGCTCACTGCATACAGCATGGAGTGGCCGGTGCCGTCCGACACATAACAGGTGCGCCATTTCTTGGTGCCGCCGAAGTTTCGCGCCGTGATCAGACCGTGCGCCTCTTCGGGCTCGCGGATGGTCACCTTCTCGCCATTGATCACCACCTGTTGCTCGCCGTGGCTGACCCGGTTCCACGGCACGCCCCAGCTCGCCAGCTCGCGAACCGCCTTCGGCGCGGTCTCGACGAACATGCGCACCACTTCCTGGTCCGCCCCCCAGTCGCTGCCCTTGACGGTATCGGCGAAGTGCACATCCTCGTCGTCGCCCTCGCCCATCACTGCATTCGCCAGACTGGCCTGCATACCCCCCTGTGCCGCCGCTGAGTGCGAACGCTTGGCAGGGACCAGACTTAACACCACCACCTGGTGACCCCGACGCCGGGCACCGATGGCCGCCCGCTGGCCTGCCAGGCCGCCACCGATCACCAGCACATCTGTGTAAATTACTTTCATGGGTGGAAGCTCACACGCAGCCCCGACACCGAGCCGACAATGGCGCCTGAACCCGGTTGTGACTGCAGCTGCAGTGCGTCCGGGTGGTAGCGCTCACCGGCCCGATCCCGATGTTCCATACCGATCTTCATGTAGGCGGCAAGCGACAAAAGACCCAGCAGCAGGAAAAAAACGGTGATCGACCACTTGGCGCGTATCAGTCTGCGCCTGCTGGCCGCTGCATCAGCCCCCTCGAACCACCCCCATTTCACCGCCAGCCGGTACAGGCCTATTCCCCCATGCAGTTCCACCGCCAGCAACAGCAGCAGGTAGACCGGCCACATGCCCCCCCAGACGCGATCGGCGGAACTATAGGGGCCGATATCTGCAGGATTCACCAGCATAAAAAAAAGATGTGCCGAGCCGAGAAAGAACATCGCAAAACCGGTATAGGCCTGGATGAACCAGAGGCTGGTATCACCATGTTCCAGTGTCGCTTTGTGCACCAGCAGGATCTTGTACTGACGGTGGCTGGCGGGGAATTTCCGCATCGCCAATGCGGCATGCAGGACGAACAGGCAGATTACCCCGAACACGATCACCGAAACGATCCAGTAATACGATTCGCCGAACAGGTAGTAACCCTCGAACATCCTGACAACGTTGTACATCGCATCCTTGCTGATAAGAATGGTGGACACGAACAGCATATGGCCCCACATGAAAAGCGCCAGCAGCAACCCGCTGACGCTCTGCGTTACATCCAGCAGTGCGGGCAGGCGGCTTTTGCCGTCTGCCTCGTCAAGACCGGATTCGGCGATCACAAGGTGCGCACGTTTCATAGTTGGCTCCCGCCGGGTGGCAACGAAAAGGGACGCCGGCATGCAGAAACCCTTGGCCGAGTGGGAAGGGTCGCTTTGCTACCGACCTTCCGCGCTCCCGCCCGAGGGAAAAACAGGTTTTGCCGGGACCGCAACGATCCCTTTCCCGGAAACAACACCCGAACAACTGCCTCGCCTGGCACCCGCCGTTGCAACAGATTAACGATTTGAATATTAGGGTTTTCTGATCTAGGACAGGGAAAGGGGGGTTTACCGTGGCACCGCTCAGCGCGGCTCCGGACCAACGCGACCCGGCTCAGACGTCGCCGTTACGGGCATGGACGCAGCGCTCTGCGGCAGGCATTCACTCTCTCTTCCAAAACGGCACGTGGGTTTTGAGATGGTCGATCAGAAATTCACAGGCGCGGAAAGCCTCGCCTCGGCGGGGGCTGGCCACAACCAGCACAGGATTCGCGGCTGTCCGTCATCCGGTATGAGCAGAGCGGCTGGCTTGCGCCTGATCGTCGGACCAAACGACTTGCTGAGCTTTGGTCCGCAAAGCTGACCTTTGCCGAGCTTCGATCTGTCCACCGGCGGTTTCCGGAAAAAACAGGTAACCGCCACAGCCAGCCAACGAAAGACATTCCCGTTTCCGCACAATCAAGCTCACAGTTTCTTGTTCCAGTACGTGGTGCTAACTTCTGGACTGGTTTGGAGGTTGTCTGGAGAATGTCGGTTGACTCTGCTCAATTGGGAGCGTTCCTGGGAGCGGCCATCGCATTGGTCGCCTCCCCTGGGCCGGCAACCTTGGGATTGGCGGCAGCAGGTGCCGCTTTCGGGTTTCGAGCCGCGCGCCTTTTCCTTGCTGGGCTGCTCTGCGGCGCTGCGTTGACCATCTTCCTGGTCGGTAGCGGCGTAGTCAGTGCCCTTCTAGCTCATCCAATCGTGGCCCCGATTCTGACGGGATTGGCGGCGCTTTACATGGCCTATCTCGCCTATCGCATCGCAACGGCTCCCCCGCTCACAGAATAAGCCAAGAAGGGACGT
>CAZCDY010000239.1:0-4154 GCA_964497145.1 uncultured Gammaproteobacteria bacterium
GGTGGAGCATATCAAGCCGATCGTCAAGGACACTTTTCGCCCTGGTGTGATGACAGGCCTCGGCGGTTTCGGCGCCCTGTTTGAGCTGCCGCTGGACCGATACCGCGAACCGGTCCTCGTATCAGGCACCGACGGCGTTGGCACCAAGCTCAAGCTGGCGTTGCAGCTGCAACGCCACGACACCATTGGCATCGATCTGGTCGCCATGTGCGTCAATGACATCGTGGTGGCCGGAGCCGAGCCACTGTTCTTCCTCGACTACTACGCCACCGGCAAGTTGGATCTGGATACCGCGACCGATGTGATCAAGGGCATCGCACGTGGCTGCAAGCTCGCCGGCTGCGCACTCACCGGCGGCGAGACCGCAGAGATGCCGGGCATGTATACGGAAGGTGATTACGACCTCGCCGGGTTCTCGGTCGGGATAGTCGAGAAATCACGTATCCTGCAACCCGACAAGGTGCAGGTTGGCGATGTATTGCTCGGTCTGGCCTCGTCCGGGCCGCACTCCAACGGGTATTCGCTGATCCGCAAGGTGCTCGAGGTCAGTGCTGCCCCACTCGATCAGCCCCTGGGTGACACGAGCCTCGGGGATGCACTGCTCGCCCCGACGCGGATCTATGTCAAACCGCTGCTTGCCCTGCTCGAACAGGTAGAGGTTCATGCCCTCGCCCATATCACCGGTGGCGGCCTGACCGAGAATCTGCCTCGGGTCCTGCCCCGTCACAGCTGCGCACAGATCGACCGTGAAAGCTGGCAGCTGCCCGCGGTGTTCGAATGGCTGCAGTCCGCCGGCAACATCGCCGAGGTCGAGATGCTGAGGACTTTCAACTGCGGTATCGGCATGGTGGTGTGCATACCGGCTGAGGCGGCAGAAAAGGCCTTGTCCATCCTGCAGGCGCAGGGCGAGACGGTCTACCGGATTGGCGAAATCGCCGACTGCGAGTGCGAGGCGCCCTGCGTTCGCTACCGATGAATTCGAGCGAAGGAAGGCTGCCCGTCGTTGTGGTGATCTCGGGCAGCGGCAGTAATCTGCAGGCACTCATCGATGCGGCGATCGACGGACTGCCCTTCAGGGTCTGCGGCGTCATCAGCAATCGGCCGGGGGCACAGGGCCTGCAGCGGGCCGGCACGGCAGGTATCCCGACGCGGGTTGTCGATCATACCGCCTTCCCGGACCGCGACAGCTTTGACGCCGCACTTGCGCAGGCGATAGACGAATTCCAGCCACGCCTGGTGGTGCTGGCCGGTTTCATGCGCATCCTCACCAACGCCTTCGTCAACCGCTTCGCCGGCCGAATGCTCAACATCCACCCGTCGCTGTTGCCGGCATTCCAGGGGCTGCATACGCACCGGCGGGCGCTGCAGGAAGGCGTGACCGAGCACGGCGCCAGCGTCCACTTTGTCACCGGCGAACTCGACGGCGGCCCGGTTATCGCCCAGGCCCGGGTGACCGTGCTCGGCGGCGATACCGAATCCGAACTGGCGGCCCGTGTACTGCAGCGCGAACATCAGCTGTTGCCGCAGGTCGTATGCTGGTACGCCCAGGGAAAACTGCAACTGCGCGACGACCAGGTGTGGTTCGAGGACTCGCCGCTGCGGGCCCCGATCCAATGCTGAGTTCTGGCCGCCGCTGGCCAGTTGCCCTGGCGGCGCTGGCCCTGACGGCCTGCAGCCCGACCCCGCAGACACCCGCCGGGCCGATCATGGTCGAGGCCGGCTACGTGCTGTTGTTCAATGATGTCCTGGTGGGCAACGCCCTGTTCGCGCTGGAAATCGATCCCGAGGGAAACTACCGCATCGATGCCTTTACGACGCCGGCAGGCCAGATGGCGCAGACCGACGGCCATGAGGTATTGGAGAGCAGTCACGGCGTAATCGCTGCCAACGGTGTCCGGCCACTGCGTTTCGACCACAGTGTGATGGCCGGCGAGAATATCGAGGCCGGCAGCCTGGAGTTCGACTGGGACAGGCATGTACTGCGCCTTTCCAGCAAGCAGGCCGAGCATGGCGCCGCCCTGCTGCCCGGCACCCAGGACCGCCTGAGTTACCTGTTGACTGCGCGGCGGCTCGCCATGGCCGGCGAAGGCTCGGCGCAGATAACGATTGCATCTACCGAGTCAACTGAAAAAACCCAGCTGCAGGTGGCGGGCAAAGAGGCCATCGATGTACCGCTCGGACACTACGACAGCGTCGCCATCCGACGCGTTACGCCGAAGCCCGATGTCATCAGGGCACTGTGGTTTGACACCGACTTGAGCCCATTGCCGTTGCGCGTGGTGCACGGCTGGGCGGGCAACACGGTCGACATGCAGCTGGAAAGCCTCAGCCCGCGCCCGCCGCCTGCCACACCAACCGAAAACCGCTAGTCCTCACTGATCCGGCTGGCGACCGGCCCACTCTGTCCGCGGTACTTGGCGTCTTCGCGCTTGGTGTAGGGGCGCTCTGCCGGACCGGTAAGGGTCTCGAAACTCATGGCGCCGATCGCCATGCCGGGACGCAGGGCCAGGGGCAACTTCCCCGAATTGAAGAACTCGAGCACGATATTACCGCTCCAGCCCGGGTCGATGCGGTGAGCGGTCACGTGCACCATCAGACCCAGTCGGGCCAGGCTCGAACGACCATCCAGCCAACCGACCAGGTTGTCCGGCAGGGTAATCGACTCGAGTGTGATGCCCAGGGCGAGTTCGCCGGGATGCAGAACGAAGGTGCCCTGTTCGTCAATGTAGACCTCGTCGCTCATCACCTTCTCGACTGCCTGATCGACCAGTTCACGCGACCCCGACAGGTCGATGTACGGGATGGTGTGCGAACTGAACACCCGGAACCGGTGTCCCAGGCGCAGATCGATGCTGACCCCGCTGATCACCTGATCATCCGGTCGCGGTTCGATTCGAATGTGGTTCTGGTTGAGTGCAGCGATGATGTCGCTGTCGCAAAGTCTCATGGTCCAAGGGCCTCCCCGCGGGCATCGCGATGGCAGAGTTTACACCACCGCGGCCACCACCGACCCCTTGGGAATGGCCTGCAAATGCGCAGGGCACAATGATCGAAGAGAATTGTGCCGCTTCGGATCGGCGTGATACGGCTTTCGCCTATCACACCCTACAGCCCAAGCCTCTCGGCAACGAAATCCGCATCCTTGTCGCCGCGGCCCGAGAGGTTGATCAGCATCGTCTCGTCCCGACCCATCTTGGGCGCCTCACGCATCGCGTAGGCCACCGCGTGCGCAGATTCCAGCGCCGGAATGATCCCTTCCATGCGCGAAAGGGTCATGAAGGCATCCAGACACTCTTCGTCCGTGGCCGTTGTGTACTCGACGCGGTGAATGTCCTTCAGGAAGCAGTGCTGTGGCCCGACGCCGGGGTAGTCCAGACCCGAGGCGATCGAATAAACAGGCAGGGGATTGCCCTGCGCGTCCTGAAGGTTGTAACACTTGAAGCCATGTAGGGCGCCTGGAGTGCCCAGGGTCAGGGTGGCGGCGTGATCCGGGGTATCGAGTCCGCGACCCGCCGGCTCGACGCCAACCAGCTGCACAGCCTCATCGTCGAGAAAGGCGGTGAAGGCCCCAATGGCGTTTGACCCACCGCCGACACAGGCCACGACCCGGGTCGGCAGGCGGCCCTCACGGACAAGAAACTGTTCTCGCGCCTCTTCACCCACCACCTGCTGGAAGTCACGCACCATCATTGGAAACGGATGCGGACCGACGACAGAGCCGATGGCATAGATACTGCCGACCGGGTCCTCGAGGTACGCCTCGAACGCCGAGTCCACCGCGTCTTTGAGCGTGGCGGTACCGCGCGTCACCGACACCAGGTCGCACCCCAGGATCTTCATCTTGGTGACGTTCGGGTGTTCCTTTTCTATGTCCACCTGACCCATATGGATCTCACAGGGGATGCCTACGAGAGCACAGGCCGTTGCCAGCGCCACGCCATGCTGGCCGGCACCGGTCTCGGCCAGCACCTTCTTCTTGCCCATGTACTTGGCCAGCAGCGCCTCGCCGATGCAGTGATTGATCTTGTGCGCCCCGGTGTGATTGAGATCCTCGCGCTTGAGAAAGATACGCGCCCCACCGAGTTTTTCCGACAAGCGCCGCGCATAAAACAGCGGGCTGGGGCGACCGATGTAGTCCGACTGCAGATCACGCA
>CAZCDY010000240.1:0-4113 GCA_964497145.1 uncultured Gammaproteobacteria bacterium
ACGATGCACGTATGTACCTGCGGGCAGGATGCGATGGCACGGTCGGCGTTGCCCTTCAGAGGTACTTTCTTGCCGCCACGCATGGACTGATCAGATGTGATCACCACTTCGCATTCGGCATCGTTGATGCGGTCTTTCAGCGCGTCCGGGGAGAAGCCACCGAATACGATCGAGTGGACTGCACCGATACGGGTACAGGCGAGCATGGCTACGGCGGCTTCGGCGACCATCGGCAGGTACAGAGATACGCGGTCACCCTTCTTGACACCACGATCCTTGAGTACGTTGGCGAAGCGGCAGACCTCTTCGTGCAGCTCGCGGTAGGTGATCTTGCGGTCTACGTTCGGATCGTCAGCTTCCCAGATGATGGCGACCTGATCGCCGCGGGTTTCCAGGTGACGGTCGAGACAGTTGTAAGAGACGTTGAGGGTGCCGCCCTTGAACCAGTTGATGTGCAGGTCGTCGCCAGCGAAGGACCAATCCAGCACCGTGTCCCACTTTTTGAACCAGGTGAGGTAATCCTCTGCCTGCTCGCCCCAGAAGCCTGCGGGGTCATCAACCGAGCGTTTGTACATTTCCTGATACTGCTCAGCGCTGACGTTGGCCTGGGCCGCGAAATCTGCGGGTACAGGATAGGTCTTGACGTCTGACATAGGTTCTCCTCCGGGGACATTTTATGTTCGGGTTAGTCGGCCATTCTTTGAATTCTGCGAATTGGCTGTCAACTCAGCGGGCATTAAACCGCTAAATAGTGACCATTCCGGCACGGCCGATCGAAGCGCAGATATTACGCTTTTCTGTCCCGGCTGCAATCCGTTGGGCTGTGTGCCGGGAGGCTGCTTTGGTGCATTTTCAGCCCTGAAGGGCCTGAAGTCGTTTGGTGAAGGCGCTCGCCGCCGTCGACAAAGCGACGCCACGACGGGCGATCACGGCCAGACGACGTTCGATCCGCAGGCCCTGCACCGGTACCGCGATCACATCGTTTTGCTGCTCCATGCCGAGCTGGCTTACGAATGCCAGATTGCCGGTGGTGGAAACCATACGCAGGATGGCGGGGATGGAGCGCAGTTCCATCACGACGTTCACCTCCACCCCTGCGTCACGCAGCTTGGCGTCGATGATCTGCCGCAGCGCACTGCCTGCCTCGAAGGCAACGAAGGCCTGATCGGCCAGATCGACGATGCGCACCCGACGGCGACGGGCAAGCGGGTGGTCGTGCCTCGCGACCAGCACGATGCGGTCATTGGTCAGCGGTGTGACATCCAGTTCCCGGTCGCGTACCGGCAGGGTGACCACCCCGAGTTCGAGGTGCCCGGCAACCACGTCATCGGCAATCTCGCTGCTGCCGGCCTCGCGCATTTGAAACCGGACCTGGGGATGAGCGGCCTGAAACTCGGCGATTGCCTCCGGCAGGATGAAGGAGACCGCAGTGGCCCCGCCACCTATGCGAACGCTCCCGCCCTCCAGTCGCTGTTGAGTGGACACCATCTCAAGCATCTGTTCGTAGCGCGCCACGATCCCCTGCGACTCCGATTGCACCAGCCGACCGATCTCGGTGAGTACCGCGCCACGGCGACCCCGAACGAGCAGCTCCACACCAAGATGCTCTTCGAACTGCTGAATTCGTCGTGACAGGGCGGGTTGGGTTATGCCGATGCGCTCGGCGGCCCCGGTAACGCCGCCGATTTCGGCCACGGCCAGGAAAGAACGCATGAGGGTCAGGTCCATAAATGATAGCCCCGCAGGGTCATAGGCAGTTTTGATATGCATAAATAACATGTTATTTATGCAAAGTATCCATTATACGTATGCAAATTGCTTTGCTATGTTGCGCCGCACTAAGCAGGAATCGGCCATGGCGAGGAACCATGGACTTCCCAGGGAAAGGGATTGACAGCTTTAACCACCAGGCAGGTGACCGCCGTCTAGACTTCGGCAGCAACCTGCACAATCGTGAATGAGGTGATCCAATGCTCGAAGCCTACCGTACCCACGTCGAAGAACGCGCCGCACAGGGGATCCCGCCACTGCCTTTGAGCGCCGAACAGGTAAACGACCTGGTCGCCCTGCTGAAAGCGCCGCCAGCGGGTGAGGAAGAACTTCTGCTCGACCTGCTGACGAATCGTGTCCCGCCGGGCGTGGACGAAGCCGCCTACGTGAAGGCCGGTTTTCTGGCTGCGGTTGCCATGGGTGAGGCGGCGTCTCCCCTAGTGGACAAGCGCAAGGCGGTCGAACTGCTCGGTACCATGCTTGGCGGTTATAACATTCAGCCGCTGATCGCGCTGATGGAGGATGGCGAGCTGGGCGAACTGGCCGCGGAACAGCTGAAGTTCACCTTGCTGATGTTCGATGCCTTCCACGATGTTGAGGAAAAGGCCAAGGCCGGTAACGCCAATGCCAAGGCGGTCATGCAGTCCTGGGCCGATGCCGAGTGGTTCACGCGTAAGGAAGACGTGCCCGCTGAGATCAAGCTGACCGTTTTCAAGGTTACCGGCGAGACCAACACCGACGATCTGTCGCCCGCGCAGGATGCCTGGTCGCGTCCTGACATCCCGCTGCATGCCCTGGCGATGCTCAAGAACGAGCGCGACGGCATAGTGCCGGATGATGCCGGCAAGGTTGGCCCGATCAAGGATATCGAGGGACTCAAGCAGAAGGGTCTGCCGCTCGCCTACGTGGGTGACGTGGTCGGAACCGGGTCTTCGCGCAAGTCTGCGACCAACTCCGTGCTGTGGCACATGGGCAACGATATTCCGTTCGTTCCGAACAAGCGTGCCGGCGGCGTGGTGTTGGGCAGCAAGATCGCGCCGATCTTCTTCAACACCGTCGAGGACTCGGGGGCATTGCCTATCGAGGTGCCGGTAGACGATCTTGCGATGGGTGACGTGATCGTGCTCAAGCCGTATGACGGCAGGATCGAGAACGAGTCGGGCGAGCTCATCTCGGAGTTTTCCCTGAAGACCGACGTCATTCTCGACGAGGCCAAGGCCGGCGGCAGGATTCCCCTCATTATCGGACGCAGCCTGACCGCCAAGGCGCGCGAGTCGCTGGGCCTGGGCCACAGCGAGATATTCCGGCGTCCGGTTGATCCGGAAGACAGCGGCAAGGGCTTCACTCTGGCGCAGAAAATGGTCGGCAAGGCCTGTGGCGTCGAGGGCATCCGCCCGGGTACCTACTGCGAACCGCGCATGAGCACGGTCGGCAGCCAGGACACCACCGGTCCGATGACCAGGGACGAGCTCAAGGAGTTGGCCTGCCTGGGCTTCTCGGCCGACCTGGTGATGCAGTCCTTCTGCCATACCGCGGCCTACCCCAAGCCGGTCGATATCAATACCCAGCACACGCTGCCGGACTTCATCAATACCCGTGGTGGTGTTGCACTGCGACCGGGTGACGGCATCATTCACTCCTGGCTGAACCGCATGCTGCTGCCGGACCAGGTGGGTACCGGTGGTGATTCACACACCCGTTTCCCGCTCGGGATCTCGTTCCCGGCCGGTTCCGGCCTGGTCGCCTTCGGGGCCGCGCTGGGCGTTATCCCGCTGGATATGCCCGAATCGGTGCTGGTCAAGTTTTCCGGCGAGATGCAGCCGGGCATCACGCTGCGCGATCTGGTCAACGCCATCCCTTACGAGGCGCTCAAGCGCGGTCTGCTGACGGTCGAGAAGAAAGGCAAGAAGAACGTCTATAACGGCCGTATCGTCGAGATTCAGGGGCTGCCGAACCTGACCGTCGAGCAGGCGTTCGAGTTGTCTGATGCCTCTGCAGAGCGATCTGCCGGCGGCTGCACCATTGAGCTGTCGGAGGAATCGGTAGCCGAGTACCTGCGTTCGAACATCGTGATGCTGCGCTGGATGATCGACAAAGGTTACGAAGATGCCCGGACCCTCGAGCGCAGAGCCCGCGCGATGGAAGAGTGGCTGGAGAATCCGTCACTGATGCGCGCCGACGCCGACGCCGAGTATGCAGAGGTGATAGAGATCAATATGTCGGAGATCACCGAGCCATTGTTGGCCTGCCCGAACGATCCCGATGATGTGAAGCCGCTGTCCGAGGTTGCCGGGACCAAGATCGACGAGGTCTTCATCGGTTCCTGCATGACCAACATAGGCC
>CAZCDY010000241.1:0-1534 GCA_964497145.1 uncultured Gammaproteobacteria bacterium
CGATCACGGCCCGCCGTCGTCAGCCTATTTCAACGGTGGCGTGGTGGAAGAAGGCTATCCCTTCCCCGCACCAGACCAGAGCGCTTTGGCCGAGTTTGCCCGTGCGCAGCGCGATATCCCGGCGGTGTTCCTCGCCTATCAGATTACCGGTGGGTCCACGTCCACCCACGATGCATATGAAAAGATGCGCCAAGCCGGTGCGGTGGCACGCGAAACGCTGAAGGCCGTTGCCGCTGCCCGCTCTGGCATTGCCGTAGCCGACCTGAGAACACAATCCTCCGCCGTTGTCCTACCTGACGGCACGCGCCTGCCTTATACCGATTTGGCCGCCGACGCCGCAGATGTCGAGCTGGTGGACGTTCCGCCCCTGCGACCCCGAGGCGAATGGCGCATTCTGGGCCAGTCCCAAGACCGCGTCGATGTGGTCGACAAATCCACAGGCGCGGCGATCTATGCCAGCGACATCCGCCTGCCCGGCATGCGTTTTGGCGTGATCCGGCGCTCCCCCTATCCCGGCGGCACGATCATTAGCTTCGACGCAACTGAGGCCTTAGCTATGCCCGGTGTCGACGCCGTGCTCGATATCGGCAGCGGTGCCATCGCAGCGTCCTTCACCCCTGATCACCTCGACAGCCGCCAACGCGATGATGGCGACGTGGAGGCGGCACTGGATGGCGCAGAGATAATCGAGGCGGAGTATCGCGCGCCCTACCTGGCCCATGTTACGATGGAGCCAATGAGTGCTGCGGCGTTTTTTCAGGACGGCCGGTTGCAAATCTGGACGGGGACGCAAGGCCCCACGGTCGCCCGTCGGGAGGCGGCAACGGCGGCGGGGATTGAGCAAGACGCTGTCACGATCACCACCACATTGCTTGGTGGCGGCTTCGGGCGGCGCGGCGAGATGGATTTCGTCCAAAACGCCGCCAAACTCGCCGTCCAGATGGAGGGCACACCGGTTCTGCTCACATACTCCCGCGAAGATGATACCGCGGGCGGCACGTTCCGGCCTGCCGCCATAGGTCGGTTCCGGGCGGTCGTGCGCGATGGTCTGCCGGTCGCAGTCGATGTGTCCACCGCCAGCCCTTCAATTCTGAAGGGGATCAGTGATCGTGGCGGCGCTCCCGCACCGATCCCGGGATTCGTGCCAGATTTCACCATCGGCCAAGCACTTTGGGACCAACCGTACGGGATCGAAAATTACCGCGCGACGGCCTATAAGGCCGATCCCTTACTGCCGGTCAGCTTCTGGCGGTCGGTTGGCGCGTCGCAGAATACGTTCTTCCACGAATGCATGATGGACGAGATCGCCATCGCTGCCAGGCGCGACCCGGTCGAGATGCGGCTGGAACTGATCACCGACGATGCCAGCCGTCGCTTCCGGGATGCCGCCTGGAACGACAATGTCCTCTTCGACTTCATCAAGCAGTCCTACCTGCTCTCCTCGCGCTACGTGCTCGAGACGGCCAGCCGCGACCACGGCATGGACCCCAAGGAGCAGCAGAAGGTCGAGTTCTACACCCGCAACTTCATCGAG
>CAZCDY010000241.1:1544-4113 GCA_964497145.1 uncultured Gammaproteobacteria bacterium
CGGCAGGCCACGAAGAAGCTCACGCTCCCGCCGCTGGGCTGATACACCTCGACCTGGACGGCGTGGCGGCGATACTCCATGCGCGTGTGCTTGCGCCGCACGCTGGAGGCCGTCGCGGAGTTGGCCGACTGGAGTTCTGGCCCACCCGATGGCCGTGCGCGTGGCGTAGCTTTCGCGTTGGTCTTCGGCGCGCCCACGGCGCAGATCGTCGAGGTTGAGCAGACGCCGCAGGGCATCAAGGTGACCAATGTCTGGGTTGCGGCGGATGTGGGCGTCGCACTGGACCCGCGCAACCTTGATGCGCAGCTTATATCAGGCGTTAACTTTGGCCTGAGTGCGGCCATCGGCGAGAAGATCACCCTTTCCGACGGCATAGTGGAGCAATCGAACTACCACGATTACCCGCCCCTGCGGATGTATCAGGCCCCGCCGATCACCACGCGCATCCTTGAAAACGCTCCACATATTCGCGGTATCGGAGAGCCCGGCACCCCTTGCGCTGCACCAGCGCTGGCCAATGCCGTTTTCGCCCTGACTGGGCAACGGATCCGGACCCTTCCGCTGGGAGACAGCATTGCGTTCGCTTGAGCGTCGCCCCCTGTTGAATGGCGGCCTGCCGCCCGCACAAGCCCACAACGGAGATCCCCGATGAACGATTACGGCTACCTCGCAATCCAGTTTTCAATGGCCATCGCTGCTTACCTGTTGATCTTTCGGACCTACCTGCACCCTTGGCTTCGCGAGCAAACATTCGAGGCGGCGGTGATGCCGTTCCTGATCTTCCATATCTTTCGGTACCTAGGCCTAGCCCTTTTGGTCACGGGCCAGGTCGATCCAGAGGTTTCAAGAAGTGCCCTAAGCATCATGGCCTACGGCGATCTGGCATCAGGTGTCTGCGCCCTTATTCTGTTTTCCGTCGTCGGGATCGCAGACCTGATCATCATTGGGCCGACGGCGCTGAACGCAGGCGTGATCGTCTCGGATATCGGGACCATGTGGTTCTTTCTGGTGACCTTCGCGCCGGTCCTGCTGCTCAGCCATATCTACATCATCGCGCGTTTGATCGGGCATTTCCGATCCCGTTCCATGGCCATGGTGTCTTGAATGCTTTTCGCCGTGTCACCTCATGAAGAGCCAGGTGCGGCCCAACCCAATCGAAAGTCCAGTCAATGCCTCTCGAAGCCCTGAGTATCCTTATCTATTCAGTCCTGATCTTCATCGCCCTTGCAGTTCAAGGGGGCTACGCGTCGATGACAGCTGGCACAGCCTACGGATTCTCCAATCGTGTCGATGCGCAGCCCGGCAAGGGCCCACTGGGCCACCGGATCGACAAGACACTCGGCAACCTGAAGGAAGGCGGGATCCTGTATCTGCCACTGGCACTTCTGGCGGTCAGCCTCGACATCTCGAACGGCTGGACGTGGTGGGCGGCGCTTGTGACCATCGTGTCGCGGCTCGTCTATATTCCGGTCTTCTACCTCGGCATTCCAGTCGTGCGCACCTTTGTCTGGGTGCCCAGTTTCTTTGCTGTGCCTGTAATGGCTGCGGGCGTTCTAGTCGGCGCGCCATGAACCTGAACTCTGTGACCTCTGCCTCTCGTACACCTGAAAGGAAAAGATGTGACTGACGAGACCGATGGCAACCGCGTAACCGCTTTGGCCATAATTCCACTGGCCGTCCCCAAACCTCTGGAAAGAAAGCAAACATGACCACCTTTTCGAAATGGGCCATTACCCTTTTGATGGCAGCTACGATCTTTCGGGTCCAGACGATCCTGTTCCTGCCGCAAGTGGAAATGTTCGGCGGCATCGCACCCGACGGCTGGTTCGGACCGTGGCTGAGCGACACAATCATCGGCCTGATCCTGCCGGTCATGATCTACCTGTTCTGGACCCGACGCAGCCTGCGCGTTTGGGCCGTGCTAGTCGCGTACAACGCTGTAGGCGCCTTCGACTATTCCCAAGGCCTGATCACCCAATTGATTTCCCCGATGCCGCTGGAAATGGCCGCGCCTGTGACGGTCTATCTTGGGATCGGCCTGTTCATGGTCTTTCAACTCATGGCCCTTGTCCTGTTGTTTCGCAGGGATGTCATCGCGGGATTCAGCGGGTGGCCTGAGCACGAAAGAGCGAACACATGATGGTACCGCATGACATGAGCCGCCTGACAGAGCGTCTCCTTTCTTTTGTTCAGACCAAACGCGTGAATTGAAGTGTTGTGACACCGCAGCAACCTCCAACCAAGACTTGAAGGAACGATCCATGACCACCACCAAATACCCCAAAGGCAAAACAGCACTTCTTTGCGTCGATCCCTACAACGATTTCCTGGCCGAAGACGGCAAAATGTGGCCCGCCCTTAGCGAAGTGTCCAGATCGGTCGATCTTCATGCCAATCTGGTCAAGGTTCGTGCGGCCGTGCAAACGGCCGGGCATCCGATCTTCATTCTGCCCCATCACCGAAGCCGCCCGGACGACTTTGAGGGATGGGCGCATCTGACCCCGTTTCAGGCCGCAGCCCATGAGCACCAGATGTTTGCCGAGGGCAGCAAGGGCGGAGACTGGTACGA
>CAZCDY010000242.1:0-4044 GCA_964497145.1 uncultured Gammaproteobacteria bacterium
TCTTAAAACCGATGAAAACCGATGGGGTCTGACCCCATTGGTTCCTCTTAAAACCGATGGGGTCTGACCCCATTGTTTCCCTCAGACAGAAAAAACCCCGGCACCTGGCCGGGGTTGGTTTGGTTTATGCGGCCGCTTTATTCGTCGCCGCCCATGATCCCGAGGATGTTCAACAGGCTGATGAAGATGTTGAAGATGCTCAGGTACAGGCCGTAGGTGGCCATGATGTAGTTGGTCTCACCACCATTGATGATGCGGCTGGTGTCGAACAGGATGAACCCGCTCATGATCAGGATGATGCCGCCCGACAAGGCCAGCGAGAGCGCGGGCATCTGCAGGAAGATATTGGCAACCATCGCGAGCACCACGACCATCATGCCGGCGAACAGGAACCCGCCCATGAAGCTGAAGTCACGCTTGGAGGTGAGCGCGTAACCTGACAGCCCAAGGAAGATGATACCGGTGCCGCCAAAGGCGGTGGCGATGATCTGCGGGCCGTTCGGCAGTGCCAGGTACATGCTGAGTACCGAGCCCAGGCCGAAACCGAGCAGGCCGGTGATCAGGAAGATGACCCCGATACCCTTGCTGGAATTGGCGGTTTTCGGCAGCACGAAGATACCGAGCACCATGGCGACGATAACCGAGCCAAGGTACGCGATCGGCGGCATGCCGATTGCCATCGAAATCATCGCAGTCAGGGCGCTGAAGCCGAGCGTGGCGGAAAGCAGCATATAGGTGTTTTTCAGGACCTTGTTGCTGGCTTCCGCGTGGCCTCCACTGTGAGCGACAACGTTTTCGTAACGATTCATTGCATGTGCCTCCTGGGCAGTTGATGCGATTTGTTCAGAAGTCAGACCGGCGTCCGGTCCAGAAGTTTCCGCGAGGATACCGCAAAAATAGGGTCAAACCAAAGGCACTTCAAGTCCTAAAAGACGGTTGTCTTATAGGGAAATTCCGGTATCCTACGCCGCCTTGCTCACACCGGAGGGGTGGCAGAGCGGTTGAATGCAACGGTCTTGAAAACCGTCGTGGGTGAGAGCCCACCCAGGGTTCGAATCCCTGCCCCTCCGCCAAATTAAAAAGGGTCCCATTTCGGGGCCCTTTTTCGTTGTATGGTGCCCTTAGGATAGATCAACCCCGCAAATCGGATGTACCAGGGAAATCACATGAGGGTTAGGACCAAACCATTCAAGACCGCCATCCTGATTCTGCTGTTGGCCGGCTGGTGCGCACAGGCAGTCGGCGCATCCAAAGACTCCCCCACCGCGCCACCAAGCTTTCGTTTCGACGCAACCACCTCCGTGGTCCCAACCACGATCGCCCTCGGGCTTTCTCCCGGCGAACTGGGTTTCGAACCGCGCAGCACCTCGACCGGGCAGGCCGTCACCGTCCTGCGGCGTTACGAGAACGGTGATCCGCTGCACGTCGTGGCGACCGGCGTATTTCCGGTCGGCAGGGATATCTCGCTGAGCGACAAATCGATCCAGGCCAAAGCGCTTACAGAGAACGACATCGTCCAGGCTGCGCCGAGGGCGGCCGTGACGTTTAACGATGAGGTGATCGAGCTTTCGGATCTGCTGGGATCACCGCTCGAGGTCCCTTACAGCACGCCGAGCATGGTCGAGGCAATCTATCGCGGGGCATTTGGCGATCACGGGGTCGAGGCGCGGTTTCAGGTCCGCCTGTTCGATTCCGGCGACCTCTGGGTGCGCGTCTGGGTCCAGCGACCCAACCCGAAACGAGGGGGTTCGAAAGACAAGAAAGGCGTTACCAAACGGCTGGTGGTCACCATCGGTAACCATGTGACCGTCGACACCGACACCCTGCCTTTGTACAAGAACAGCAGTGTCGACTGGGAGCGTTACATCGGCACCGAACAGTATCCACATACCGCCTGGCAGGACACGCAAAGGCTGCAGCGAACCGGTCTGATCCCCAGCTATGGCTGGATCAGATCGGTGCCGGAGGGTCAGCTCAACGCGCTAACGCAGGAATACACACCCGGCAAGATCGGCAACTATAAAAAAGTGATGGGCGCCGGTGGCGTGACCTTCGAACTCGGACCGGTGACCGGATGGGTCGCACGCTGGCTGGGTTCGAACGGTGACCCGAGGGCGTGGCGCGCCATTATCGCGAACATGCGGGGCGCCGGCATGTATGCCATCACCTGGCGCAATGCAGAAGGCCAAATCCTCAAACCGTCCGATTCGCCCGCCATCGCGTTCAACGGCAAAAACGGCAATGGGAGCAATTACCTCACCAACGGCCCTTACCAGTTCGACGGCGCGCACAATCCCGAGATCTATGTTGCCTACCTCATTACGGGTGACACTTATTTCCGCGATCTGATGGAGGGCAATGTCGCGGCCCTTTACATGCTGAGCAGGGTCAAGGGTGAAGGCGTCAAAAAGCGCTCACAGGGCCAGATCCGGCAGACGGCCTGGATAATCCGTGCGATCGGCAACGCCGCCCAGATCCTGCCCGACGATCACCCGAGCCTGCCGGATCTGCGTGCCTGGCTCTGGACCCAATACCGGACGATGCTGCTGGCCGGACCCGACAACAAAAAGATCGACGACAGCTATACCCTGGGTGCCCCCTGGGCGGCGCTTGGCAGTGGCAAGGACAAGCCGATCGTCCAGAGGCCCTGGATGTTCAATTTCCTGGCCTGGTCTGCAGCCTACATCGCCAGGACCGATGCACTGCGCGGCGAGCAAAAAGCCGAGGCACAGCGAATGGCCCGCTGGTTGTTGCAGAGCGTCGTGGGACAGCTGGGCGGGGCCGATGGCAACTGCGCAGACCGCGGGGCCGAATATACCCTCAAATACTCGGACCAGGCACACCGCTTCTTTGGTGCCATCACCACTGCCGAGAAACTCTACAAAGACTGGCCGACCCTGTTTCGGGCCAATTTCGGCGATGAGGTCTGTTCCGGCAAGCTGCGGTGCAACGGCTCGACCTGCCCCAAGAGCGTCAACAGTCATTGGGCCCAGTTCATGCCGGCCATCGCAGAGGCGTTCGAATACGACATGCCGGGCATCAGGGAAAAATGGGATCTGGTGCGCAGCGCCGACAACTATGCCAGCGACATCTACCGCAAGAACTGGTCATGGGGCGGTTGGGGCGTGACCGGCAGCGGGCAGGAACTCACACCGCTCTGATCAGATCAAGACGAAACCAAAACCACCTGCCTGTTCGCTGCGGCGCAATTCGCTTGGGTCATTACGCCCTGCGCGGGATGCGGCGAACAAAAGCCGTCTCCCGACATGCAGTCAATCGGTCCAGAAAGGGCATGCCCGTACAGGACCCGTCGCTACCACTGTGACATCTCGGTATCTGTAACATTTTTTGACTGGTCACCCGCCGCACCTTGGGCTAGCATCGCCCCGCGAATTGCACCATTGCCGTGCGCCAAGACACGTCTGCGGTTCGCTATCTGGGCAGAAATTCAATCATTCAGGCACCGAATCAGTCTGGTTCGATCCTTGCTGGGTGTCTGACATCGGGATACCCCGGTTTTGCATGCAATAGGGAGATGTAGTACATGGCCAAGACCACCAAGAAAACCGCCACCAAGAAGACCGCTGCCAAGGCGGCACCATCGACCACCGCAGCGGTGAAGAAAAAGACCGCGGCCAAAAAGGCAACGGTGAAGAAGACGGTCAGCAAAAAGGCGCCGGTGAAAAAGGCAGCGGCCAGCAAGGCGGCGCCAAAGAAAAAGGCCGTGGCCAGCGCACGCCCGGTTGCGAAGAAGACGGCAGCCACAAAGGCCCCGGTCAGCCAGGCCACGCGCCGACCGGCTGAGCGCCGCATCATCACGGCAGATGAACGTCGCCAGCTCATCGCCGAGGCCGCCTACCTGCGCGGTGAGTCACAGGGCTTCCTCAGTGACGAGCGCGAAGACTGGTTGCTGGCCGAGGCCGAGGTCAACGTGCGGCTGCTCAGGGCGAAAATCAACGTGATCGGATAAGCGGACGCCTAAGCGTATCTATCTATGGACTCCACCCCATTTGCAAGGCTAAAAGGGACTTTGCCGTATTCGGT